>NZCQ01000080.1 GCA_002688335.1 Candidatus Pacearchaeota archaeon | reverse complement strand
GTAAAAAGAAAGGTAACTGGATTACAGATAAAAGTATCTAGTATTTGCTTCGAAGAGGAAGGCAGTATCATGATGCCTTTAAGTGGAGGTTATTCCGAACCAATAAATGAACCAACTCCTTCCATTAAAAAAACTGCGAGAACCTCTTACCTTTTTTCCTAGCTTTCTCCAATGTTATAACAAAATTCTTTCCAGAGTCTTTCAAGTCCTTGGGCTTAATAAAAAACCATCCCTCTCTATTAAATCTGAGAGCAATAACAGGCCTCAATCCAAAAATATCTGAGAAGATAATAAACCTCTCTACTTGATCTTTAGTAATATACTTGACAGGTTTTTTACTAGCTTTAACTTCAATACAATACTTCTTTCCCTTTTTACCAGCTATGATGTCACAATCAGCATTCTCCATCATCCCACTCCCCGCAACTCGAACAGCCCTATAAGAATTATCAACAAACATACTAAATAATTCTCTCTCAACCTTACTTCCTTTCGACTTATTTTTTGGCATTTTACTTACCCTTTTCTTTCAGATTAATAGTAAGGAAAGTTTTATATACTTTTTAACTTTATCATATATTAAGAGGAAAGCGACCTGACGAACCCTGCCCTGTCCAAATTGTAAAATTTGGATAGTCAGAAAATTTTTATTCTCTGAACTGGAGGCAGTTAGTAGGATGGAGGGTCGCTCTTACTCTTTCTTTCTATATTCCTCTTTGGGGTTTACCCCGCAGCTTGCTGCGATAGCTTTATGAGTTTAAGTAGCTAGTAAATGTTATGAATGTTAGGAAAGCTGCTCATTGTTCTTATAGGATAAGATATCATATGGTTTTTGTAGTGAAATACAGAAAGGGATTAATAACCTCTAAAATATTTGAGCTTATGAAAGGGGTTTGCAAGGAGATCGAGAAAAGATATTATTTGTTTTTTGATGCTCTTGGTTATGAAGAAGATCATGTTCATATCGTAGTTGAGGGTGCTCCAAGATATGCACCTTCGAGAATCATGCAGATTTGCAAAAGTATTTTAGCGATTCAGACTTTTAAGAAGTTTTCAAAAATAAAAGAAGAGGAATTATGGGGTGGAGAGTTTTGGACTGATGGAGGACATATTGATACAGTTGGAGATGGAAGAGGATTAGATGAGGTCAAAAAATATGTTAAGAGTCAGGGAAGGGATATTAATCAGTTAACTCTTTTTGAATTTAGTTCACATACCCCGCAGCTTGCTGCGGAACGAACGAAGTGAGTGGGGGATTGTTGATTTAATCCTTCACAATATGGAGTGATTTATTCTGAGAATGTAGATGGACAGGATTCTTTAGATGAAGAAAAAAAGAAAAGAGAAGATAAATTGTATAAGGAAATTGTTGAAGGCTTGGAATTAGACAGGATTAGTCTTGGCATGGAGCTAACTTATTCTGCAAAAATGATGATAAAAGGGGTTGCAATGAATCTTGTTTTGTTAGGTAAAGTAAAACTTGAACTTATTTGCAAAGGGCTCTTGAGAAGAAAAACTGTGATGAAACCAGAATATATGACTATTAAGGGAGATGAGGCATATCCCCCTAAGATAAATAAATCAATTTCTTACGAGAACCATTATTTAGATCAAGAAGAAGTTCACCCCTTGTTTGGTTCACTTGTACCTAAATTACAAAAGCAAATTAATAAAGGACTTAAGGCTTTAGGTTTGCTACCTTCTCAACAAATAGGGAGACAAAAGCTAGTGATTGTTAAGAAGCTGAGGCAGAAGTATGAAAGTTTGGGAAGAGAAGTTTCTGTTGAGGCGAAGCGAGAAGAGATTAGGCTGAAAAGAAAATCTAGAAATGGGAAATTGATTAGGGAGAATGAGAAGATAGCAGCCTGAACCAGCAATAATTCTTGTTTTTAGTTCAGGAAATGTAGGGGAAATCTTGTCTGTTTTTTATTTGTGGAAATCATTATAAACACTATCCTCTTAGAGTTTTTATGAAAAGAGGTCAGGCTACAATATTTATAATTATAGGGATTCTTATAATGTTTGTAGTCATAACTTTTTTAAGTTTTGATTATCATAGTAATAATAAGAATCAGATTGTGATAAATACAATAAATAATTATATTATATCTTGTTTAGATGAAAGTTTAATAAAAAGTTTAAGATTTTTTGGAACTCAGGGAATAATCTATGACAATTCAGATGATTTTAGAAATCTAACTTATTTTAATGTTCCTTACTACTATTATCAAGGAGAGAGTAGGATTTCTTCCTTGGATGAATCTGAAAAAATTATAGCTAATTATTCAGGAGCTTATTTTGAAGAATGTATAAATGACTTTAAAATCTTTATAGACCATAATATAAGAGAAACTGGAGAAAAAGAAATTTCAATTAAATCTAGTGAAGGATCTGTTAACATTTTTTTAGAGTATCCTCTAATCATCAAAAAAGGAAATTATACCGTTAATATTGAGGGTTTTGAAACAGGGGTCGATTTTGATTTTAAAAAAGTTTATAATATTGCTTACGAATTTATTAAAGAACAAGACGAAAACCCCAATTATATTCCTATGGGATATTTGGGAATTTTATCTTATGAAGAGAAGATTAATATACAATATTCCTATCTTACCTATGATGACATCATTTATACCTTAACATTTGACAGATTAAAACTTCTCGATAAACCCTATGTGTTGTCTTTTGCCATTAAATATGATTTTAGCTCATTATATGAAAATGAAAACAAAACTGAAGGTTAATCTTATCTTGATATCCACGATTTTGATATCTTTGATAATAGCTAGTGCTCAAACAAAAGATTCTTCCCTTACTGTTACTGAAGAATTGATTGCTAAAAAGGACACAGGAGATATTATTGTTGATGAAGGATCTGTCGTCTTAACTACTGATTATAATGGGAAAATTGAAATGAGGGGAAAGGGAGGAGAGATAACTGAGATAAATAACAAAAGGCATGAATTTAGTAATGGGATTATTGAAGTAGAAAATGGAAGAATTAAAAGTATAACTAATGCAGATGTTAAAGCTTTTAGAATTACAAAACCATTAACATTTAGTCTAAGGAACGATCCTTTTGATTTAATAATTAGTGGTTCTGAAATAAACTATGATTCTTCAACAAATAAATTTACTACCTCTGAAGAAATTATGTACGGTTTAGATCCTGATGCAAAAGAGTATGTGGTATATAGGAAATTTTATGAAACTGGAGATATCATGATAAAACCAAATAAAGGAATAGTCACCTTAGATTTTGGAGAAGATTTACCAACAATAAATGGAGAAGGCAATACTTTTGAAATTTATAGAGATAAAGATAAAGTTGGCGAGTTTAATGGAGCTATGTATTATACTAATAAATATTTTTTTATATCCCCTTCTAAGGGAGAGGATTTTGCAGATTTAAAAATTGAAGGATTTAGTGGAAAAATAAGTGATAACACTATATTTTTAAAAAATGAGAAACAAGTTGTAAAAGAAGAGATTTTGCGATCCCACAATTTGAACGTTCCTGAAACAATCAGTTCTGTAATATATAATGGAGGCCTAGATATTTTTTCTACCAATGACAATCAATTAATCCTAACTGTTTCTTCTGATGATATTCATTTTATTAATCAAGAATTAATAGATGATGGCAGTGGCGTTCAGATATTCTTATTTGATGATAATAAATTCAGAAGCGAGATCGTCTTCACTAAAGATAAACCTTTATTGAAAGGCATGGGAAATTCTTTGGATATTGATATTGGAACAATGTTTCGTTCAGAAGATGGTAAATTATGGAGTTGGGAGTATAATGGAGATAATCACAAAGCAGAAGAATACCCTACAAAGAATTATTTGGTTATTTCAGGTTTTAAGGGAGATGTTTTTGATCCGGTAGTTGGTAGAAAGCAGAAAAGAACAATAATAGATCCTTTAACAGGAAAAATCTCGAGTGATGAAGTTTTAGGAGACGTAGTTCTTAAAGATATCTTAGCTAGACCATTAGTCGAAGAAAAAGATCTTATAGAGCTTGAAAGAGAGGTAGAAAATGACATTCTGAGGTGGCATAAATACTCTCAAAGAAAACATGAAAATGAAATTATTTTTAAAGGCGAAGAAAAACAAAGATATACAATTGAGTTTAGAGTAGTAGGAGATTTTGATGATTTTAAGGAAGAATTAAAAAAGCCCGCTGAGGGAAAAAGCTTTGATAAAATGTTTCTTTTTATGCATGGACATCCTGAAAGATTAAGTCCAAAAGCTGGAAAAAGAATAACTGCAGAGGATTTAAGGGATATTTCTGATAAAGAGAAAAAACAAATACAATTAAATCTTAAAAGTGTTTCTTCTTGTACTGCAATTTCTTGCTCAATATTTGGAAATATAAAAAACCCTGATAAGGACAATGTGGGGATTGAATTAGCAAAATTAATAGGTGCAGAAGAGTTTATTGGAAGCAGATATATACTTTATACTTTTAAACCCGGAATTAAATCAGCAGATTATATTAAAGTAAGTCCTGCTGAAGAAGGTGGGGTTAAAATAAGCGACCTGGATTAAAAGTTAAGAAATTTGATAAATATGCGATTTCATAAGTTTTAAAAATGAATAATAAATAGTATTTTTATGGAACTTTCTGTAAGACAATTTGGAGCGATTAGGAAAAAGATTAAGAAAGGAAGATATTTACGAAATAGATATCCTTATATCGCTAATTTATATAGATCCGGTATGTTTGCCAGTACGATATGTAATGAGTTACATGAAAAAGAAGGGGAGGTAGATATTGTAGCAAATGACGTTCATAGTGCTTTAATAGGACATAAAGGGGGCTTTGGAATATCATCATATTCTGGATTACTTGAAGAAGAAGAAATAGAAGGATTGAGAAAAAAACATAATGAGATGAATGGCAGCAAGAATGGTAAGAAGAGTCGTAATGATGGTACGGGCATTTTTGGGAGATCTTTAGAGCAGAGAGTTAATGATGCGGGAGAAGCTGGAAAAAAAGGAGGTAAAAAGGTATATGAAGAAGGGTTGGGAGTTCATAATTTAACATCAGAACAGCATAGTAATAATGGACGTAAGGGAGCAATAACTCAAGGAAAAATACTTATAATAAGGGCCGGAGATAGGATGCATGATGGTAGTATCTGTTTAGTAGATGAAGATAAATTTGCTTATGAACAATCTTTAATAATCTTATGTATGGGAACTAATAAGGGGCGTTCTAATTATCAGTTAATTACACCCGAAGTTAATAAGGAATATCATGATAGGCAGCCCATTAGAACTGTTGAATCTATAAGGAACATGGTTAGAGGGTATAAGAAAAGAAATAAACTTTAATTCCCATTTTCATCAACATAAAATGATTTGTTTGAGATATTTCGCTTGAAATTTAAGAGGTCCAAAAAATCACTATTTTTTGGCATATTTTTTCCTCTTTATCATTACTTTTTCCTTCAAATTAACAGTACAGAAAGTTTTATATATTTATTATATATTGTACATTATGTAAAGGTTGCTATGTGGAGTCCAGTTAATAACCAAACCCGGACACAAGCATGGGAAACTCTAGTCTTTACTGGTCAGCCTTTACTTTTTTAAGTAGCAATTCTAAGATCATATCTTTGGTCAATATTAAACTAGGTTTCTCCCTCCTTTTGTAAGTTCTGTAAGCTATTTTATGAGCGAGAGATTCATGAGTTACAGGAACTATCCTTTTTCTAATCTTATGAAAATAATCCTCCGGTAAGTATAATCTAAGATATTGATTCATTTTATACGGAGAGATATCTGGGCAAATCTTCATTTCTGATATTTTATCAATATGATCTTTAATACAATAAAAAATCATAATACAATGCAATTGCTCTTTTATATTCTTAATTCTTGATTTGTATTTTATTATAATCCATCTTTTCAACTTCTTATTTAAAAGTACAGTATTTTTAATCTTGCCATCCTTTGTAGAGAACGCCATAACAGAATTCCTGTATACGAATTTCATATTTCCACTTATATCAACTTCTATTTTCATCCTTTAGCTAATCTCCAAAAAAACTCAAAATAATTTTGGTAAGTTTCAGCAACAGATTTATTATCGATAACTATAACAAAATACGGTAGATGCCAAACAAATATAGCAACTTTATTTCCGTAAATCCAGAAACTAGAGGGAAATAAATATCCATAATCTAAATATTTATACCTGCCAGTTTTTATTTTCTTTATTTTCTCTTTTTTATCCGACAATATTCTTTCTTTTATTTTTAATTTTTCTATTTGTTTAAGAAAAGAAGGAAGAGCAAACTCTAAAATATTCTCAAATTGTTTTATTGAGCCCATAACAGAATAGTCTTTCTTAACCTTAAGAACCTCTTGCAAAACTGTTTTTAATCCTTCTTTCCCTTTAAATAACTCAACAGAAGTTTCTTCTTTATCAGCTTTCATTATTTTCTCTAATTCAGGTAAAAATTCCTTCACAACACTTTTTCTTTCATCAATATAGGAAAGAATTCTTGATGGATTTACTGCCTTAAAATGTTTTTTCCCAGATTGAATGAAAACACTAACAAGTCCTTTTTCTTTTAATTTTTCTAACAAATCATAGATGTGGGTTCTATGTAAGCCCGCTTCTTGATGAATTTTACTAACTAAGGAAGGACCCAACCTAAGTAGACTTTTATATACTTCTATTTCACCATCTAAAAATCCTATCTGCTTTAATGTCTCTTTATTCATATCCAGTTTAAGATATCGATATTTATAAGGTTTTGTCTTTCTAGAGACAGCAATAGTCTAAATATCATTAATAATAATTTAAAATAAGATGATAGAACAACACCAATTTAACGAAGGAGAAATCCAAATGTACACTTCTTATCTTGGTGAGCCTATAGAAATTAGTAGGAAGGATTTAGAAGGCGAAATAGATTTATTTTCTAAATTACTAGGGGAAAGAGGGTGGCAAGATGTAGCATCATCAGATATTCCTAACGAAGTTTTAGAAGATGTTTTGACTGGGAAACTTCAAGAAAGGCACAAGGATGACGATGAGATTAACTTAAAAGAAGCTGAGTGGAATGAAGCATATGATAATTTGCCTTTAAGATCTAGTTACGAATTTGGTTACTTCACAAGAGATGTAATTGGCAGAGCATGGCTTAGCAGAATTTACAACGAAGAAAAACTAATAGAAGGTGGTAAAAATCTGCACTATACACTGCCATTTATTAATGGGAAAAATGCTTTTGGCAAGGCATCAGTGGATAATAAAACATTAAAAGATCTTTATATTGGAAATGGTAATGTAGACATTGAACTATGCAAAAGAGATTTTGAAGATGCTCTAGAAGACAAACTTGATCTACAAAGATATGGGGAAATAGTTAAAATTGTTTATTATGGTAAGGGGATTTATTTTCGTTCATCACCGGATGAAGTAGAAAAAGCTCTTGAATTATTGGGAATTAAACCACTCGGAGAGATAGACCATAAAAACCTTAACGAATTTATACACTATTCACTACTAGTAGAAAGTTTTAGAATGGAAACTCAACTTCATGAAGCAATGGTTGAAAAAGGTTATGAAAGACCTTTCGCATATAATTGGTGATTTATTTCTTCAACCTAACTAAATCAACAATAGCAACAATAACAAAAACGACCTGCAAAACAATAAAAATATAATCTCTGATAAACAAGCTATATCCTAACAAAAACAAACCCCCAATGATATACAAAATATCTCTTACATTTCTATTTCTAGGTTTAATCAAGATTCCTAATATAATTAACAGCAATCCAACAATTCCCAGGAAATAAAATATGTTTATCATCTTTCTAATAAAAAAGGATTTTGTTATTTAAAGGCTCCTTTTAACCTAAGAACAATCACTCCAAATATGGCTCCAACAGCATTAAAGATTAAATCAAGCAAAGTATTATGATATCCTCCAACTCCCGTATTATCTGCTATCAACACTGGAATATATTCAGCAATCTCATTAATCGCTCCAATTCCCATTGCAGAGATAATTAAGAATACACTAATCATGGTTCTACTATGGTTTTCAACAAAATAATTCTTAATAACATAGTAAATTAAGAAGATCATAACAAAGTAAGTATAAAGATGCATAAACTGATCGAATTTAAAAAGTACTAGTTCTGGATTATCCGTGACTAGCACTGGCCAAAAAACATAGCCGTATAAAACGCTCTCGCCAATTTTATACCATCCTGCAAGTAGATGCAAAAATCCCCATAAACTTGCCCCAAATAATACTAATGAAGGATAATTATATTTTTTATGAACTAAAATAACTCCCAAAACCAATAACACTAAAATTCCAACATACCACATAAATTCAAAATTTCCAGCTATCAGATAATGATACCCAAAAATAAATGTATAAAGAATAGTGAATGTTAAGATTAGTAACACGTACTAAATAACTTCCTGTTTTTTCTTCTCTGGAACCACCCTATAATTCCACTTTGGAAGGAATTTATCAAATAAAATTCCCATGTTTTCT
>NZCQ01000079.1 GCA_002688335.1 Candidatus Pacearchaeota archaeon | reverse complement strand
TTAATTTGCTGCAAAAGTTTCCTGCCTGAACTTTTGTTGAATCCCCTTGTAAACTCCCAAAGTCCAGAATGAAAACGCAAAAGTTCAGTGTTTAGAAAGATTTTAAAGTGTTGTTTATTTGGTTTCTTGAAGGGTCTGTGGTGAAATGGTTTATCATACCGGTCTCCAGAACCGTTGTTGAGGGTTCAATTCCCTCCAGACCCATTTGAGTTATGCAAGATGAAATAAAAGAGGTTTACTATAGGGATGAAGATATTTCTGAGATTATAGAAAAATTGAGAAGATTCTCATTTGACGATTTAGTCAAAACAGATCATTTTTATTATTCTTTAGATGAAAAAAGAACGGATGTAGAGATGCTGAAAGAAAACTTCAGGAACTTTGAAAAGGTAAAGTTAATCAATAAAAGGCAACATAAAAATAAGGAGATAAGTTATGATTTCTACTATGAACTTGATTTTGGGTATTTAGTTTATGCAATTACTTTTGGAAAGACACCCATATTAATAAATGGTTATCATGCTAAAAGGAATTTTAGTAAAGTTAAGGAAGCCTTTCTTAGAGATCATGAATCTGATCGAACAAAGGCAGCACAATAGGAATATTTTTAGTTAAAATGAGATTGTTTTCCGAAAATTGAATCTGGAGAATTAAGATTACTGTGTCACTTCTGTCGATTATTGAGATTTTAGCGTCTTTTATTTGGTTAACAATTTCAGGATTTACATCACAAGATTCAAATAAGGAGCTGATTTCTCTGATTTCTAAACTTGCAATTTTTCCTTCCCTAGTCATACTAAAAATCATATCTCCAATTTCATGATTATTTTCTATAATGTCTCCTTCTTGTCTGTTTGATACAATAAGAGAATCTCCTAATTTATCATAGCTGAAATTTTTTCTCATAATTTTATAGGGAGTTAAACTTTTTAAGGGTTTTGTATGGTTTTCTTGAAAGATGGTAAGTTTTAAAAATGGTTTTAATTATAATTTTTTATGGTAAGTCAATTAGATTTTGATATGGAATTAGCCGAATTATGGGATGCTGCCTCTGGAAAACTTAGAGATAGAGATAGCTATTTGGATAGTTTGGAAGGATTGTTAAGAAGTAACGGAATTACAGAAGAAAATATGTTATTAGATGTGGCGGGAGGCTTTGGATTTCCTGCTATTGATTTATCAAATAGGGGTTATCAAGTATTATATTTGGATGGAAGCCCTGGAATGCTTGAAAAAGCAATGAGGAACGCAGATCTTGAAGGAGCTCCCGCTTATATCTTTTCATTTCAATCTATAGGTTATAGTGTCGTACCTTGGCAACAATTAGGTGATACAGTTGGTTCAGATTCATTTGATGCCTTACTTTGTACTGGAAACTCACTTCCTTATGCAGTATCTTGGGGTAGAGCTGATCCAGATTTAAGTGAATCTAAAAACCAGATACTAATGGCTCTGGGGCAATTTTACCGTGTTCTTAATGAAGGTGGAATGTTGTTTGTAGATAAACAGCCAGAGGTTCAGAATTGTGATGTTGAAGAAGTTGGAGAGGTTAAATTAAATGGGGAAAGATTGTATGTTACCTGTTCGTTTAATAACGACAAGGATCGGAGGATTAGAAATTGGACTCTTTCAACAAGAAATCTAGATACTAAAGAAGTTGTAGATTATCCTTCCCAAGGTTATTTGTTATTGGAAGATGAATTGTTACCTTTGTTGAAAGAAACGGGATTTAGGGAAGTTACGAAACATATCTTAGATGGCGATATTTATGAGGGTTTTGTTGCTGTTAAATAATTTTTAAACTATCGAATAAATCAAAACCATTAGTCCTAGGACGATATTGTAAATCCCGAATAAATAGAATTTATCCGATTTTACTATTTTAATTAGGAATTTTATTGTTAGTAAGCTTGTTAATAAGGTTATTGTGAAAGATGTTAAGAGAATGAACCAAGGGATGTTTGTTGCTACGATTTCTTTTGTTTCTACTAGTGTTGCTCCTATTATTATTGGGATTGCGGTTAGGAATGAGAATTTAATGGCTTGGTCTTTTTTTAATCCTAGTGCTAGTCCTGATCCCATGGTCATTCCAGATCTGGAAATTCCTGGGAATAATGCCAGTGTTTGTGATATTCCAATAATCAGGGCATCGAACTTTGAAGGCCTTGCTTTAGTTTCTCTAGCGAATTTTGTTGCATAAATGAATATTCCAAAAATGATGAAGAAGATTCCTATGAATAGGGAATTTGAGAAAGCATATCTGACGTGTTCTTTGTAAAGAATTCCAATGATTCCTACAGGGATTATAGCGATTAGTATTTTTGTTAGGTAAATTGCATTTTCTTTGTTTAGGAATGTTAGTTTTGCGATATCTTTTCTAAATAAGATGACTACTGCTAGAACGCTTGCAAAATGTAAATATACATCGAATCCTAGGTTTTGGAATCCTAGGAATTGTTGAGCTAGGGCTAGATGACCGGAACTACTTATGGGGAACCATTCAGTTATTCCTTGAACTAAACTTAAGATTATTGCTTGGATCATCGAGACCATTAGTTTACCAAAACCTCAATGTTTATAAATTATTATTTCTTCTATAGATTGAGTGTGATGATGGCTGGTAAGACAAGTAAAAAAAGTAAGGTGGATGTTCAAGAAGCATTGATTGATAATTTTATTAATTTGCAGAAAGTTTTGACTAATCTTTCTGTTAAGTTTGAGGATTTATCTGGAAATGTTTCTAAGTTGTTGCAGTTATTTGAGATATCTGCTAAGAGTTTTGCAGAAGGTAATGGTAAACCTGGAGGAGTTGATAAAGAGTTTTTGGATAAATTAGATTCTTTGTTGGATCAGAATAAGACGATTAGTAAGGGCATTATGATGATGGAGGAGAAGATTAGGAATAGGCATGCTATGCCTGTTAGACATGATTTGTCTAGAGGGTTTAAGAGGCCGGTTCCTAGGCGGTAATTTTAATTAGGTAAAGATGGGTTTAAAGCAATTAAGTCATGGTGATAGGATTGTATTTCTTAGATTGTTTACTAAGGAGTTGTTGATTAATTCTGCTGAAAGTGATAGATTGAAGGGCTTGATAAAATCTGAGAAAATTAAGAGGAAATACTTGAGGGAAGAAAGAGACTCTCTTCATAAAGATGTTGGAGAGAAATTTTTTGAGGTGAGCTCGATTAGGAAACCTGCTAAAAAGATTATTGATAATACGAGACCTGTTTCAAACGAGGTTATTAAAAGTAAACATGTTCCTGTGCAAAATAAAGTAGGATTTAGAGAATTAGATAATGCTAATGTGATGTCAAAGATAACTCCTTTGATAAAAGATATGGCTGTTCAATTGATTGAATGTCCAGGGCCTGGGAGGAATGTAGTTGTTAAAGTAAGAAATGAGACGAAGGTTACTAGAGTTGTTTTGGATGAAGGAGAAATAGAAGAGATTGTTAATCATTTTGCAAATCAAGCTAAGGTTCCTGTTGTTGGAGGGTTGTTGAAGGCGGCGATTGGAGATCTAATGGTTAGTGCGGTGATTTCTAAATATGTTGGATCAAGATTTATAATCACAAAGAGTTCTCCTTATTCTTTGATTGAAGGGAAATAAGGAGGGAGAATAAATTCTCCCAATCCCCTTTTTATTATATTGTTTTTTTCTTTTTTAAATGATTTAGATAGTTTAATTAAGGGTTAGGTAAAGGGGTTTTTGTGATGCTGTTTTTTTATTCCTAGTTTTCTGATGAATTGGATTAAATCTTTATTTTTGTAAATGGCTTTTGGAGAATATATTTAAAGTGAATGATGTTAGTTGTAGTATGAAAAACAGAATAACAAAAAAATTAATTGATAGGTATTATGGTTTAAGTAGTAAGGCTCTTGAGATGGCTAGGAAAGTTGTTGTTAAGGGAAAGGAAAAGGAAGCTGGGGAGATTTTTAAAATGGCTGAATGTTATTTATCTGATGCCTTGCATTTTAAAGAGAAAGGAGATTTAGTTAATGCTTATGGGGCCTTGAATTATGCTCATGGATGGTTGGATTGTGGAGCTGGATTAAAGATTTATAGGGTTAAAGATAATAGGTTATTCACTGTTTGAGTTTCTTGCAGCATTTTTAAAGTTTCTTATTCTGTTAGTAATAAATTGATCTCTGAATCTCTCAGATATTTCTCCAGATCTGTTTCTTTTTGGACTAATTGTTGTTGTATCATAGAATAAATTTTCTCCTTCGTTATTTGTGATTTCTTCTTCTAGGATAAATTCCCCGCTAGGTTCTTGTTTGAGAAACATGGTGTGAGTTATGTCTCTGAGTGTGAAAGATAAGGCTGGAGGATTAAGATCTGGATTATATGAATAATCAGGAGATCCACCTAGTTCATCGATTATTTTGTCAATTGTTCCTTTTAATAACGATTCTGCGACATAGATTGGGGAATAGTGGCGATTTTTCACGTTTTTATTAAGGGATACTTATTAATATAATTTTTTCTTTTTCTTTTGAAAGATTTATATATTAAATTTCATTTATAAATGAATGAAAAAAGTGATTGTTGTTAGTTTGGGAGGGAGTTTGATTATTCCTGATAAGATTGATGTTGAGTTCTTGGAAAGTTTTAAGAAAGTTATTCTGAAGAATGTTGGGAAGTATAAGTTTGTTATTGTTTGTGGGGGAGGGAAAACAGCGAGGAATTATATTAATGGACTTGAGAATCAAAAGATAAGTAGGAAGAGGTATCTGCAATCTTTTTTGGGGATTTCTGCTACGAAGCTTAATGCTAGATTTATGACTTATTTTTTTGGAAAGAATAGTAATAAGAAGATCCCTAAAGATATGAAAGGTGTTAAGGAATCTTTGGAGAAAAATAATGTTGTGTTTTGCGGGGCATTGAGATATGCTGGAGATCAGACCTCTGATTCGACATCTGCTAAGCTAGCTAGATTTTTGCATTCTGATTTTATTAATATGACTAATGTTGATGGATTGTATGATAAGAATCCAAGAAAGTTTAGAAGTGCTAAGTTTATAGCGGAGATAAATCATAAAGATTTCTTGAAGATGGCTAGGAAGATTGAGTTTCATCCAGGTCAGCATTTTGTTTTGGATCAGACTGCTGCTAAGATAATTAAGAAGTATAAAATAAGAACTTTTATTTTGGGTTCGGTGAAGGAGTTAAATAACTTGCTTAATGAGGGGCATTTTGTTGGGAGCATTATTGGTTAATACAGTTCTGGATTTTCTATTTGTATTAGCGCCATTTGAATAGCCTGTTTTGTGTAATCTTTTCTGGTTATCTTGCCTTTAGTTAGTAATCCTAATAGTCCGCTAGAGCTTCCTAGTTTTTTATCTTTTGTCAATCCTGTTTTATGTGCTGCTTCATTGGCATCTAGTCTTTCTTCTATTATTAATCTTGTTACTTGTTTTGGAAACTCAAAGGCTTGTGAAAGTCCTATGTGGTGTTCCATCCCATCAAATACAGAGCACGCACTAAATTCTAAGTATCCTGTTATTGTGTATGAAACTTTCATCAATCCAGATTCTAATCCTACGCTGTAATTACAATCTCTGAATGATAACTCTGCTCTGTTCATTGCACCTTTAATTGTTTCGTCTTGTGTTATTGGTTGATTAGAGACTCCTGAATTAGCGTTGTAGGAATGGACTTCTGCATCCCTTAAGAATGGATAGTCTATAATGGTTTCTTTGACTGCCTCGATTTTTATTGGATTTGTTGATCCCACTATTATTTTCATTGCTTAATGTTGTTATGTTAGTATTTAATAATTTGTTGGATTGATGTTAATTTTGAGAGGCCAGAAATTACTTACCATTGTTAAGATTACTTGTGCCTTAGAAATTTATCTATTTCTCCCTGATAAAGACTTAGAAATGTGGAATATGTTTTTCCAGGGTTTTCTGGTTGAAGCGTAGGAAATCCTATTAGGATTCTGCCTTCATCTATTTGGATGCAAAGATCGTTTAATCCAAGCAATGTTACTAATCTTGTTCCATCTGGAATGCTATCTTTTTTTCCTTGCGATTCGGCTTCTACTATTGATTCTACAACTGATCTAAATGCTTCAGGTTCTTCTTGGTGTGCAAGATCTGAGAGACAATAAAAAACCTCAGTGTATTCACTCGCGAGACCGTTGGATTTTATATCTTCGACTAAATTTAGTGCTTCATCTCTATCGTATTGTCTTGTTCTATCAAAAATAGCCATATTCTCTATGTCTTTTCTCGGATGTGGGAGTTTATAAACTTTTTTATAGTCGTGATTTTTCTTGTCTTTATGATAAAAACAAATAATTTGAATGAGCTTAGAAGGGAAATTAAGAAGTTGAAAGATGCTAATGAAGAGGTTGTTGTTCTTGCTGGAGATGATGCTTTTAATAGGAAAGTTGTTGAAAATGGAGATGTTGATGTGATTGTTGGATTGGAGTTTGATAGAAGAGACTTTTTGAAGCAAAGAAATTCTGGATTGAATGAAATTATGGCTAGGTTAGCTAAGAAAAATGGAATTAAGATTGGTGTTGATGTTGGCGAGATTAAGAAATTGAGTTGTGTTGAGAAGGCTAGGGTTTTAGCTAGATTGAGGCAGAATATTGGCTTATGTAAGCGATTGAAGGTGGAGATGATTGTTTATCCTAGAGGATATGGAAAAGAAGTTATGAGTTTGTTTTTGGTTTTGGGAAGTGATAGTGGGTTGGCTAGAAATGTTGTTTAGGGTCTTGAGGTAGTTTGTAGAAAGGGGGTCTATTTGCCAGCCCAATGAACGTACATTCTTTCTAAGAATAATAGTGAGTAGTTGAGTAGATAGCCCAATATCCCTGTTACTATGATGGCCGCGTACATACTATCAATACTGTATATGTATTGAGAATCTATAATCCTATGTCCTAATCCAACATTTGTTCCAATAAACATTTCGGTAACAATAATTATTATTAATGACATACTAATGGCGTGTCTTAATCCAATTACGGTTTCTGGTAGACTTTCCCAAAAAATCACATGTTTGAATCTTTGCCATTTATTTGCTCCCATTATTTTTGCAGCCAAAATTCTGGACTTTTTAGCATTCATGACTCCATAAGCTGTGCTAAAGATTATTATTAATGAGGCTCCGAAAGCTGCCACAGCTATTTTTGAGCTATCATCTATTCCAAAGACTAATAAAAACAGCGGGAAAAGTGCAGTTGCAGGAGTTGAACGGAAAAAGTCTATTACAAATTCAAAGCTTTCATATATTTTATCAGATTCTCCTAAAAATAATCCCAAGGGCACTCCAATTATTGCTGCAATAATAAATGCTTTTAGAGTTCTTGATAGTGTCGCAATTATATCCGGAATAATTTCCCCTGATTTTATTAATAAGAATAATGTTTCAAATGTTTCAACTGGATTAGAAAGGAAAAAACTGTCTATAATATTTAGTTTACTTATTATTGCCCAGAGGATAATGAATACAATTGGGCCAATTAAGGTAATCTTTTTCATAATTTGACCTCTGATTGAAAAATTCTTAGAACATCATTTTTTATATTATGAAATTCCTCTGATCTTAGAGTATCTAATGTTCTTGGATATGGTAGGGGATTTTTTATTTTTGCTAAGACCTTTGTTGGCTTCTTTGATAATACAACTATTTGGTCAGCAAGATAGACTGCTTCTTCAATATTATGTGTAACTATTAGAATCGTGGGTTTATTTGAAAGATAATATTCTTGCAGTTTGTCACTTAGTAAAAAAGAGTTTTCGTAATCTAGAGCTGAAAAAGGTTCATCTAATAATAGTAGTTTGGGATTTGTTATAATTGCTCTTAAAAATGCTAGAAATTGTTTTTGCCCACCACTTAACTCATAAGGATATAAATTAAGATCGATATCAAAATTATATTTATTGTAAATATTTGAGATATGTTGGTTAATGTTAGTTGATTTGTTAATTTGTAATGGAAATGCAAGGTTTTCTTTATTTGTTCTCCATGGGAATAATGATTCATGGAAATTTTGGAAAACATATTCAATATCATCTTTTTCGTAATTAAAATTTTCTATTGTACCAGAATCTTTCTTTATTATTTTTGATAGGATATTCATAAAGGTTGATTTCCCGCATCCATTCGGACCAAAGAAGGCAATGATCTTCTCTTTTGGTATGGTTAGATTTAGATTTGATATAATCTTTGTTTTTTTGAATGATTTATCTAACTTATTGATAACTATTGGTTCCATTTTAATTGATTAATTTAATTAGAAGGATTGTAAAGAATTTTCTCAAAATCTATTTTCCCATCTACAACTCCGTGTTTTGTGAAAATATTGTAGAAATCTTGGACTGCTTTTATGTCATCTGAGGAAAGTTGGTTGTGTGTTCTAAATATTAGGATTGGCGTTTTTCTTATGGTGTTGTCATCAAGAGCGGTATGCCCCTTTAGATATTTCTTGGAATCCTCTGGATTTTCACGTATCTCTTTATGTGCTCTTTCGAAGATTTCTACTACTTTTTTTGTCGTTTCTGGATTTTCTTTAGCGAATTTCGTTCTAACAATATCTGCCCCTCCAAAAAATGGATTTGAGATATATTTTGATACTGGGGCCGCGATCATTATTTTTGCATCTGCTTTTTCTAATGTAACAGTAGATATCGGTTCTAATGCTAATAGTGCATCAATCTGTTTTGAGGCTAGTGTTGGAACTTGTATTGATGGAGCGAGTTCAATTATAGTAACATCATCGAGGGATAGCCCATTTACCTCTAAGATTTCCTTAATAATAGTTTGCCATTGAATTGTTCCTGCAAGAATTCCAATTTTCTTTCCTTTTAGATCTTGAATTGTTTTATAGTCTTTTTCTTTGGGAATAACGAAGTTTTCACTAGGTATTTCAAGACTTCCACCAGTTATTGCTATAATTTGAATTTTTCCTGGATTTTTATGGTTTACAATTCCAACAATGCCGTTTGCAGCCCCTGAGGCGAAATCAATATTATTTTGTAATAATGCGTCAATAATCTGATTTGGAGATTCAAATTTAATTATTTCTACATTTATTCCTGCTTCTTCAAACCAACCATTTTCAAATGCCATATATAATGGAAGTCCATGTGTAACTGGAAGGTGTGCTATTTTCACAGTATCTTCTTTTATTGCTCTGCCAGTTGTTGTTGGGTTGTAGGAAAATAGGAATGCTATCGCTATGATTAATATTACTATTATTAATATGTTTTTTGTTTTCATTTTGTCTAAAATAAGGCGAAAAATTTGGCTTATAAATATTATTTCTACCCTGGGGGGTCGTGATTGGAAAAGTTTAAATAAGATGTTTTGGAAGATTTATTATGGATACTAAATTACTGCAGGATATCGGATTGACTGAAGGGGAGACTAGAGTTTATTTGAGCTTATTGAAGATAGGAGAAAGTACTACTGGCCCTCTTTCTAAGGAGGCGGAAGTTTCTTCGTCTAAGGTGTATAAGATATTGGATAGACTAATTAAGAAAGGACTGGTTGGACATTCGACTAAGGGAAAGACTAAACATTTCTCTGCTCTTGATCCAAAGAGGATCTTAGATTTTATGGATGACAAGGAGAAGGAAATGCTGATAAGGAGGGAAAGGGTTAGGAAGCTAATTCCTGAATTGGAAAGAGAACAGAGGGGCGGAAAGAAACCCTATGCAGTTGTTTATGAAGGATTTACTGCAATAACAAATTATATCAGGGGAATAATAGATGAGTTGAAGGGGGGCGAAGGCTATCAGGTTATTAATGCAAATTACGGCGGAGATTATCCGGGGTTGCGGGAATTTTTTTATAAATTTCATAAAGAAAGGAGTAAAAGAAAGATTAATGTAAAAATGTTAGGTAATTATGGAATTAGAGGGAAATTGGAAAAGTCTACACATCACACGGCAGATATTAGGTATTTGCCTCAACAATTTATATTCAATATGCAAATATTTATCTATAAAAATAAATTGTTTATAATTGTCTGGGAGCATAAATATCCCACTGCTTTTTTGATCGAATCTGTTGAGGCCGTAAAAGGATTTAATCATTATTTTAATGCAATGTGGAAAATTGCTAAGAAATAATGGGCTTTGTCCGAAGTTATAACTTTCTAGATTTTCTTACACATAAATATCCCACCCAATTCACAATTTTATTCTCTGATC
>NZCQ01000078.1 GCA_002688335.1 Candidatus Pacearchaeota archaeon | reverse complement strand
TTTCAGCTTGGCAAAGCCTGCTGAAATTAACAATAGAATTCTAATTTTGAGAAAATTAGCTAGAATTGTTATGAGATTTTATTTGGGATGAAGCCCTGTAAACCAGTAGATTTATAAACCGACTTTCTAAATAATATTAGATTAAAATTACAATAAGTAATAATGTTAGAGAAATACAAAGCTATTTCTTGACCTTGTTGATCAAGGTGTTTTAATTAAAACTGAATATGACAGAAACATTTGAAAAACTATTAGGAGAAAACAATCCTTTATGTAAGGCGATTGAAGATCGTGGTTTCGAAAATCCATCAGAAATCCAAGAAAAATCAATCCCCTCGATATTGGAAGGGAAAGATATCATAGCCGGAGCCTCAACAGGATCAGGAAAAACGCTAGCATTCTCAGCAGGATTAATAAAAAATGTTGAGAAGGGTTTCGGAATCCAAGGACTTGTCTTAACACCTACAAGAGAATTAGCTGAACAAATAACAAAAGAACTCTCAGACTTTTCAAAATATAAGGATTTAAACATCTTATCGGTATATGGAGGTGTATCTATCTACAATCAAGTTAAAATGCTTCCAAATACAGAGATAGTTGTCGCAACACCTGGAAGAGTATTAGATCATTTAGAAAGAAACTCTATAGATCTATCAAAAGTAAATACTTTAGTTCTAGATGAAGCAGACAAAATGTTTGATATGGGGTTTATAGAAGATGTTGAAAAAATAATCAGCAACTGCCCTAACAAAAGACAAACACTATTATTTTCAGCAACAATTTCTCAAGACGTATCCAGATTATCAAACAAATACATGAAAAACCCCCTTGAGATATCTGCTAAACCTCATGTAGATCCAAAAAAACTTGAACAAGTTTACTATGATATAGATGATAACTTAAAATTCTCTTTACTTAAACATCTCCTAGAAAATGAAAAATCAAAATTAGTAATGATATTTTGTAATACAAGAAGAAATGTAGATTTTCTTGCAAACAACTTTAAATTCATGGACCTAGATGCAGTTCCAATTCATGGAGGATATTCTCAAGATAAAAGAAATAGGTTTCTTGATCAATTTAATTCAGGTAAAACTCACATATTAATTGCTACAGACGTCGCTGCAAGGGGGCTAGACATAAAAGGAATTAGCCATATTTATAACTATGACATTCCCTTAAGTAAAAATGAATACACTCACAGAATTGGTAGAACTGCAAGAGCAGGTAAAGAAGGAAAAGTGATAAATCTCCTATCAAGCAGAGGCTATGAAAACTTTCAACCAATAATTGAAAGTAACGAATTTACAATAAAACAAGAAAAACCTCCTTACATAGAAAGAGTTAGAATAAGATGGATGCCTGAAAGGAAATTTGAAAGAAACAGGAGAAGGGGTAGTATGAGGCATGAAAGAGAAAGCGGAAACTGGAATAGAAGAAGATCAGATAATAAAGATAGAGATCAAAATAGAAGCAATCAAAGAGATAACAAGAGAGACAATTACAGAGAGAGGGGAGATAACAAAAGAAGTAATTTCAATAATAATCCCAAAAGAACCCCCCATAATAGAAACGATAAAGGATTTAGCAGAAACAACGGCAGATATAAAAGAGATGAAAATCGAAGAGATAGAGACGATAGGAGAGGAGACTTTAAAAGAAAATCTAACAATAGCAATAGTAGAAGAGCTGATAGAAGAGATCACAGAGATAATAGAAGCTCATCAAATAACAGAAGAAGATCCTCAAATAATAGGCGTAGATAATCTAGCTCATTACAATCTCTAACTTACTTGGATCTTTTTTCACTGCATATAACCTTTAGATTTATGCAGCTCTGAAACATTTTGTGAAACAAAATTTTCTTGTTTGCCGAAAGTTCGTAAGAACTGAGGTTTTGAAAAAAGGTCTAGCTCATTACAATCTCTAACTTACTTGGATCTTTTTTCATTTCTTTCACTATCGAAGCAGGCCCTATAATAGTAATAGCATCTTGCTGCCCAACAATCATCTTTGCTATTCCAGACTTGAATCTCTCAAAAAAGCTCCTGCCTTCATTATCCCCACTTATGACCTCAAGCTCTATCCCTTTAAACCCTTTAACATTGTCTATCATAACCATAGTATCCTCGATCAATCTAGACTCTTCATCAACTCTCAACCTTCCCTGCAAAACCACAACCTTATTATCTAAGATTATCTTCAATAACTTCTTAATCCTCTCAACACTATCTAACCCAGAGATCTCTCTATAAGGTATAAACTGCAATGTCAATCCTTTAATCTTTTTTCTACCCATCTTCACCTTTTTAATAACAAACCAATATATATTTTTAAAGCTATGTTTCATCAAGCCTTCTTAGCCAAATTAAATACAGATTCGTAAAACTCATCCATATTCTTACCGTATTTGGCACTAATGCCAACAACATCATAATCAGGGAACGCAGCTTCAACTTTCTTAATATTAGCCTTCTTTAAGTCAACTTTATTAGCAACAACTAAAACAGGAATATCTCTAGCAACCAAATTACCCACAATAGTAATATTAACCTGGGAATAAGGATTCTCCGTTGCATCAATAACTACAATAACAGCATCCATATCATCTAGCCATTTTATAGCCTCAACAATTCCCTGTGTAGCCTCTTTAGCCCTTCTCTGAGCTTGCTTCTTCTTCATCTTCTGTTTCATGAAATCCTCATAATCAACTTTAGTCGCAATTCCAGGAGTATCCACAAGTTTAAACTTCAAACTCTTTTCTTTATACTTTATTTCAACCTCTTCCTTAAACTGAACGCTCCTAGTCTCATGTGCAACCTTACTAACTTTTCCAATCTCTTCTCCAGTCCAGTCCTTACAAATCCTATTTGCAAGAGAGGTGTTGTGAGCAATTATTCCATTAGAAACTATAAAAGTATGATTATCTTCAATAGTCAAATCAAAAACAAATCCATCATAATCTTTTTCTGTTACTGAGATTATATCATCCCAAACATTATCTGAACCTGCAAGTGTTTTAATTACCTCATTATTAGACTTCCTAGCCATTTCACCAAGGCGATGATAACTAATACGATTATCTCTTACCATTCGAGATATATGCTTACTATCAAGATAGAATTCCCCCTGAGTTTTATTTTCCTTTTTTCTAATATTTTCAAGTAAGTTCATTATCGGCAGATAAAATCTATTTCTCTTAAGTCCAGCTTCACATAAATTATCAAGTCGATCTGACTTCTTTTTTAACTGAAATCCAATTTTATCTCTGAATAATCTATGATTATCACTTCCGCCTATTAACAACCGATAATAATATTGACCCTTAATCTCTTTCTTCTTAAATTTTCCAACAATACCAAATCTATTAAGAAGAATCTGTACTTGTTCAACAAATCTTCTACTTTTGCTAGAAAATTCTATTTCAGCTCCCCTCTCCCGAACTGTCTTTGGCACATATCCCTCACAATCAAAAAGTCTCCGTAATAAAACTGATGAGATATTATCAGATAATCCCATTAACAAAGAGGGTATTTCCTTATTTCCAGATAATTGAGGAGTCATATTTACACTCTCACTTAACCAATCATTCAATGTTTTTGAATATACTTCTATTTGAGGTACATTCTTATTAATCCTTAAGATAGAATCCAAATTAAACAACTTCTTTGCCAAATATTGAAAATGTGACAACATTAAAGGATCTGTATTACTAAATATAATCTTATTTCTTCCATGGTGACTCTCACTCAATACATAAGCAACAAAGCTCACAAAATCTTCATCTACATAAGAAGGAATAGTTATTGATTTTGGATTATGAAACTTTGATTTTGCCTTAATCATTTTTCCATTAATTTCAAAATTCACGTCCGTAGTTATCTGGGGGATTGTTAGAGACGAAATTAAGGATAAACTTTTTGTAATTCCAATACAATTTCCAATTTGTAAATCTCCAGATCTAATAAACTTTACGCCCTCATCAGAAACACGCAATAACGGATGATTTGGCGTAGCTTTAATCTTTCTCCCGCTTCTAGTAATTATCTCGATTATTTTTCCATTATATTTTTGCGCATATATATGTGAAGCTCTTTTCGGAACAATCTTCAAACTTCTCGGATCAAGACTAGGAACAATTAAATTATCTTTTCTTATATCAACATAAACCTCTTTATCCTCACTAAAATCAATTTCTTCGCTATATTCTCTAAAGAGCTCTCCAATACTCACAATCCTTCCATCATGTAAAACAATTTCTGTATCGGGTGTAACACACTTTCCAGCATTCGGAGGCCCATAAAAACCCAAAGCAATCTCTTTTTTAGAAGTAAAAAACATACTAAACATCCTCTTTGTGAAATCTCTTAAGATCTTTATAACCATAAACTAACAAATAAAATGTGGTTTATAAATATGTATCTTCAGAAGGAGTATGTGAGTTCTCACTTCTTCTTCCAAAACTTCAGCCTACTAAAGAATCCCTTCTTTTTTCTATCCGCATTAACATTATTCTTAGCAATCATCTTACTCCCTGCCCCTCCAGTCATCCCCTTACCAACCTTACCAACTCCAACCCCCCTCCTCTTATCCAATTCCTCTTTAACTTTCTTCTTCTCAAAGGGCTTGAAGATTGGTATCTCCCACATCCCAGTTCTCTTACCATGAAGCTTCTTCCATCCATATTCCAACTGTTCATTAGTCCATCCATGAGGCTTCAATTTTCCGAATATCTCGCCCTTTTTCAATCCCGAATTTTCAGCATTCCTCATAAAAGCCAGAAGATTAAACAACTGATTGTTATTTTTAAATAAATGTCTTTCATAATATCTCTTATACCCTTCCTGTAAGAATATATAAACTATGAGAGCAACAACAATAAGAACCAACAACCAAAGCAAAGTAAGACCCACTGGCTTACAATCATATCTACAATTCTTATAAGTCTCTCCCAAACCCTCCTCGCAGTCCCTATTATAATTACAAACTCCTGGCTCAAAACTAAATTCAAGATTCCTAAACTCAGGAGAAACATAAATAGGAGGGTTAACAAAATCAACAGAATCCTGAACAATAAACTCAATAGTCTTAGGTTCTCCTTCCAAAATCTCAGAGAATCTTATCCCAAAACTTCCATCAAAATCCCTCTCACCATAATCATCAAGAAACTCAACATCATCATCAACAACCATGTAAATTTCTTCAACATCTCTATAAGGACTTAAAGTCATCTTAACATTAGACAACAAAACCTCACTGCCAACATCATAATAAATAACATATGTCTTATATTCAAAACCTATATCAATGTTATCAAAAAGCCAGTGATTAATTGCCTCATAATACTTACTTTCATCTTCATTAATACTCAAATCAAATTTATCTGACAAAACATTAATATCCAATCTATCCTCGCTCTGAACAAACCTAGAAGGATTCACTATCTGACCCTCACCAATATCTATCGGAACATCCAACAAAACCAAATCGCCCATTATCTTAATCAATTCCTCTTCCTCACTTTCAAAAGTCTCTTGATACTCTTTCTCCAACCTATCTATGCTAGACTTCAATCCATCCAGATCTTTTATCTTATTTATCTCTTCACTCACATCGGTTGGAAAACCACCCAGTTTCTCTTCAACTTTGCTCAAATCATCCCTATACTGCTTAATTGTCTCATTTATAGATAGATAAGGACTAATAACCTCAATGTCAAAACTCTTACTAACCTCTCCAGATTCACTAGAAACATTCACTATCAATTTATAATCCTCTTTACTAGTGTAAGTATGCTCAATAGAGTTCTCTAAACTTGTCTTGATATTTCCATCACCAAAATCCCATAAATAATGATACGTAACATTATCTTCTAATCCTTCCATAACTACAATGAAATTAGTAGGTGTGTGCAAAGCAGGCTTCTGTGGAATAACGCTTCTGATTCTAGGAACATCCTTAATCAATACTGTTTCTTCTATTTTCTCATCCCCAATCCTTAAAACCAAGTCTTCTTCTCCAACATCATCTGAAACTGAAATCTCTGCTTTCTCTAAATCTAACTTCAAAAAATCAGAACTAATCGTTGCCGGAATCTTATCCAACTCATAAAAGCTATTAATAGGGCTCTGCGTCAAACCATTAGCCTTATATTCTAAAACTAAATCCTTCAAACTAATCTCCTGAGAAACCCCTGACAAAATTCTGATCGGGATTATGCATTCAGGATCACAAGCACTATTGAATCTTGAGTCCAGATAATTCTCAACATTACCTTTCAAACTATTAGATTCGTCAAACAAATCTTCATTGATTTCAACTCCGCTAATCCCTTTAAACTTCAATGGTTTTGCATATATCTCAAAATCGTGTTCAAATCTATTCCCATTATCTTCAGTATATCCACACGTATCTGTGTCTTCAAAATTGATCTTATATTCATTTACATTACCCCCCTCAGCAGAAATACAAACCTCTGCTTCAGCACTATCGCTTAGTAAATCATCTAAGATAATTATACAAGATTTATCTCCTCCCCCAGTAACTCCCAAACTACAGCTCCCCCCACCAACAACATTTAGGATCATGTCAAAATTAGCATTTCCGCTTCCATTAATCACCGCTCCAATCTTAAACCCTCTAGCAGGAGGCAAGTTTATTGTCTGACATAAAGCACTAGTGGTTATTGGAGTCTGCCCAATCAAATCACCTTCATCATAGCAACCATAGGGTTTCTCACCACTACACAACTCTTCTGAAACCTCTAAAGATCTAAAATCAATATCACCATCATCAAAAACATCCACCATCAAAGGACTAAAACATGAATTCCCCGAATTACTAGTAATATTAAACTCAAAATTATTAATATCACTAACATTACCAACAATCCTCACCCCATAAACCTTGCCATCTAAAAAACCCAAACTAAATGAATCGCTCTCCTTAGAAACTCCTTTTTCATCATACCTAGCCCTACAATCTAAAGGAAAACAAGAACATTCACTACTAGAAGAACAATCATATCCATTATCCAAAAAGAAATCTCCCAACTTAACCTCGTCACCAAATCCCCTAATCAAACTATCAAAACTCTCTCCAATAAAGCTTACATTCATCCATCCTTTAAGAACATCTCCAGGACCATAAACATCTTCGATTTCATGAGAAACATTTCCAAGAATAACATCAGCAGATACAAAATTAAAAGATAAAACTACTACTAAAAAAAACAATATCTTCCACCTCATAACTCAATAAGATAAAATGTGTTTATAAATATTTTCTAAACCTGATTTTGTCCAGAATCGATTCTTTTACACATACCATCAATTTTATTCTTACCCAAGGGTGGATGGGCGGGTTGCAAGACCAGAGAATAAAATTGTGAATTAGGCGAAATATTTATGTGTAAAAGATCTAGAAAATTATAACCTGGGACAAAGCCCACACTGCAGATAATTAATCTCCCCACAGATTATTAATAATTATAACTTACCAAAAAAATATGCGAAGAACACCAACAGAGTGGTGTTCGAGAGCACTCAACCATCTCTTTTATTTCAACTCTCTCTTTTAACAACATCCATCTTGGGTCCTTGCCAAATATCAACCATCATTCTTACTACCCCTTCCAGATTTATATTTTCCCAAGTCTTAGGATCTTTAGGATCTCCACAAGATTCCCCTGATTTAAATTCTTCACCTAACTTCTTTATCAAATCTCTTTGATTATCTGAACACACTAATCCATATTCTTCATGTTCTTGATAATTTCTTTCAAAATAAACTTTATCGATATCCAAAGTGAACCAAACCATATCCATTCTTTTTCTATCATTCCATTCATTTGGACTATCTGGGTTATCAGTTCCAACCCCAACTACTAATCCTTCAATCAAGGCATCTTCTTCGAATGACAACTGAGTAAGTCTTCCAGCATCATTTTTTATATGTGCTTCCTTAAGATGATTGAACTCCTCTCCTAATTGAACTTCTAGCAAATAGCTTAATAGATTACCTGTATCAGAATAGATATTTTCAAATTTTCCATTCAGAACAGAGTATTTTCCATCCCAGGTACCGGGAAGATCAAAACTAAGATCCGTTAAACTTCTATCCAAATCTCTTCTCTCAATTTCCTCCACGAGCAAATTATACAGTTTTTTCATAAATTTTCATTATTCTGTTAATATTTAAACATTTCGCTAGTAAAATTTATTTCGAGAGCACTCAATCATCCCTTCCTACCCAAAACAAACCCATAAAACACAACCAACCCTAGAACAACAATCAACAAATTCCACAAACTAAAAAACCCAAGCTTAACCACGTTCCCACAGATTACAGTATCACTATCATCCTCACAATATCCAGGCCTCGCACTTTCCCCTCCATCCCCCTGATCCCAATGAACTATCCAACTCCTAACAACAAATTCATCCCCATCATTACAATTTCCTTCATATTTAAAATCAAAACTACATTTCCCAGATTGAGGAGTATCTGATCCAGCACTACACAACTCACTAATATTGGAAGGCAAACTATTATAATCCCAATTTTGAATTGGAGCACTATTATCAGTCAAATCCTGAACCTTATGATCAGAAACAGCCTGACACTTACTATCCCTCCACTCACTATCCCTCCACTCACACTGGCAATCAACAAACTCTGCACATACATCTCCGTACTTCTCCCAATAACTACATCCTAACCCAAAATCATCATTCAAAAGATCGTCCAATTCAGAACTTGCAACCGCCTCATTACCATCACAATCCTCTTCACTAAAATCACTACAAAAACTCTGCCCAGTAAACTCACACCTATTATCATTACCGCAAGCATATCCAATAGGACAACAGGTTTGTTGAACTTCTCCGTCTAGATTAACTCCTTCCTCTCTATAACAATCCAACTGACTGCTTACAACCTCATCCCTAGTAATCCAATAACTCTGGTCTAAAAAACTGTCTGGGAAAAAAGCCTGCAAGTTTTCATCAACAACCACGCAAGTGGCCTTATCAAAAAATACATCAAACCCAACATTAGTC
>NZCQ01000077.1 GCA_002688335.1 Candidatus Pacearchaeota archaeon | reverse complement strand
CTTACTGCCTTCTCTGATGTTACCGCTTTAATCATTTTGATATACTCTCATTATTTTATTTAAGGATGAAGATTCGTTTCCATCTTCAGATAAACTTAACATAGTTTGAGGTAAATTACTCCTAAAACCACCTACTTTATTCCCCCCACTATCCTTGTCAGTCATAAAATATCTATGCCTAGCAATTGGCATCCCTACAGGATGCTTGTTATCTCCAACACTTACAACAATTGTGTCAAAGTACTCCGGATAGGAATCATAAACAACCTCTGTAGTAGTCTCTTTATTTGAACCATTACCCAAAAGTCCAGTAACCTTAAATTTATATCCTACTTCAATATCATCTATTCTATCACATATTTCCCTAACCCCTGGAACATTTTCATTAATCTCAACATTTCCATTATCTGCTCTATTTTCAGACTCTAAAAAATCTCGAAAAGATCTTATCAGTTCATCAAAACTCATTTTCCCTTTTCCTCTAATTTACTTTTATCATCTTTCTTCACTCTGGCTTTCTTCAAACTATTTTTCTTATCTTTCCTAACCTTTCTCTTGTCTTCTTTCCTGTCCTCTTTTTTATCTTCTTTATCCTTAGCAGCTTTTTCTCCTTTGTAAAAACTTTCTAACTCTTCAACAGCTTTATCACTGAAAATAGTTAATCTAGCTCCATTACTAGCAAGATCACTTACAGTTAATTCATTGCTTTTAACAATATCAATTCCCTGAACATCCATTTCTTCACTCTTTCCAACAATCATTAACAATCCTGCGTTTTTCTTATATCTTCTACCCCTAATCTTACCTTTTCCAGCTCTAACCTTCTTATTTATGATCCCAATATCATATAATTCACCTAATATTTTCTTCAGTCCTTCCAACGCATCTTTAGACTTCAGTTTCAAGAACGCATTTTCAACAATAATCGGAACATCAATCTTAATCTCCTTATCCTTCAAACCATCATATTTATCTTTCAATGAATCTTTATTATTAACATAACTAAGTGCAGAGAACAAAGCTTTCTTCCATTCCTTCTTATTTATCTTCTTTAAATTAACACTTCCCTTTGGCGGATGAGCTCTCCTACCTCCCCTAACATTTGGAACTATTGCTGCTTCCCAAGTGAATTGGGTTCCATGTCTAGAAAATATTTTTCTTGGAACTCTACTCAATCCTCTCCCTCGATCAGACTTCCAATCATGCCTTCTATGCCCCACATTACCACTAGCAGATCTATCCATTCCAGATCTAAACTTATTTGCATAAGGTTGCCATATCTTCTCAGCCTCAACAACCTTTCTAATAATATCTTCTCTTATGGAATCTCCAAATAAAACTGTTTCTCTGTCCTTAATCTTCTTGCCTTCCTTATTTAATATTGTTAGTTTCATCTCAACTCCACGAATTCATAATTTTTTTTAATTTGAGTTTTACTAGGCCTTAATGCAGAAGTTATTAGCAATTGTCTTTTAGAAGGACCTTGAATGCTCCCACAAACAATAGCATAATCGCTCTTTACTTTTCCATATTTCTTAAATCCTTCCTTGGGATTAATATCTTTCTCAGAAATGCTTCCTACCAAAAGAATCTTATTATTGTAAACCACTCTTGTAAAATATCCCATCTGTCCCGCCATTGGTTGAGTATATTCTACCCTAGCAGGATGCCAGGGCCCCCCACTTCCAGGACCTCTTCTACCCTTCTCTGATTTATGAAATTTTAATTTCAAACCAAATCTTTTCGTAGGCCCTTGAGTTCCCTTACCCTTTGTAACTCCTCTAACATCAACTAGCCCCTCTTTCACACTGTCCAAGAATTCCTTAACTCCCAATTCTTTATCCATATTTTCAACAACAAAATTCTTCTTTTCATCCAAGCTTCCAACCAAACCAATCTCAACAACATCCGGCTTTTTCTTAATCCCTGTTTTCTTAACGGTTGAATAAACAATAACTTTAATATCATCATACTCTTCCTTAAAATCTTCAACTTTCTTCTTATAATCTTTAGGAATCCTTATTTTCTTAGCCAATTCCTTGTCTAACTTATCATTCAAGATTTCGCCCACAACTCTTTTATTTTTGTAAAATCTAACGGAAAAAATCTTCATCCCTGGAAATTCGATAATAGTAGCAGGAAGAATTACCCTCTGTCCTTTTGTTAATGAACTATTACTATTGTCTTTGACATAGCAACTAGCCATTCCCACTTTATATCCAATAAACCCTAACAATCCAACACCTTCTTTATCAATATCTTTCCAGTTAACACTAGGCAAAACTCTCCTCGCTCTCTTCCGAGGATAAAATTGCAAGCTTCCATGTCTTAAATGTCCATGTTTTGGCATTTTTTATTTCCTTTGTTTTAAAAATGACAAGCTCAAAAATCAAAGATTTTTGTTGTTTGGCATTTTTTATTTCCCTTAGTATTCTAATAACAATCAAATTCAGATAGAACTAACTATTCTGAACCTGCTAGTAAAAACCAACTGTTATCAAAATCTTTCATTGAGATCTATATCTCAACATAACTTGAAATATCAAGAAAAAATCACTTTATAAAGGTTTTTATAGAATAAAGGATTGTGATTATTATGAAATCAGACTTAGAGATGTTAAATGAAGCCGAAGAAAATCTAGAATGGTTTACAAGAAATTCTAAAAATATACAAGAAGAATTTGGGGGTAAAGCTATAGCTATCAAAGATAAAAAGATTGTTTCAAGTGCAGACAGTGGAATAAAATTATTAGAGGTCTTAAAAAAACAAAATATCGATAGATCCGATGTAATAATAGAGAGAATTCCGCCAAGGGGAGAAATACGGATTTTTTGATGAGAATAAGGGTTATTTACGATAAAGATCTAGGATTATTAAAGATTCCAGTAACATTAAAATCTTCTCACAAAAGGATTTCAGTTCTCATTGTTGTTGACACCGGGAGTCCAAATACCTTGCTTAATTATACCGATTCTAGGATGTTAAATATTCCATTTATTGAGCCCTCTGGAATTATCAAGATAGGAGGAGATAAATATCGAAGCTATTCTTACAACAAGATTGAGATTATATTCAAGTCCCTGGGCGGAGATCCCATCGCTGAGAAAATTCCTGTCAAGATTCTCCGACCTTCTTCCTCAAGAATCGATGATCTAGAAGAACTCGATAGCTTTCCCAACATCCTTGGATTAGATTTTCTAAGATTAGGATACAAGTTCATATGTGATTTACAAAATAATGAAATCTATTTGGAGAAACAAGAAGAATCGAAAAAAGATAATTTTAAAAACTTTTGACATCCTATTTTGATAAGTAAACTATAACTATTAAAATGGAGGATCTTGAAGAAACAACACTCAATCATCGCTCTCATTATACAATTGTTGAAAAGATGGGAATTAGGATAACTTTGGGATCGATTTTTTTAATGGGATTATCAGCAACAGCAGGATTAGTCCTTCCTACAAATGAATATGTCTCCCTTGCTGTATCTCCAATAATCGCTACTACTTCAGCTACGGGAGTCATAGGACTTTATATACCTTTAATATCATATTTAGGGACACCACCAAGAAAGAATAACCATTAGGCCTCAAAATCTTTCTCTCTAACCTCTTCCTCACCTTCATCAATAACAATCCTTCTAACAATCTTACCTTTTCTTAAAGCAAGATCCTTAATTTTAGAAAAATCTCCTCCAGCTTCCTCTTTCAACTCATCACTTATAACAATCTCATCAATGATAAATTCATGATTTATCTCTACTTTTTTAAAATCCAAAGGAATATCAAACAACAATCCCTCAGCGACATCCTTATTGAAAGTCTTAAGCTTACAAAAATCAACCTTCGGTTGGTCGCCTTTTGTACTCGGCTTAGCTGATTTAGGGGCCTTCGGCTTAATTTTCAATTCACTATCTCCAACACTAAAAGACAACCCTACAAATGATCCAGATAATTTATCACATAGGTCTAGTATTTCTTCTCCACTCATCTCTCTATCAATAATGTACTGTTTAACTCCCATAAACTGCTTCTTATCTTGGAAATCTAACTCCCCCGTTAAGTCTCTCGTAGAAACAACAACTCCCTTAACATCTGTTTTGCCCCCTCCAAGCTTATCTGCTAACGCTCTAACAAGCCCTCTAGCATATTCAGCGGTTGTACTAAGATTAAACTTATCCTTAGATTTTTTTGCAACAATCATTGCTCTATTCTTAAACTCCCCTCTGCTAAACTTATTAAACTGATTATGCACATCACCATCAACATTTCCTTCAAATATCTTTTTTATAAAAAAATCCATAACAATTAATAAAAAAATCAATTTATAAATCTTCTTACCCATCAAAAGAATTTATAAACAATTATCCTCTTTACTATTCATGGGAAAAAAAGAGGGATTTAAACAGCTAGTCAATTATGTTTTAATCTTAGCTTTATTTATTCTAGCATTTCTTGTCATCAAACCAATTATCTTCGCAATTATCTATGGGATTCTGTTAGCTTATATCTTTTATCCAGTATACAAAATATTGCTATCAAAAATAAAAAGTGAAACTCTCTCTTCTCTATTAGTCACCATTGGAGTATTAATCCTATTTGGGATTTTCTCAATTCTATTGTTGAGGTCTCTCTTAACCCAAGCAGTAAACTTTTACATTTCATTACAACAATTAGACATCCCCTACATATTAGCTCAAACTCTCCCAGAATTTGTATCTAAGTCAGAGGCCTCATCTATTTTAACAAATTCGATTAACAATTCCCTCTCAAATCTTATCGGAAAGTTGGCATCAACCTTCGGAAATTCTTTATTAAATCTTCCAAACATTTTACTCCAGTTCTTAGTGGTGTTCATTATATTTTTCTTTGGATTAAGAGATGGTAAGAAGGCTTTTGAATATTTTAAATCTCTTTCCCATTTATCAAAAGAAACACAAAATAAGTTTTTCAAACATTTCGACGGAATAACAAAATCAGTATTAGTTGGTCAGATATTAGTTGGAATAGTTCAAGGATTGGTCGCAGGCATAGGGTATTTCATTTTGGGAGTTCCGAACGCATTATTATTGTCCATACTAACGATGATCATAGGAGTAATCCCGATAATTGGTCCATGGTTGGTCTGGATTCCAATTGATGTCTACTTATTTGTAAGTGGGAGGTCAACTGCTGGATTGATCTTATTAGTATATGGACTTTTAGTAATAAATTGGATAGACGCAATTATAAGGCCCCTAATAGTCTCAAGAAGGACAGAAATTAATCCATCAATAATCCTTATCGGAATGATCGGTGGGTTATACTTTTTCAACATCATCGGATTAATTCTCGGCCCATTAATACTTTCATACGTCCTTCTAGTGTTGGAAGTTTATAGAAAAAATAATCTTAGCTCCTCTATCTTCCAGATATCTGAAAAAAGGAGGAAAACTACTTAGATGGAAAAGAATAAGATAACAATCCAAAATAAGGAAGGGTTGCATCTAGGGAAACGTAGTTTCCCTGGATTATGAAACTAAAAGTAAAAAAACTATCTTTTAATACAGGGAGGCCAGTATCAATGATTCATGAAGATACTGCAAAGAAGCTAAGTTTACATGTCGGAAACAGACTTTCAATAAAATGCAAGAAAAAAGAAATTATTTCTATAATAGATACTATAGAAGGCGTAGTCAAACCAACTGAGATAGCAGTATCTGAAACAATAATCAATAAACTAAACTTAGAAAATAAACAGATAGTTGAAGTAGAAATAGTAAAAAAACCAAGGAGTATAGAATTGATCAAGAAAAAGTTAAACGGGCAGAGATTAGATAAAAAAGAAATAAAAGAAATAATAGGGAATATAGCAAATAATTCTCTAACAGAAGTTGAGATAGCATTCTTCGTGTCCGCAGTTTACACAAGGGGTATGTCTTTAGAAGAGACCAAATATCTGACCAAATCAATGATTGAAACTGGAAACACATTAAAACTTAGGGGGAAGATCGCAGACAAACATTCT
>NZCQ01000076.1 GCA_002688335.1 Candidatus Pacearchaeota archaeon | reverse complement strand
TTCTTGCCTCCAAAATAATAGTGGATGAACCCTCATATGATCAGGACTTTGTCTAGCAGAAAAAAAGATCTCCTTAGCTCTCTCCTCATGTTCCACCCCCCTCAATCCTACGATAAATGCATCAAACCCTCTATCTCTAATAGCCTTCATCAGCGGAGCGATCTTATGATATCCGTCATAAGCAACAGCAAACTCAGGAGTCTTATAGCCTAATTTCTGACTAAACTCATCGGTTCTCTTCCTATGCGCTCTAACTTTCTGAAAATCCTTAACATCCCAATCAACAATTGTTTTACTCACAAAATCATACGTTTCAGGAAACTCATGTTGCGTATCAACAAAAACACAAGGAATGTCCTTCTTCAATTGCAATACCAAATGTAATAGAACCAAGCTATCTGTTCCCCCACTGAAACCTAACCCAATTTTCTGATACCTTTCAATAGCATCTCTCATAACGTCTTTAGATCTTTCAATTTTCTCATCTAAAGGCAAGTCCAATAAAGGTCTTATCTCTGGCCTCATTAAGTCTTCACAAATCCTTGTCCGATCCTTAGTAAAAGTTTCAACCATTTTTAATTATACATAATTATAGGTTTATAAAGATTTATATTATAGAATGCTATCAATCATAACCCAATGCCTTTAATTTTTTCTTTATTTCTCTCACTTCTTTTTCATCAAATTTATCACTAGATAACACTTGCCTCAACACAAAACTTACGTATGAAGATACCGAGGGCATACCTGTTCCTTTAATCTTCTTCTTTATCTTATCAATTAAGGGTAAGGGCAAGGAAATGGTTCCATACTCAATTTTGTTATCAACTCCTTTTTTCGATTGTTTCATAAAACTATATATAATGAGGAAATTATAAATCTTTCCTAGTATTGGATTAATATTGAAGATATGCCATTTCACTAGCCTTATTTATATCTTGCCGATTATCTAGAAACTTCATTAATTCACTATTACCATTAAATATGTTCTCTTTTTCTTCAGAGTCTTTTGTCAAATCATATTCTTCAAACCACTGGTGATGGTTAGATTTACACAAGTTACAATTATTATCTTTAGCAACTATTAATTTTCTATCTTTTGTTCTAACTCCTTTAATATCTCCTGCTAATCCATCAAAAAACAAAACTCTCTCTCTTATTTTCTCCCCTCTAACTAATTTTAAAAGAGATTCTCCATCCATCTGACTATCATTAGAAAATCTTAGATAATCCAGTAATGTTGGAGCAATATCAATATTTTGAGCAAATCCTTCTACTTTCATTCCTTGGTATCCTGGAAGATGCATAACATAAGGAACGTGAATTGTATCATCAAACAAACTACTCGAACTAAAATAAACCTTATGATCAATCAAATTCGTCCCATGATCTCCTAAAACAATCAAAACAGTATCATCCCAAAGTTTTTCTTTCTTTAAAAAATCAACAAGTTTTCCGATCTGTTCATCAACCATCTCTATGGACTTATCATACTTATCAATCATTTCATCCACACTGTTCAATCCAATATCTGTAACTCTTTTCTTAAAATATTCTTTTTGATTCTTATCCTCAATCTTATTCAAGAATTCATTAATATCATTCTTACCGCTTCCATCAAAAGGTGTTGTAGGAAATGGAAAATGCGTATCCCAAAAATGCATAAAAAGAAAAAATGGTTTCTTTGATTCCTTAATCTTCCTTATTCCTAGATCCATAGTATCTTCAGCCGGGCTAAACTTAGCAGAGGTTCTAGCTTTAGTCACACTTTTCCCAAGTTTATACGCCCAATTGGGCAATCCAAGAAGAAATTTTTTAACTACATTTATTTCCATAAGTTTTTCCATATTGCTCTTTCTATCATCTTTCTCCTCATAATAATCAAATCCTTCTTTAAAGAACAACCCAATCCAGTCTATTGCAATGGTTTCATATCCTTTGCTTTTCAGAAAACTAGGCAGCCAGAATTTATTTTCTTCTAATTTAGCAAATTCTTCTTCAGTTGTATATGGAAATTGATGGACTATTCCATGATTATTAGGATACTTTCCTGTAAATATTGAAGTTAGGCTAGGAGCAGTAGCGTTTGAACTAGAAAAAAAATCCTTAAACACTAAACTTTCTGCAGCTATTTTGCTAAGGCTTTTATCCGTCACCTTATCATATCCATATAGACTAGTGTTCTTCGTCCTAAAAGCATCAACAATAATTATTATAACGTTCTTTTTATCACTCATTTCACATAATCCTTAACAGTATTCTCAATAATTTTCTCCCATTTATATATATTAGCATGTTTCCGTATATCTTTATTTCTCCAATTCAAAACTTCTCTAACTCCTCTTACAATATCTTCCACATTTCTCTTCTCTATAATAACTCCGTTCTCTCCATCTTTTATCATCAACTTAACTCCTCCAACTTCGCTAACAACACTTGGTCTATTTCTAGCCATAGCTTCCATGACAGTAACAGGAGCTCCTTCTTTCAATGAAGATAAAACCAGTGCATCACAAGCACTTAAATACAATAATTTCTCGACTCCAAATACTCCCCCCAAAAATTCAACATTATCCAGATTATTTTCCTTCACATATTCTTCAAACTTCTCTCTTTCCTTTCCATATCCAGCAATTTTTAACTTAACATCTTTCAATTCTTTCATCGCCTTCAATAAATAATCAATCCCTTTAACACTGCTAACTCTTCCTAAGAAAAATATTATCTTTTCACTCTCATTCAAGCCCAGTTTCTTTCTAGCAGCCTTTTTATCCATAGAATCAAAGTATTCATCTTCAATTCCCATAGTCTGGAATTTAACGTCACAATTCTTATTTTCCAAATATTCAACTTCATCCTGACTAAGGGCATAAAAATTTCTCGCATTTCTTATAACTAGATTTTCCCATACCTGCGCTAGCCAAAACAAAGGAGCAAACCATCTCTTCCACTTAGATTCTCTTAAATGTCTTAATGGCCAACTCCCTCCATGATGTTGAACTACAATCTTCTCATTTCTAAACAAATCAAGTATAGCAAGTCCATGAAGATTGTGACATTCATGCAAATGAAGAATAATTTCATAATCTTCATTATAACTTCTTTCAATTTCTTTTTTTAGTTCTCTCAACATACTCCAAGAAAAATCCAGAGCATACATTAAAGAGAAGGTAGTGGGGAAAAATTTAAGTTTAATATCATTCTCAACATACTCTTCATACTCCTCATTAACTCTTTCAGGGGCCCAACACTCAACCGCTATTTCCGGATAATACTTCTTCAATTGACTCGCAGTCTTAAAATACCAATCGTTCAACACAATTTTCTTCAAGTCATCATTCTCATTAGCAAAATATGAATGAGATGCATGAGCAATCATAATCACTTTCAACTTCTTTTTAAGTTTCATAAAAAATAACAAATCCCTCCACTTATAAGATTATATATTGTCTTGTCTAACAAACAATTCCTCATTTCTCTTAATCCACTCAACTAAGTTTCTAATCCCCTCTTCTGGTAAAGTTTTAGGTTCCCATCCTAGTTTCTCTTTAGCCTTGCTAATATCAGAAACATAATATTTCAGATCTCCAAACCTGCCTTCCCCGTAAATTATGTTTGATTTTCTATTTGTTATTTTCTCAATCAACTTAATGCACTCTATTAAGCTTATCATTGTCTTCTCTCCTCCACCAATATTATAAATCCCAGGAATCTGCTTTTCATAAAAGCACCAAAAAGCATTTGCAACATCGCTAGCATATAATACATCTCTTAATTGCTTTCCAGTTCCAAATATACTTAAAGGCATTCCTAGGATATTTCTTATAGCAAAATTCGCAACCCATCCATGATCCTCCCCTCCAAATTGGTTCGGACCATAAATTCCGGTTAATCTAAAACTAGCAGCCTTAACTTTAAAAGTATCAATATAACATCTCACATAATTCTCTGCAGCCATTTTAGAAGCATGTAATGGTGTAACTGTTCCTTGCAACAAGGGCTCCTCTTCATTTATACTTACGGGATCCTTAACATATCTACTCAAACCATAATCACAATCAGGACAATTAAAATCAAATTCTCTTAGCTCACTATTAATCTTATCCGGACCATAACAATGCACACTATTACAACTAACTATTGGAATATTAAATTTTCTAGCAGCCTCTAAACAGTTAAAAGTCCCTATAACATTAATTGAAAAATCTAACTCAGGATTCTCCCAACTCATAGTCATGGTTGGTTGAGCAGCCGTATGACAAATATAATCAACATCTCTACAATGTTCAAACAACTCACTTTGATTTCTTATGTCTCCTTGAACAACTCTAACCCCCATACCTTCCAATAATTTTCTATTGTGATTTCGAGCCTCAGGTTTCATATAATCATTTCTCTTAAACTCGTCCTTAGTTAGATTATCAAATGCAACAACTTCCCAGCTCTTTTTCCTAAAAAGTTCACAGATATGACTTCCTAAAAATCCACACCCCCCTGTTACTAAAACCTTCGGCATTCTCTTTTTACCTCGCCTAGAAATCAAAAGGACTTTCTTTAAAAGCATTTATGTAGTTTAACACTCATCATCAGATCCCAAACTAAACTATAGTTAATTCTACATAAAACTTATAAACTCTTCTTCATAAGCCTCCATACAAAAAAAGAAGAAAATGCCGCAAATACCCTGGTCACATAAATTGAAATTAGCCTCTCACTATGTCTGGGACGGACGATGGAGAGAAATATATAACATGATCTTCTGGGTCTATCCATTTTGGTGGAATAGGAAAATATCTGCATTTCTAAATAATAAACTACTCCCAAAACTTGGAATTGACTTATTCCCTCCATTCTTAGAAATAGAACCAACAACTGCTTGTCAATATGCTTGTGTTTGTTGTGAAAATTCTTATTGGAAAGAGCCTCCAAAAAGCATGAGCTTTCAAAACTTCAAGAAAATATTCGACGACTTTGGTATGCCTAAATGGCTTGGCCTTACTGGAATCGGAACTTCTTACCTAAATAAAGATTACCATAAAATGTTATCTTACGCAAAGTCAAAAGGAACACTAATAGAAACCTTCGACCATTTTAACGATCTTAAGGATGATGACCATATAAGAGAATTAATCAACACTGGAATGGACTTTTTATTTATATCAATTTATGGAGGGACTAAAGAATCTTATGAAAAGGTAATGCGCGGAGGAAACTTCGATAAAGCGATGCACAACATAAGGCGATTTGTTGCACTAAAAAAACAAATGAAAAAAAGATTCCCTATTTTAAGCTTCCATTACATAATAACAAAAGATTCCAAAGATTCTCTTTCAACCTTCCTAGACTTCGTTCATTCATTAGATACAGAAATAGCAGAGGTATTGGTTACTCCAATGACTCATGCATTTAAAGAGGCAGAAGATTTCGCAGTTACTATAGATGAAAATTATGTAAATGATCTTAAGGCAAAGGCAAAAAGGCTTGGAATCGGAATAACAATAAACTTCAGTGCAAAGAAAGATTCAGAGGAACTAGAAAAAAGACCTCCAATGAGCGATTGCAAGGAATTGTTAATGCCGTTCATTTTCTCTAATGGAGATATAACTCCTTGCTGTTCACTAAATGAAGCAAACAATAGAGATTGGCAACATGGAACCTCATTAGGAAATGCAATAGAAAAACCAATAAAGGAAATCTGGTATTCTAAAAGATACAAGAGAATGAGGGATATGATCAGAAACAAAGAAGTTCCCCCAGAGTGTATTTATTGCCCTGCATACGATTTATCAAATATAACAAAAGAGACAATAGATGAATCAAATAGTATGGCAAGAGAAAACAATCCTCAAATGCAAGAGAAAGTAGTTGCTCCAATAATGGTTGAGAGGGTAAAGTAATCTTAATCTAACAAGCATTTCCTAATACAACCAATCAACCATCTAAATTCTTTAAATAATTCCTATTTTCCGAAATTTATGAAAGCACTTATACTAGCCGGAGGCAGAGGCAGTAGGTTAAATGAACACACAAAAGACAAAAACAAATCTCTGCTGCAATTATTTCACAAACCCTTAATAGAATATAATTTAGATCATGCAATTGAAGCAAAAGTCAATGAGATAATAATTGTTGTAGGATACAAAAAAGAAGAAATAATCAAACATGTTGGAGATAATTTTAAAGGAACAAAGGTTACATATGTTGAGCAAAAAGAACAAAAAGGATTGGTTCATGCAATGGAAACTGCAAAACAAGCTATAGGAAGCTCAGATTTCTTTCTCATGTTAGGTGATGAAATACTTGTTAATGCAAAAATCAAAGAAATGAAGAAGAAATTTAGAGAAAATGATTGTTATGTTTTATGTGGAACCATTATTGAATCCGAAAAATCAAGCATCGGAAAAACCTATTCAGTTATGGGTGATGAAAAAGGAAGAATTTTTAGACTTATAGAAAAACCAAAGTTTCCTATAAATAATATCAAGGGAACCGGACACTGCATAATGAAGAATGAAATTCTTTCCTACATTCCAAGAACTCCAATTAATATGAACCGAGGAGAAAGAGAGATGGTAGATTTGTTCCAATTAGCCATAGACGAAGGTAAAAGAGCGGAAATAATGAATGCAGCAAAGCATTATGTGAATGTTAACACTGATGAAGATCTAAGATTAGCAGAAGAAATAATAAGGAAAAGCAATCCCAAGGTTCTGATTATTCATACTCAAATGAGATTTTTAGGAGGGGCGGAATTATTGATCATAGAGCTTGCTAATTGGCTAACAAAGAGAGGAATAAAAAACGACATATTAGCTCTTTCATCCTCAAAAGAAGTTGAAGACAAATTGATCAATACTGAGATCATAATCCCTAAACATAATATAGATTTGAGACCTCCTGGATTCAAGAACACAAAAGACATTATAAATTTTGTTAAGACATATAGAAAAAACTTAAGTAAAATAATGAACAATTACGAAGTTCTTAATTTTCACAATTTCCCTACTACTTGGTCTTTATTTCCTAAATCAAAGCCTTCTGTCTGGATGTTAAACGAACCCCCAAATCTTTGGAGTAAACCCGAAGCAAGTTTCTATCTTAAAACTCTAAACAATTTAAGAAATTATTTGGACAGAGAAATAATAAGAAATAGTATGAACATAATCTGTGTTGCTGACTCTTTCAATAAAGAAAGAGCAAAAATTAGGTACAAGAAAAATGCAAGAATAGTTTATTATGGAGTAAACCACGAATTATTTTCTCAAGGTAATGCAGAAAAAGCAATTAAGAAATACAAATTAAAAAACAAGTTCACAATAGTTCAAAGCGGAATGATAACTCCAGTTAAGAATCAATTAGAAAGTATTAAAGCAATCAACAATCTAAGGGATAAAATTCCAGATTTATTAATGGTGTTTGCAGGAAAATTTGCAGATCAAGATTATGAAAAACAGATTAAAGATTATATAAATCAAAACAAATTAGATAAAAATATATTATTCACTGGAAATTTATCAAGAGAAGATTTAAGAGACCTATACAAAGCATCTAATCTGGGGATCTATCCAATTGGTCAGCAAGGAGGATGGCTCGCCCCATTCGAACATATCTGCTCAAGCACTCCAATAATAGTATCAGAAAACCTCGGAGCCTCATCAGTAATAAAGCAATTTGATCTAGGAATTCTAACTAACAACTTTTCAAAATCAATAGAAGAAGTTTACAACAATTACCCAACTTATAAGAAAAAAGCAGAAAAAGCATCTTTATTTGTAAAAAAGAATCTTGGCTGGGATGTTTTCACAGATAAACTGATAAAAGCATTCAAGGATGCCAGAAATCTTAACTATGGATAAGCTTAAAAAAAACAATGGCTATCTTGTAAAAATCAGAAAGAGAACATAAAATGAAAGTCTGTTTAATTTCAACTTCAACATTCCCTTCAGACCAAGGTCTGCGTACATTATCAGCATGCCTAGAAAGAGCAGGTCATGAGGTTCTTATGATATTCTTACCTTTAGTTGAAGATTATATGAGGAGATACACTAAAGGAGAGCTAGAAGAGATCTGGAAGAAGGCAAAAGGTAGTGAACTTGTAGGTATTGGTTCCATGGAATCTACTACCGGAAGAGCAAAACAACTAATAGATTTGTTTCAAAAAAACAACACTCCCTTGGTTTGGGGCGGACCTCACCCAACATTCTTTCCGGAGAAATGTTTTCAAATGTGTGACTTAATGGCGGTAGGGGAGGCAGAAGAGGCTTTGGTAGAATTAGCAGATACTATGGAGGCCAAAGGAGATATAACTAATCTAAAAAATTTTTGGGTTAGGAAGGATGGAAAGGAGTATAAAAACCCAGTAAGAGCTCCGCCAAACGACTTAGACGTTTTAGCCCAACCAGACTTTGACATAGAAGATCAATGGATCCTAGAAAAAGGAAAATTAATACCTTTTCAAGAAAGACATTTCGCCGGTATGCTATTCTTCCAGACAGAAAGGGGCTGCCCTCAAGCATGTTCATACTGCACCAATAACATCTTAAGGGCCTTGTACGAAGACAAAGCAGACCTATTAAGAACCCATAGCGTAGATTATGTAATTTCCTTCTTTAAAAAAATAAAAGCAAGATTTCCCACTATACAGACTATCGACATTAGGGATGAAACTATAACCGTTAGGAAGATTGATTGGTTAAAAGAGTTCTCTAAAAGATATAAAAAAGAAGTCGGAATAAGAATGAAATGTTTAGCAGAACCCGCAACAATGAGCTTTGGAGATGTAAGTGATGAAAAAATAAGACTATTAGTTGAAGCCGGATTAACAGACATAATAATTGGAATTCAGTCAGGATCTGATAGGTTAAACAAAGAAGTTTACAATAGATTCATAACTGCTAAACATGTGTTAAACTGCGCAAAGATTATTAATAAATATAAAGACAAACTCACCGTCATGTACGACATTATCTCGTGCAATCCTTACGAAACTAACGAAGATATTATGCAAACAATAAGGCTATTACAAAAGATCCCAAAACCTTACTTTTTATCTGTAAATAATTTGATATTCTTCGAAGGAACACCCCTCTACAAGAAAGCAAGGGAGGATGGATTGATTAAAACTTATAACGACACTGCAGGGAATCTAAACTACTGGGACCGATGGAAACACATCAAGTTAAAGAAGAAAAATCCATATCTCAATCTAGTATTAAACATGATGAGGGGAAGCGTAACAGAAAGAAGATATGGCCTCCTCCCAGCTTGGTTTGTCAACTATTTAACAAGGCCCAGAAGAGTTAAGTATCATATAGGGAATGAATCTCCAACTTACATGGCAGGGGAAGTTGTGGAGGTTATGGACAACACAAGAGAAAAAATAGTCAAACCAATTTTTAGGTCCATGCCTGTAAAAATAAAAACGTTTTATGATAAAGTTAGATATAAGATGTAATTTATAATCCCAATATTATTCTGTCAACAAATTAACACAAACTTTAAAAGGTATAACATATTCATATAATAAATAAATATAACTTATTAAAGATGGAAGGAGAAGCAATTACAAAAAAGATTGGAGGTTCTATAGGTATCATAATCCCCAAACATATTGTTGAGAGTAAAAGGATTATTCCCAATCAAAAAGTTAAATTTGAACTTGAAAAAGTAAGTCCTTTAAAATCAATTTGGGGAAAACATAAAAATATTGAGATGGACGTTAAAAAAATATTGGACGAAATAGATGAGGGAGAAATTGAATAACAAATATTTTTTTGACACTTGCGTTTTAATAGAAATTGATAAAGGCAATTCTAAATTTGAAGATTACATAAATGATCATATGATTATTACAGATCTCAATATTATGGAGCTCATTTTTTATCTTCTAAAAATTGAGAAGGGAGAGGAAATTGAAGAATATGTCAATAAATTCTCACCGTTTGTAATAGAATATGATCATCACATTATAATACAGGCAGCAAAAATGAAATTTAAATATAAATCAGAAAAACTATCATTTACAGACTGTATAGGATATCTATTAGCTAAAAAACATAACTGCAAATTTCTAACTTCCGATGGAAAATTCGAAGATAAAGATAATGTTGAGTTCGTGAAATCACTCAATCTTTAATCTTAACAACACCTTGTTTTATAGAACATTGACATGACAACCTTTCATTCTCAGCAATCCCCATATCTCTCTCTTTATCGTTCTTATCAGTTAAATTCTCCATGCCCTCACCAACTTCAATAATACAAGATCCACATAACCCATCTTCGCATCCAAAAGGAATATTAAACTCTTCCTCAACAATTTTCATACTACTTCCATCTTCAACTTCAACCTCCTTTCCAGAAGTTTCAGATATTATCTTCGCCATTTTCCTATAGAAATTAAAAAAGGTTTTTAAAGATTATTATTTTGCCAACCTAAAATCCCTCATCCTTTCCTTATAACTAGTAGGATCTACAACATTCGCCCAATAAAATGCTTCCTGCCTCAGCCTACAAGCCAAACAAACTCCACAATGAATCTTATTATCAATATAACAGCTAAACGTGTCTCTAAAATCAATCTCCAAATCTAAACCTAATCTCACGATCTCATTCTTATCTTTCTTAATAAGTGGAGCAACAACCATTCCCTTCAACTTCATAATTTTCATAACTTCATTCATTTTATCAACAAATTCAAGAGTTGCATCCGGATACGCTTCACTTCCTTCAGAATTAAATCCCACAAAAATATCAAAAATCTTTTTTTCTTTAATAGACAAAATCTCAGTCAAAGAAATAGCATAATTAATAAAAATCCCGTTTCTGTTAGGAACATAATACTTTTCACTTTCTTTCTTACTATCTCTTAAATTACTTCTTTTTATCTTCTTAGGATCTCTAGAACTATTAATCAAAGACTCTTTTCCTACAAAATGATCAATCTTGATCTCAAGAAAATTCCCATTTAAGCTCTTGGCACACCTCTTACTAAATCTTCTCTCAACACTTAACGTTCTCTGCCCATAATCAAAAAACAAGAATATTAATCTATCATAATTAAGTTTTTTCTTTATATAATTAGCACAAACAACGCTGTCTAATCCTCCTGAACACAATATTATAGCATTTTTCATATTTCTCTATTTCAACAAACTTTATAAAATCGATTCTTCCATTTCTATTATGAAAAAGGTTGCAAGAGATTTAAAGGAAGGAGATGATATCAGGATAGCAGATAAATCCTTTAAGGTCCTAAGGATCGAGATATCTGAAATCGGTAAGCATGGTAAGAGCAAGGTGAGAATTGAGGCAGAAAATAACGGAGATAAAATAGTCATCATAAGGCCGGATGATTACCCTTTTGAACTATTATAACAGCATGATAGATATAATAATAACTTCATATAATGAACCAAAAGCCACCTTAAGGGCGGTTAAGATTTTTTTAAGACAGTTAGATGATATTGAAGCAAGGATTGTTGTTTGCGACCCATTTTTAGAAGTTAAGGAATTTATAAAAGAGAATATTAAAGATAAAAGGGTGGGATTTTTCTTAGATCCGGGAGATGGAAAGTCATACGCACTAAACCTTTTATTAGAAAAACTCCCTGGGAACAAAGATGACATCATTATCTTCACAGATGGAGATGTTCATGTTTCAGAAAATACTGTTGCCGAGATTATAAAAGCATTTGAGGACCCTGAAGTCGGTTGTATAACTGGAAAACCAGTTCCAATTGATAACAGGGAAGAAAGATATGGATATTGGTCTCATCTTTTATTTTCAGGTATAGACAAGGTCAGGAAGAAATTATCAAAAGAGCAAAGATTCTTTGAGTGTTCGGGTTATTTATTTGCAATAAGAAAGTCAATAATAAACGATTTTCCCTTAGACGCTTCAGAAGACTCAATTATCCCTTATTTGTTTTGGAAAAATGGTTATAAGATTAAATACCTTCCAGAAGTAGAAATCTATGTTAAAAACCCAGACAATTGGGAAGATTGGCAAAACCAAAAAATAAGAAATATAAAAGGCCATGAAAATCTAACAAAATTATTTCCTGAAATGCCAAGAACCAAATCTTTCTGGAATGAAGTTAAATACGGTTTTCTTCACGCGTTATTTTACCCAAGATCATTAAAAGAATCCTATTGGACATTACAATTATTCAATGCAAGACTTGCCATCTACAAAAAAGCATTTCAAGACCTAAAAAAGCAAGAAGTCTATTATGATGGTTGGAGAGAGGTTGAAACGGAGAGTACTAGGACCTTGGATTAAAATTTAATCACAATAATATTTAAAAATAGGATTTCTTCATTATCTATCATGACTCTTCCAGAAGTTTTAGCGACAAAAGATCCTAAAGATTTCGTCAACAACAGAGTTCTAATTAGAAATAAAAGGGGGAAATATTCAATTAATATTCTTAATCCTGAAATGGGATTTCCAGACATGATGAGCTATCGTAACAAAGAATCTAATCCAGATACTATCAAAGAAGGATTATCCCGGAGGGGATATATTTTTGCCAATTTAGGATTATCATCCATTCTCACAACAACAATTGAAGGGATTAATTATGCTCTAGTTGTTGAAGCTCAAAAAAGAGAGGACGTTGGAGATCAGGCTAACAAACTATTGTCTGGATATATAGACTCTCGCAATCTTCATAATCCCATAGTTGCCTTAGAGGAAGAAATAGGTGAAGAACTAATCCCCTATAATCAGGATAACGAGATTATGCCTGGGATGAGGAATCTCAAATTACTGCCTAAGAAATTTGAAAGTTCTGTAAGTTATGATGGTAAATTAGCCTTTCAAATGATCGAATCTGGTTTTTTTACAGTTCCAAATTTAACTAAGGGGGAGATTGAGATCGAAGGAAATAAAATAGAAGGAAATCCTAGAATGTATTTTCAAGTTCCGACGAATTCTGCTCAACTTGTTTTTAATTATCATTTAGATTTTCCAAGCACACCAAGTAGCAATGGATTGGGCATGGATCATGCAGAGATTTCTTATGTTAAAAAGAATGGTGTAGACATACATCATTCTGAAGATAGGCTTGACTCTAGTCAAGGAATCTTAGAAGTAAGAACTCATAAGGAAGGTATTTTATTAATTGAAATGGATGGAGATAAACTTACCGATAGAGTTTATACTTTTGTAAATGGCGGCTTAAAACCCTATGAAAGCGACCTCACTCTATCAGAAGCATTTGCCCCAAAAGATAATGGAATTGTAATTCGGCCAAACATAAGTTTGCATGATTTTATCAAGATGCAATAAAATTACTTACTAAATTCTTTCAGTTTCTCCTTTAGTTTATTAATAGAATCAACAATATCCATACTACCAATTAATATTGCACTCAAGTATTCAAGCGCCTCACTAACGGGTTCATCAGTTTTAATCCCAATACAAGGAATTCCTTTGGCATAAGCATAACCCAATTCCCAAGCAGTTCCAGCGCCAACATGCAATCCATCAAGTACAGAAACAACTAAATCTATATCCTCAAATCCTTCAATAATATCTCCTTGAAAAATTCTTTCAACATCTTCTATATCTTTAGCCAAACCAACATCTCTATGAGGCAAGAAAGTTTTAAACCCTAGATCTTCGCAAAGTTTAGCGATTTTTTCTAGAAATTCTCTCTCCGCATCATTCCTTAATTTTCCAGCAATATAAACCTTCATATTGATAAACCTTATTAATAGTTGTTTTTAAGTTTAATCATGAAAATAGCAATAATAAAATTAGGTGCAAAGGGTGATGTTGTGCGTAGCCTATCAATCTTAGTGGGAATTAAGGAAAAGTATCCAGATTCTGAGATAACTTGGATAACAAAAAAAGAATGCAGAGACATAGTTAACTTAGCCCCTCAGATAAGTAAGACCATTATCCTTCCAGAAGAGCCTTTAGGAAAGTTTGATCTAACCATTAATTTAGACATTGAAGATGAAGCAACTTCTCTAATAGCAGATATGGACAGTGAAAAAAAGTTAGGCTTTTATAATGAGGGAGATTTTGTACAGGCTTATAATCTAGGAGCAGAGTACTATCTCAACACATTATTCGATGATGAAACAAAGAAGTCAAATGAAAGAACCTATCAGGAGATTATGTTTGGAGTAGCAGAAATTCCATATAACAAACAACATAACATTCTCCATTTGTCAGATAAAGAAAGAGAATATGGAGACGATTTCATTATGGGGCATAATTTATCAAATAAAAGACTAGTTGGAATTCACATCGGAGCATCTTCTAGATGGCCTTCAAAAGTTTGGCATAAAGAAAATTTAATAGATTTTATTAAGAAAGCTTCTAAAGATAATTATAGAATCCTACTTCTTGGAGGTCCAAATGAAGTTCAGGATATGGAAGATATTGCCAATAAATTAAAAATTGAAGGCATAAATATAAGTTTCAATGATCCTCACAATACAGATTTAGAATTCTTTTCCTTGGTAGATTCATGCGATTCTATAATATCTGGAGATACCTTTGCTCTTCATGTTGCATTAGCATTAAATAAGCCCAGTATTGGATTATTCTTTTGCACTCCTCCAAAAGAGATAGAATCTTATAATTTATTAACCAAAATAACTTCTCCGATGCTTTATGATTTCTTTCCGGAAAAAATGGATCAATATTCAGAAGAATTAACTAAAAGCATTTCATCAGACCAAGTATTAAAAGAGCTTGAGAGTTTAGATAAAATAACTAAAGTTGTAACGGGAATAATTAGAGACAATGAGAAATTCCTTTTAATCAAACGTTCAGAGGGGTTACATAAAAATAAGTGGGCATTTCCTGGAGGGATAGTAGAAAGTAGCGAGACCGCAGAACAAGCACTCAGAAGGGAAATAAAAGAAGAGCTTGGGTTAAACATCAGACAGATAATTAAGAAAATAGCTGATTATAATTATCCAAGGGAGGATGACACTCTAACCAAAGGAGAATCTTACCTTATAGAAGTGGATAAATTAGATGTAGTGCCAAATAGTGAGATATCAGAAGCGAGATTCTTTAGTTTAGGGGAGTTTGAAAATTTAGATCATATAG
>NZCQ01000075.1 GCA_002688335.1 Candidatus Pacearchaeota archaeon | reverse complement strand
TAGGATTGCCAGGAATATTTAGAGGAGCTCTTGACATCAGAGCAAAGAAAATAACTGATAGTATGAAACTAGCAGCTGCAGAGGCAATAGCTTATCATGTTGAAAATCCAACAGAAGAAATGATCATCCCAAATGCACTAGATAAATCAGTTGTTCCAAAAATAGCAGAAGCAGTTAAAAGAGCTTATCAGGAAGAATCAAATGAGGGTATTAACATCAACTACAATTCACAAATAGGATCGTGAGGAATCTCTGAATCATCATTTGGATTATCACATCCATCATCAGCCATGTCAACTAGCCCATCGTTATCATTATCGACTCCATCATTACATGCAAGTAAACTATCTCTGCAAGTTATCTGAGTCAACCAACTATTCCCGTATTTAGGCCAAGCACTAACAGTTGTGAATGCATTTCCATCCCACCTATACATAATATTGTTTCCAGGACTATGGAAATTACACCCAGATCCCTGAGCCGAATTACAACTACTACTTACAACATTATCATATCCAAATATCTCACAGACCTTGTCAAGAGTTGCATGATCTGCGTGAGTATTAGCATCCCAGCTTCCAGCAGTTCTTCTAATAACATTAGGAACATGATTTATTGGCAATCCCTTATCAATCACTGCCTGATTCACAAGTCCAGGAATTGTATAAATATTATTTAACCCTCCAAAGCTTCCCTGATTTCCATTATTTGGATCTCCATTTGTAAGCCCATCAACCAAACCATTACCATCATCATCAATTCCGTTGTCACAGATTTCGGTAATACATGCTCCTTGATAACATCCAAGTGAGCAACCTTCAACTATTGTAGGGCTTACCTCTGTACTACAAACAGAATCAAAAGTCCCGCTATCTAAGCACATAAATGACTTATAGTTCTGATAAACATTATCATTTATACAATAAGTATCTCCAACAAAATCATCAATTCCACATTCAAGATCAACAGTGCATGTAATAACACTCTGATCATCATTATCTAAAAAATCCAACTTACCATCATTATCACTATCATCGTTCAACACATTATTATCATTATTAGGATCCTCATTAATAGTCAAAAGCAGATCTCCATCATCATTATCATCTTCCACATTCATTAACCCATCCCCATCAAGGTCAAAATTATTCGGCTCAAGATAGTCAGGAACACTATCATTATCTAAATCATCATCTCTAGGATCATTATTCCCATTAGCATCTTCATCCCTAGTCAAAATCCCATCATTATCATCATCTCCATCTAAGTAATTAGGATAACTATCTCCATCATTATCATCATTCTCCAGATCTCCATCGCCATTGCTATCTTCTTCCTTTGTTAGAACATTATCGTTATCATCATCATCATCAAGATAATTATTGATTCCATCATCATCACTATCGTCATTCAAAACATTGCCATCACCATTAACATCTTCTTTCTTGGTTGGAATACTATCTCCATCATCATCACTATCTAAATTATTAGTAAAGCTATCTAAATCTAAATCAATATTATTAGGTTCCAAATAATTAGGAACGCTGTCTCCATCACTATCTCCAGAATTCTCATTCTTAGTCAAAATCCCATCATTATCATCATCACTATCCAAATAGTTAGGTAATCCATCCCTATCTGTATCATCATTGCTTAAATCATTATTTCCATCAACATCCTCATCCCAATCAAGAATTGTGTCACAATCCATGTCATTTAAACATATCTCAACAACACACATATCATCATCACAACCCAAATTACATTCATCTACTAATTCTTTGTTTCTATCTCTACTACAAAAACCATTATTACAACTATATTCATAACTATTTCTATAAACATCTCCAAAATAACAAAAATCATCAGAATAACTATCATCTCCACAATCACTATCAATAACACATTCATCCCCTCCATGGCCGCTTTGCCTGCTTCCCGACTGCAATTCAGTCTCATCATATTCTTCTACGATCTCATAATTGCTATCATAAAATCCATCTGGAAGAATTATAGAATCTCCTTCAACTCTTATCCTCTCACCATCTTCCCCATTGATATAACTTCCTCCAAGATAAATCCCACTTGCTTGATCATTCTTAAACACAATTCCTTCACCATCTACAACTCCAATTCCAAAGAAATTAAACCATACTCCCAATAATAGTAATCCTGTTATAACTAATAAAAAGATTATAATCGTAGCTAATATTCTGTTTGTCATTTTACAATAGTAAATTTACTAAATAAAGAGTATATAAATATTGTGGTTACTGCAAAATATATATTTAGAGAGATGTTTCTAGTTCTCCAAGAGATAATTTTAAAAAGCAATAAAAAATAGCAAGAGTATGAAATATTCAAATCAATTACCAGAAGATGATGGTGGTTTCAAGATAGAATACCCTTACCTAAGGTTAGATGAAAGAATCGGCAATCTTAGATTGAGACTAATGGGTGTTGCTCACACTCCTGAATTTTTTGAAGAACATCAGGATTTATTCCAAGACGAGGTCAATAAGACAAATCATATATTTTTTGAAGATGGACCCATTTTTGATAGTGACATTGCATTCGCCAAGTTTTTCAGAGGTATAGCAGGCCAAGTTAGAGAAAAAAACAATAGAACTCCCATTTATGTTCCAGACATTAGTCTGCCCAAATCTATAGATCTGTTTGAGTGGGCGCAACTAGGAACAGGATTATCCTTAATAGCCGCCGGAACATCAATGCCTTTCAAAAACCTTATTGAAAAGAAAAACTACTCACGTAGAGATCTTCTAAAGATGGGGGCCCATCTATCTTCAGGTTTCTTCCTCCTCTCTAGTTATTATGGGGGTAAGGAAAGGAAGCTTTATTCTAGAGATTTCAGAGAAGAATCATACCTGGATGACCTTCTTGCCTATAGCACCGTTACAGATTATAGAAACTTAGTCACCGCAACAAATCTAGATTTCATATCTAATTACTTAAACCTAAAGGGAAATGCAACCTTATTTATGGGCGGAGCCCACATCTCTGGAATAAGTGCATATCTAAACAAACCAACACTAAGAGCAAAGAGATTTGCATATCTTCCACAAGATCTAGTTTTTGGGAGGAAAGTCAAAGAATTTAGATATTCTCAAGATGCTGATAAATGGAAACAAACTAGAACAATTCATTCTAGGGCTGTCTAATTTATACAAATACATAAATATACCATAAATTACTAAATAAACATGCATCCAGAAATAGAAAGCACCATTAGAGAAGGAGCAAGGAACTTTTTATCTAATATCTGTCTAGAAAACGGGGGAATATATTCAACCACTGCTGAAGCAGGCTATATTTCATTTGATGATATTTACTTTTTAGGAATCCATAATGCGGCAGGAACATTCGCTCTCGAGACCATAGTGGAATCTGGAAAAGCACCCATAGTAGGGGCAAATGAATCTGTTCCTTTTCCAACAGTTGAACAAGACAACCCAGATTTTAAAAGGATGGAGGATGAATTAACTTATAAATTAATATCAGAAATCTTAGGAATTGATGGAGATGAAGCACAAGAGAGATTTTATGAAATATACGCAGGTATAGAGAAGTACGTAAATGATAAATCAGATTAATCAACCTCTAAAAAACCACCACACCACTCCAACAGAAGATACAACAATTAACACTAAAACAAAAACAAAGAATTTCTTAATCCCGCTAAAATTATTCTCACCAACACTCTCTTCACCAGTTTCACCAACTTTAACCTGTTCATCATTACTTATTCTAATAGTTTCAATAATCTCTTCAATCACACTACTTTTCTTACAGTCAACAACAATACCCTTTTCCATAGATTCTTTCCTTTGATCATAACCAACTTCCATTCTTATTTTATACTCTCCACTTTCAATATTTTCTGGAACTTGAAACAAAAACTTCCTACCTTCTTCATCTTCCTTTCCATATTCTTCAAGATCAAACTTCTCTGTTTCTTCATTTATTCTCAACTTAGAACTAATGATCTTAATATAAACTTCATTATCAATGGTTCCCAGATTCTTAACTCTACTATCAACTTCAAGGAGCCCCCCACAACCAACTTTATCATTATCAAGATTAAATTTATCAATAATTATATCAACCTCATCTCTTTCAATATCTACACTAACATCTTTACTATTGCATGCATCTTCATTTTCTACATAAAAATAAACTGAATATTGATTATCCCCCTCCAAATCTCCATCAATATCGAATTCATAGTCTCTTATCTCAAATCCATTCTTCTCAATATCAAACTCATCTTTAATTCTCTCAACAACATTATCTTTTGTTAGATCATATAAATAACCTCTAACAATAAACTCCTCATTATCTAAATCATTATCAACCCTTAACCTTAAATCAACTTTATCTCCAATCTTATAATCTTCCTCAACATCTTCAAATTTAATCTCGATTTTATTATCCTCAACTTCACACAAATTATTTATATTACTAAATTCCGGAGGTTTCTCTGAACAACTAATAGAGCAACAACTATTACTATTACTAACACTAATTAGATCGTCTTCACAAATTTGGTTACTATTGCAAATATTTCCATTCATTTCAGAACAAGTAAAAGCACTACTATCCTTCACATTAACTGTCCAAGATCTGTCTATAGATAGCAATCCATCACTAACTTCCACTTTCAAAATGTAACTTCCCTTAGCTCTCTTGAACGTATAACTGCTTCCAGTCCCAACAATCCCTCCATTAATCTTCCAACTAATCACAACATCATTAATATTATCATCTGAAACACTAACTTGAAATTCCTGCTCCGCGTTCTCAAATATGTTTAAATTACTAGAAGGAGAATAGCTTTCAATGACGGGCGTATCGTTAACACAATTTTTATCTTTATCACCACTTCCCAAATTTATATCAAAATCAGAATCATCACAATCATCCCCTCCAGAAGCAATAGAGTAATAACCATCTCCATCATCATCAATCCTACCTCCATTTATTAACCATCTTAAGGATTTCTCAAACAGATCTCTAGCATTTGAATTCCAGCTGCTAGCCTCACCAAATCCAAAAAATAAGTTTCTTTCATTTATTGATTTATCTCTATCAGTACATCCACTATCTATCAACATAGAGTTCTCATCAACAGTGAGAATTATAGATTTTGTATTGCTAGTCCTAGTAGTAATTATACTATCAGAGTCAGCAGCCTTACATCCAGACAAATAATAAAGATCATCAGTATTAGAGTAAATCTGCAATAATCCCAAGCTCAACTCATCACTAATAAACTGACTAATATCATCAACATCTACATACTTGTCCGTAGTCTTCCCAGAACTAAATCCAAGGCCCGCCCTCTTGGCAGCACTATTGCTTAAAAAAAACGTCTTAGTATTAATATTATCAAAAACTCCTTCTATGCTGCTTACCTCTCCGCTAACGAATACAAGGTCATAATTATTGGAATCAAAACTAACATCATCTAAAAAACTAATCTCATATCCTTTGTCAACAAGAATATTCTTTATCAAAACATCATTTGAATCAATCAATGAAGGGTTTCTAACAACATATCCAACATCAAGAGCAAAAGCGCTTGGAACAATCACTAGGACAAATATAGAAAATACAAGAGACCTTATAAGAAAATTATTCATCCTTTCTTACACTTTCTTTTATTTTACTTTTCCTAGAAGATCCTGATTTATTCTTATTTTTCTTAAAATGTGCGGCCAAAAGCACCAAAACAAGTAATACAACAAACAAGATCACCGTACTAACTCCGGTCATCACCAATGCGCTATTTCCAGATTCAACAGGCTTATCATCAACAACTCCGGGGTCTTCTTTCTTCCCAAAACTAACTCCTTCCCCATCATCCTTATCTTCATCATCTCCATTAAAAAGACTCTCAAAAAACCCCTCCTTTTCTTTAGCTATAACAATTATTGTAGAACTTAATCCAACTCCATTTCCTCCATCAACAGGACTAAATTTAATGTTAATCTTAGATTCAGTGCTCCCAGATTTAGCAGCCTTTATATCAAAATAAGCTCTTTTATCCTCTCCAGGATCCAACCTAAAAGATTCATCTTTAATATCAATATACTTCTCTAAATCTCCAATAACCGATAGCTCAACATCAACACTAACATCATTGACATTATTAACTTGTATATGTTTTTTAATAATGTCTCCCTGATCAACTCTTAGTATCATCCTAGCATTATTGATTTCTCCAGTAATTGCAAAAACACTTCCAACAAAACTAAACACAATAAATAACCCCATAATAGAAGCTATTATCCTCTTAGAATTATTTCTA
>NZCQ01000074.1 GCA_002688335.1 Candidatus Pacearchaeota archaeon | reverse complement strand
TTCTTTTTTTAAACCCACACTTTGGGGGGGGGGGGGGGGATATTTATGTGTAAGAAAATCTAGAAAGTTATAACTTCGGACAAAGCCGTAAAATGGAAGAGTTTAAATAGTATTTATTATCAGAAAGATTATGGCAGAAAGAGCGAATTTAATGGAAGGATTGGAAAGAGCTATTGATGATAGACTGTATTCTTTTCTGGATGGGAAAGGATTCGGAATGCTTCCCCCTAGAGACTTTCATGGTTCTCATTTCAGAGTCAGCCTATCTCCAAAGGGATTCAATGAAGAGAGAAGCGCAAATGCAAGTGACATTGATCCCAAGAGATGATTATTCTTTTTATGAATGGACTCCACAACCGAATACCGAACTTTCTGTTATTTCAAAAGAGTATGGAATAGTTATTAAACATAGAGATGAGGAACCAATTTTAAGAGATATGGCTGGATATGTTATAACCCAAATACAATTAGATTACAAGGAATAACTTATTATTTATCACAAATCACATCACATTAATTTTTCTAAAAACTATTCAGAACAATCAAGCCTCTTTAACTACCTCATCAGAGATTTCCTCTTCGTCAGTTGGATTTGCTATCTCCATTATCTCGCCTTCTGCAACTATTTCTTTTTCTTCTCTTTCTTCAAGTTGCTCTTTCTTTTGTTCTAGCTTTTCAATCTCTTTCTTTTCTTTTTCAGCTTTAATCTCCATTTTTTCTTTAACTTCTTCTTCAGTTAACTTCTTAATTTGCTTTTCTGATTTCTTTGGAAGGGGTCGTTTAACAGTTATGGGAAGAACTTCTTCTTCGAATTCTTTCTCAGCGATTCTTAGAGTATCATAATTTAGTTCTGCTTCCTCTTCTTCAGTTAGCTTTAGTAATAAAGGAGCATCCATTGCTAATTGTAAGCTTCTTGCTCCAAGTATTCTAGCAATTTCGTATCGTGTGAATTTTTCTTCAAGTTCTTGTTTCATTCTTGTATGAAAACCTAGGTTTTCCTAACAAGTCACCTTTCCTAAGATAGTGACCATTATTTATATTATGATAGATAAAAATTAGTTTATAAAGTGTTTGGTAATGGCTCATCTCTTAAATCAGCATGATAATTTGCTAGATTATAAAGATCCACAGTAGTAATATTCTGGAGGACTTCATTCACTCCTTTGCAATCCCTTAATTTTAGAAAAGAATAGGCGCGATTAATCTCTCCATCCCTTAGACTTGAACAAACAGCATCTGCAAGAAATCTCCTGCCTTCATCAGTCCAGCTGTTCGCTCCAGCAGAAAAATAATCATTAGAAGGTATCTCTAATTCAAACAAGAGGGCTAATAAATCAGCCCCTTCTGCTTCATACCTTAATAGTGAATCGGTGATAGGAATTTGCCTTTCAAGGCCTAGAGACTCTCTAACCGCTTCAGAGACGCTATTATAACTTACACTTTCTTCTATAAAAGTAGTTGTCATTTTAAATTTTCAACCATCTTCTCAACTTCTGGGAATAACTTATCGTAGATTTTTTCAGCTTCTTCTATTATTGTGTTCATTTCTTCTATGCTTATAGGAGTTATTCCGCCTTTTTGCATTGAATTGATTATTTTATCTTTATCTGGAGAGGTTATTGCCATTGTTATTCTAGCTTCACTCGCATCTTCTTCGTCTCTTGTTGGATCGAAAAGGATATTGTTTCCCACCTTGTAGAATGTCATGGCTAAAGGTATGTTTTTTGTTAATGGTATAGGGGTTTCTGAAAGTTCTCCGTATTTTACCTGATCATTTTCTTCATCATAGATGGGTAGTTTTGATAGTTGTAATGCTGCAACAACTCCTAGTGAGCTAGCATCTATCACATTTCCATCGTCGTTAATGCAGTAAACATCTATCATAATGCTCCAGACTTTTTCTTCTTCCTTAATACATAGTTTCTTGAAATCGATGAATTTGCTTTCTCTAACTCCCCTATCAACAACTCTTGAAAGTTCAATTGCATTTATCTTTGGAGGTCCAACTTCATATCTCTCTCCACAAATAGGAGAGAATTCCATTCCAACCATTAAAGTTCCTTCATCAGGATGATCCGCATAAGGAGTAACTACATCCAGCTTTACTCCGACTATAACTTCTGTCTTTCCAATTCTTACTCTAGCAGATCCTTCAGCTTTATTTGAAACATCTGTTTCTATGCTTATCTCTCTATAATCTGAAGGATTTCTAGAATCAATTCTTTTTCCTTCTGATAATAGTTTGATTATTTTCTTTTTGTTGATATTAGGTAGTTCCATTATTTCTTCCCTTCATTCTCATTTATTTTCTCGCCCTTAAGGGCTCTAATTTGGTAATCAAGAATTTTATTGCAGGCTTTTACTGAAGCATCTATGGATTCTTTGAATCTGCTTGTTGGGATGTTTCCATCTAATTGTAGATGAACTATATCATTCTTTCTTGAAGTCATTGTGAATGGAATGTCTGTTGGGCCTTCACCTTCTTCCCAATCTTCTTCTTCTTTGGTTATATCTGCCACTATTTTGTCGTCGATCTTTCCAATTGAAACACTGGTAACAAGTTCATTCATAACTATTCCTGCATGAGCTAATGCCATTGAAGCTGCATTGATTCCTGCGCATCTCGTTCCAGCATCCGCTTGCAATATCATAATCTGAACATCGACTACTGAATTAGGGAATCTTGATAAATCGACTACTGAAGATAAAGCGTTTGATGTAACCTTGCTGATTTCTTTGCTTCTTCTTGATGGTCCGGGCCTTGCTCTTTCTGATACTGAGAAAGGAAGCATGTTGTACTCGCATCTTATTATTCCTTTTTCTGGATTTCTCATACTTGCTGGATGTAATATTTTTGGACCATAGACTGCGGCGATTGCAACTGTTTTTCCTGAAGCAAATAACGCAGATCCATCTGCATTAGGTATTATTCCAACTTCAGCTCTAATTGGCCTTAGCTCATGCATTTCTCTTCCGTCTGGTCTTTTTGTGTATGTCATCTTCTTGTCCTCCTAGATAAAGATGATATGCTCAAAAATCTTTGATTTTTGTTGTATGTCATTTTAATCTTCTGGAGTGTATTCTATTTTATATATCAATCCCCCGTCTTCCATAAACCTTGCAATATGTCTATCAAAGAATCTTTGATCCTCCTCACTTCTTTTAGATTTAGGTGATAGATCTTTAACTTTATAATCATTAATCCTTCTAAAAAGATCTGTATGAATAACTTCTTCTTCATCAACCCTTAATGTTAATTGATATCCGTCTTTAATAGCTGAAGGCCTATTTGATGGAAGTTCGTCTGGACTTTTAGATCTGCCTATTACTCCAAGAGATGTTGAAGGTTGTCCATAAGGTGGTTTATAATTAGCCATTTTAGAATTCTTCTCCTTCTTTAATCTTAGTCGCCTGTCTAATCTCTGTAATTCCATGCACCCTCATAATTTCAGCCATATCACAAAAGAAGCTATTTGCATGATCCATTCCTTCATATCTATTATCCCTATCTATTCTTGTTGGGACTCCTTCTTTAATTTTAAAGTAAAAATCAGTATAAATATTCCCAAGATCATCAGTTTTTAATACTAGCCGGTATCCGTTAGTCAATTCATCACTGGAACTACTGTGTTCCCTAACATAGCCATCGGCCAAATCTTGTCCTACTGGGCAATATTGAGTACCTGAATGTTCACTCATTTTTCAAAAAATCCTCCACTTTGTCTGTTAGTCCTTCTGAGCTTGCTTCTGTTTCAATTAGCATTATGGCTTCTTCGGCTTTTCTTTCTCCTTCTGCAGATCCATTTAGCCAGATGAATCCGTTTTGTCCGACAGTTATTTCTGTTTGTGTTTCATCTTTTATTAGATTTATCATGCTTCCTTCTCTGCCAATTACTCTTGGAACCTTGTGAGAAGTTATTTTTATCAATCTTCCCCCCTCTAGAACACCAAGTCCTCTTGACTTTAAGGTTAGATCTATGCTCCCCCTTTTAACGCTCCATATTTTTGCATTTATTGCATCTCCAATTGTTGCAAATTCTTCTATGTTGTTTTTGTTAATGAATCTCGGGCACTCTGATAATGGTAGGAATGCTGAAACGGGGCCTCCAATTTCTACAGACCATCCACTAAAGTTTATGTCTGTTATTCTTCCTATGATGTTATTGCTTCTTCTTGGTTCGAATACTCCTGAGATTGGTATGATTTTAACAATTCGGTCATTTATCTCCGCCAGACCATATCTTTGTGATACTATTTCATCCTTATTCTTAATCGTGAAATCTCCTGGAAGGTAATCGTCTCCTTGAACAATGGTTTCACCTGGGACAACCATTTTTCTTTCCTTGTTAGAACTTGATTCGTTTGATTTATTATCAGATTCTTCTGTTGTTTCGTTGTTAATAATTTCTTCTTTGTTTTCTTCTTCGTTCATTTTTGTTAATAATTGTTTGAATATAACATTGGCGATTGATAAGGGGCTTGATTTCCTGAGCCAATCCCACCTCCACCTTGATTAGTTTTATTTTCTAAACTATCGGGATTATCCTCGTTGACCCTAGCATCTTCTCTTTGAATAGCCTCATAAACTTCTTGTCTATGAACTGGAATCTCTTGAGGAGCATCTATTCCTAATCTAACTTTGTCTCCTCTAATGTCAATTACAGTAATAACTATATCATCTCCGATCATTATGGATTCGTCTCGATGTCTGGATAATATTAACATTCTATTTACTACTCCCGGCTTTGTCGATTAAGCTTAATAAGGTGTTACCCTCTTGTGAATAGGTGCCTTCATCCATTTCATTAGTATTTTTACAAGGGGGCCTATAAACTCGGATGTGTCTAGGTGCATCAATACCTATCTTTGCCCTACTACCTCTAATTTTGAGAACATATACGGGAATATCATCTCCGATCATTAGTCCCTCATTAGGCTCCAGATCAAAATACTCCATCTTATTCACTTAGTTCCTCTGTAATTGCGCTTCCATGTGTTACGCTGTTTAATTTATCGTAAAATTCCATTTGAATGCCTACCGGTATATTTAAAGTTATCTCTAGATCGCCGTTAGTTTGCCAATCTTCTTTTTCCTTGTATTCATTAACGATCCCATATGCTTTTCCAGTGTGCATTGCAGGGATTTTTACTTTTAGCTTTTTGGTTTCTATTTTAATCGGGATTATTGATCTTAGTTTCTCAATTATCTGAGGAATCTGGGATTCTATTGGTTTGTTTTCTATTTTGGCTCCAGATTCTTTTAAAGAATGTTCTAGCATGTCTGGTGTGAAGGGTCTTGATGTTGAGGCATTTATCGCATTTCTTACTAGAAAGTCTACAACTTGTTTTCTTCTTGCTTCTAGTGCTTCATCTCTGAATTCTTGAGTAACTTCTACTTGTCCTTTTTTAACTATCCCTTCTACAATCTTGTTAAAATCTGTTGTTCCAAAAACGTTCTGTAATTCTAAGCTTCCTGCCTTCAGCCCTTTTTTCTGATCTGTGTAAACGTTGTTGTCTCTAACGATCTCGTTGATGTTAACTTCTTGGCCTTTTCTTAATTTAATAGCGGAGTCTAGATCAACCATGGTTTCAAATACCATCTTTCCACTTCTTAATCTTGCTAATGTGTCTGTCATTCACCCAAACTTCCTTATCTCTTCTAAACCTAATTTTTTTAACTTATGATCTTCGTCCTTGATAACGGCTACGTTGAAACATTCGATGTTGAATTTATCTCCTAAAACATTCTTGAAAATCTTTAGAGATAGTTTTGTTGCTTCATCAACAGTGATTTCTTCTTTATATTCTTTTCTTAGTTGTGCTTTGATTTCATCGTCATTTGCTCCAATAGCTACGGCGTTGTATTCGAAATAGTTTCCAGTTATGTCGCTAGTGTAGAGTTTTGATTGGTTGTTGTTTACTCCTGCTAGAATTAGTGCTATTCCAAAGGGTCTAACTCCTGGGTTTTGAGTGTATTGTTGTTGAATGTCTGATACTTCTCTTATTGTTGATTCTATATCAACTGGAGAATCATAGGTTACTCTGTGTTGCTGTGCAAATACTCTTAAGTGGTTGATTAGGATTCTTGCATCGCTCATGATCCCTGCAGCACTTGTCATTATGTGTTCATCTATTTCATATATTTTCTCTGAAGATGTTGGTATAATTAAGCTGTCCTTTTTTCCTTTATCGGCTACTATGATTACTCCATCAGAACAGTTGATTCCTATGCTGGCAGTTCCAAGTCTTACTGTTTTTTCAGCGTATTCTACTTGCAACAAGTGTCCATCTGGTGAGAACATTGTCGCAGATCTGTCATAACCCATTACTTGATGTTGCATATCTGGTATTTCCATTTTTAATCCCTATTTAATCTATCTCTAAAGATAATAATCGAAGAACTATTCCTTAGATTAAGATTCTTAATCTCCTTTCAATTGTTATAGTATTACGGGGTTTTTAAGTTTTTCGGGTTGAACAGTATTGTGCAATGTCATGACATATGTCTACCCCCAAAAGCTAGTTACTATTTATTAGAAAATTAAGGAAAACAAGTTTAACCTCAATTTTCCCTTGACATTATTAATATTTCATTATGATCACGCGAAAATTACTCACTCAGGTCTTAGACTATCTATTAGATATAAATGAAATATTAAATTTTGGGTTAGCAAAGCTTCCTAAAATTTATGTATAGAGAACTTTGAAATAATGCAATTTCAAACTCCCCTAAGAGAGAACTTTGCTGTGATTTCCTTCGGAAATGTCAATTATGCAAAGTTCTCTATAAATAATCGATTCAACAAGGGGACATATGTTCCCTGGGAGCACATGAGTTGAAACTTGAATTGTAAAAGATGCGTTAACTTAAATAATATCTTATCATGTTTAATTTATGAGCGAGTTAAATCAATTAATTTGTGGACACAAGATTGCAACAAATAACAAAGATGTAGATCCGGATACCCCTCTAAGTGATTATGAAAAGAAATGCAAATATGAGTGTAATGGAATTAAAAAAGATTGTCCGGGATATATACCTCTTCATGAGATAGAAGATTTTAATGATTTATTTTTTAGAGAACATATAGATCCCGATAATTGATTATTCAACTTAAAAACCTTCTCCAAACAATAAATCCGTCTACTACGATTCTTAAATGGCATCTCATTTATTTTTAACTCCCTTCAAAGTCCCGCTAACCTTAATCATTTGTATATCCTTATTACTTGTTATAAAACTGGATTTTATCTCGTTTAAAGATTCTCTGTTGATCGCTAATATTATCCTGTTTTTTTCTATAGATATAAATTGGGGAGAAGCTTTTGCATAACCTAGGATTCCTATGAATTCCAAAATAGTTTTTTCTATTTTATTCTTGTTTGCGTCTTTTCCTTTTATTAGGAGATATCTTTTCCTTTCTCTATGTGATGGCTTTAGTGGTTTCATTTACTTCCTTGGTCTTATATGTTTATTAAATTTCTCTTTATATTCTAAAAGGTGAGTTTTTTTCATGAATTCTATTAGGTATTTTCTTTCGAAGTAAAGAGTGATTATTAAAGTTGCTATTATTGCTAAGACTATGAATGTTGAATATTTTTGATAGGTTTCTGATTTGAGGAATTTGAATATTCTAGAGTCTTCTATATTAGTTTCTTCATCGACTGCTAAACCTGTTATTCCCCTATTGATTATTGGTTCGTTTACCATCTGGATTTTTATCTCTGCTAAGTTTTCTTTTAGGTTTGTTAATTCTAATTGGAGGTCATAGGCTTTATCATTTGTTAGATTGAGTTTTGAAACATCTCCAATTTCTAAGATTGCTGATTCTTCTTTTACCATGAGGTCTGCATAATTATCTCCTATCTCGTTCATTGTTAGAGAGTGTTCAAAATTATTGCTATCTGAGAAAGTGAATTTTATTTCGTCTTTTTCTTTTAGTTCTTTTAGGTATCCATTTGAAAGTTGCTCTCTTGAGATGAAGTAGGTTTTCTTGGAGTTCGTTTTTATCGAATTGGATGATGAACTGCTTGATGAGGAACTTGACGACGAGCTGCTGCTAGATCCTGATCCTCCGCCACTGCTGCTACTTCCTGATGAGCTGCTAGGAGGATTATTACTAGGGTCATTATTAGAGTTGTTTGAATTATCTGCTAATATCTCAAAACTTCTTTCTAGTGAAGCCCCAGTATTCCCTGCTAAATCTGTACAATGGACTGTCCAGGTGTAATTCCCTTCACTAAATTCTTGAGTGAATTTGTTTTTACCATTTACTGGAGAATTTTCTGTTTGGTTTAAGTTGTTATTAATAATTAAATTGCAAACCTCTTTATTTTCTTCTGATAAATCATAATTAAACTCTATGGAATTTAAAGTGTGATTTGATAAATCTTCTGGACTTAATAATTCAATACTTGGATTTGTTTTATCATACGTTACTGAGAAATTGGCTGATTTGTATTCGTTATTTTTGTAATTGGCTAGGCAGTTCCATTTGTAATTGTCTTCGTATTCGAAGTTATAATTGAACAAGGTGTCGTTCTTATTTTCTGTGTAAACTAGGTTGTTGGAAGAGTTCCACAAATTTAAAGTTAGATTATTTGTTAATTGATTATGGGTTGAACATTCGAAACTTATTTCACTCGCATTTTGATTATGGTTGTTTAGTGGAGCGATAGAAATAACTGTAATATTTGTTGGAACATTTACTGTTAGTGAGTAATTTGAATCCATTCCAGTATTGTTTTTTAGGTCCTTTGATATGCAATTCCAATTGTAAGTTCCTTGGGATAGGGAAAGGTTAAACTCTGCTTGATTGTGGGTTCCAGATATGTTTCTTGATTCTTCATAATATAGGTTAGTTGTGTTCCATATCTTCAATGTTAAGCTATCTAATTGCCAATCAGTTGTATTGCAGGAGAAAGTTTGATTTATAAGTCCTATTGAACTGTTTGCTGGAGAGATTAAGTTAACCAAGGGATTTGTGTTGTCTAAAGATAGTAGGGCTGCATAAGAATCTATGAGGCTTATGGAGGTTCCTGAAAAATCTAGTTCTTTTCCTGAGTTTATAAGTGTGCTCTCAATTTCTGACTGAGTTTTATCAAATAGCGATTTGATAAGGCCTATTGAACCTGCCAGTGCTGGCGCAGACATTGAAGTGCCTGTTAGAGATTTGTATGAATTATTTAAATGGGTGCTTTGTATTGAGGATCCTGGTGTTGCAAGTTTTATCCAGTCTCCATAATTTGAGTAACTGGCAGGATTATTATTGAGGTCTGTTGCAGATGCGCAGATTACATTATCATAAGCGCAAGGATATTGTTTGGAATTTGCTCCGGAGTTTCCTGCTGCAGCCACTAATATAGATCCTTTGCTATGTGCGTAGTCTATAGCATCTTTGAATGCTTGAGAGTGCCCTCCTCCGAAGCTCATTGAGATTATTGTGGCATTATTGTCGGCTGCGTAGAATACCGAGGAAACTGCATCGTCAACTTCTAGGCTTCCTATGGCGTTTCCTGATGCTGTTTTAATCTTAAATCCTGAGCGAACAGGCATAATAGAGCAATCTGGACAAACTCCGCTAATCCCTAATCCATTGTCCGAGGTTGCAGAAGCTATTCCTGAAACGTGTGTTCCATGACCATCTTTGTCACTTGGATCGTTATCTGTTATGTTATAATCTTCATCGACTAATACATATCCCAGATTGAGATAATTAGTTGTATTTATATCTACGAAATCATATCCTCTGCAATCTCCCGGGTAAGTGTTGTTGTCTAAATCTGTATCAGTATTGCAATCTTCATTTGTATTGTTCCAGATGTTTGAGGAAAGATCTTCATGGTTGTAATCTACTCCAGTATCTATTATTGCTATTATTATTTCCTTATTTCCTGTTGTTAAATTCCAGGCTTCTTCAGCATTGATGCTTTGGAGGTTTGGTTGGGAACTATGCATTGGATCATTTGGAAGGATAAAACTCCTGAGAATGTAATTTGGCTCTACATATTCTACTTCTTTTAGATTTGAGTATTTATTGATTATTTCTTCTAGGTCTTCTGTGTCTTCGTTGTTGAATTTTAGATTATAGATTTCTTTTTCATTTGTTATCTTTTCTATCTCATTTGGTTTTTCGATATATTCGTAAACAAAAATATTGTTATCAATAGTAACTTCATTACCGTTTCCCTTAACTCCTTCTTTGTACTTTATTATAATTTCTCCAGGGACTTGTTCGTTGAGGGTTGGTTCAGTGATAGTTAGCCCCGTTATTGCTCCCTTTGGGATTTCTTTGGTTATTAAAAAGATGCTAGATCCAATGAGAAACATGCTGATGCAGATATATAGAATTAACATCTCTTTTTTTGGTTTCATAGATTGTTAATGAAAATGGGATATAAAAAAGTAACTTAAGGAAGGTTTTTATGTTTTTTCTAGGTATGAGTAGATTGATAGAGAGAAAGCGATTAATAAGGGGAAGATTATTATTAAGAATGACTTGTTGTGATGGGATAAATAGTGAATGAGTAGTATAAAAATATTGCACTACTTTTCAGCCCCACTTATTTCGACCCTTTTATCAATTCCACATATCTTTAAAAAATTATTCATTATGATGTCTCCATCTCCCGGAGATCTTTCTGGATGAGACTGGAATCCGTAAATAGGCCTTAGTTTATGTTTCATTATTTCAATAGGGCAGACTTTGGAACTAGCCAATAATTTAAATTCCTCAGGTAATTTAGAAACATTTGCATAGTGCTTCTCTCTCAAGAAAATCTTATCTCCAACCCCTTCCAATAAAGAGTCTCTTTCCAATATGTGAATCTCTTCCATCTTGTCTTGGTGTTCATCTAAGTGGCTTATCTCACCTCTGAAGTGATCTGCAATCGCTTCGTGTCCGATACAAAAACCAATAATAGGTACATTGAAATAATCTATTGCTTTATAATCATTAATTAAATCCCTATCTAATGGAGTTCCTCTGCCCCCAGTTAATATGATGCCTTGGATGTTTTCAAAATTATCGAGATCTATATCTTCTTCGGCTTTTATAACCTTAAAGTTAATGCTGGCCTTTTCTAAATCTTTCTGAAAATATTTGATAAAACTGCTTTCATTATCTATTATTAATATCATCTTTCCCTGATTACTTTTATTTATGTAATAATCTCATAAGATCGGTTGGCCTCTTTGGTTCCTTCTTCGAGTTCTTTAATTACTGTATCTCTATCGGGGGCAACTGCTATGACTCTCCCAATTCTATGAGCTTTTCTATAGCCAGGAAGAAGAGTTCCTGAAGGAAGTGTGCCTACAATGCTTCTTCTGCTATGGCCATTTATTCCATTAAAAATACTGTTTTCGCTATAATTTGAATCAGTTTCTTCTACTATCATTCCCTTTCCTTTTGCTTTAACTAACTTCATGCCCCAGAAATGAGATCTATTATCTGTAATCTTGCTAAGATCTGTCATATTTGAAGGCCAATCTTTGTTCTCGACGCTAGCGATAATTTCTAAATCGTAGATGCTTGGATGATCTTCTGGAAGGTATCTATTAAGGTTACCTAACCAAATGCCTGAAGAACCGTTCCTCCTAGGATTTATCTCTGTAAACAAAGCCTCATCAGGTCTTTCTTCAGATATAATCCAATCCATATTAGCAATGCCCCTATATCCATCCTTCCTCATAACATCTGAGATTCTTAAGGTGCTATCCATTATTTGGTTTTGTAATCTTTGATCAACAACCGAAGGATAGATAGTTCCGCCATATTTAACCCCTTCAATTAGCTGATCTGCTAATCCAAGATAAATTGAATTTTCTTTTCCAATTAATACCATTGAGGTTGGAGAGGCTAGTTTATTAACCCATCCAGTCATAACAAAAGGAGGATTGTCTGGAAAATTAACTAACTCTCCAAGATCGGTAACCTGTAAGGCACTCTCTCCTGCAGATCCATTTTCTGAAGAAACAAAAACACTACCATACTTATCTTTTAACTTGGGGAATAGTCTTACAGCTTCTTCCATATTATAAACGACACTTCCTTCACCAACAGGAATGTCTAAAGATTCTGCAAGATTATAAGGATCCGTCTTAACTTTATATTTATAAAAAAGCTCAGACTTGGGGCCGGTTCTTTCGAATCCCATATTAATAAAATCATCTGAAACTTTTGTGCTAGAATATGTACTTATAACAACAGGTTTGCTTCCAGCTTCATCCCGGATTTTTTGTAGAAACATCTCTCTAAAAGCGTTTCTTGATAAGACATATTCTCCATTAAGATTCTCTCCAGTAGAATGGGATCCATTGTAACCTGCTCTAGCCATAGAACCGTGCAATAAATCTTCAGAGGGAGGATAACTAAATCTAGGATCATTAAAGGAGTTTAATGATATTTCCCTATTTGAAAACTCATCTCCAGGATATCTAGTTGCGTTTAGTCCAACAACCATATTTGGGCTGCCAGTAATAGCAGAAGCTTGTGCAGTATCCTTTCCAACAGCAACAGTATAATACTTATTTTTATTTTTTCTCATTTTATTCCTTACTTTCGTCCTCATCTTCTGTTTGTTTATTCATATGAATCCACCTCTCTTCTACAAACTCTAACACCATCATAGGGATTACCAGCCACTCTTTGTTCTTGTTCAATTTCTAAGTCTATATCTCTATCATGCGTATTTACCTTTATTTGATTATCAATTCTAACCTCTCCTCTCCTTACTGTTTCCTGTGCCATTTGTTTTTCATAAAAAGTTTCTACCCTGCCAGTTAAGATTAAGACATTGTTTTCATAAGAGCAATTTATTTCTCTCCCGTTAAAAATGCTAGACTGAGCTAAATCACCTATGGCTCTTGCCTCTATTTCTTTTCCACCATCCAAAGTTGTTTCTAGTTTCATTATGCTGTGTGCCTCTGGTTTACTTGATTGTGATGATAATCTCTTAATTCAGAGATGAAAGATTGGTAACTATCATTATCTTGAATTCCTAAAATCTCCTGCTCCCCGATGATTCTCTTGCCCTCTGCATTCCTAGATAATCTTTCAAGAAAGTCCTTATCACGATGACCATTTAATACAACATCTGCATCTCCTGCCAATCTTGACCTATAGCTAGTAGATAAAGCTACATTGAATCCATCTCTCGTAAGGTGCTTTGCCAGATATATTAATCTATTATTAGGATCGTCAAATTCTAATCCATCCACATAACCTAGTACATTTATCTTATCTCTAGAGCCTTCAAACAAATTGTCTGAATTTAATCTAACTATTAGTGTGGTGTTGCTATCCAATCCAGATACCTGGTAGTTACTACCTTCGTCATTTACCCTCATTGTATCGTTTTCTCTATTCATTCTCAAAATATCCATTATATTTGTTCTTATTTATTAATAACAACAGTGAGAAAGACTACTTAAGAAATATGTTTCATTATTTTGTTAAAATAGAAAGTTTTATAAGTGAATGTACTCTTTCTACAAAATATGAGAGCTAAAACTAAGAAGTTGGTATTTGAGTACTCGAAGAACTCTAGAATTAGTACCAAAGAACTGGGTAAGAAAATAAGGGCTAGTCAGCAGTCTGCTTCCTATCTTTTGAACAGTCTAAAGAAGAAAAAATACATAGAAAAAGCGGCTACGATTGTCGATGCCGTTAAGTTTGGATATGTTAGTGTTATCGTCGGTTTTAACCTTAGAAATACTCAATATTCACTTAAAAAAGAGATAATTGATGAGCTGAGAGAGGTGGAGTCTATAATATCCATAGAGGAGTGTAAGGAAGGGGTTGATTTACTGGTTGAATATCTTGCTCCAAACCTGTCTTCGTTTAGCAAAACACATATGGAAATCATATACAAATTCTACAAGAAATTAAAGACAACTTTTGTGTATCCAGTTATTGTTAGTCATGAGTATCAAAAAAACTATTTAACTAGGAAATTTGATGATGATGACAATATTTTATTTGGAGACAGGGTCTTAAGAGAGATCAATGAAAGAGAAGGAAAAGTCCTGAAGGAATTAGTTTTGTATCCGGATAAAAAGTTAATTGATATTGCAGAATCTACTGGAATTCAGGCAAAGTCTTTAGTCAGGATTAAGAGATCTCTTGAAAATAGGAATATAATAAAGGGTTATACTTCTGTTTTAAACTATCCTAAACTGGAAATTAATAGGCAATTGATCTTTCTTAGATTTTCTAGTGAAGGGATTAAGCAAATTGATAAGTTTGGAGAGTATACCAGATATAATCGGAACGTAGTTAAGTTTCTTAAGATAATAGGAGAATATCAAATAGCAGTTGTTGTTGAGAGCTTGAAAGATATAGAGATCATCAAGGATATTAGATCTAATTTTGCTATAGATAATTATATGATCGTGAAGACAGAGAAAATTCATAAAAAATATTATATGCCTATTTAAGGGATTAAAGATCTCTAGGAATAGCCCGAGCTAATCCCCTAAACTTATGAATATCCAAATCTACTTTTTCCATAAAAATCTTTAGCATTTCTGCAGCTCTTTTGAATCTTTTATCGTCTCTCCCATATTCTGCCAATAATTCATCATAATCTTTATCCCTATTTGGGCCGAAATACGATTCCCAGAATCCAGCAATCTTTTCATCTGGAGGGGCACTAGGTGATTTCTTGCCATAAACTCCAAGATTAACAATATTTTTAATAAAACCTAGTTCAGGAATGTTTGTTGAGTATTGCTCAGATCCAGTTAGGTAGATATAACCAGAATCTATTTTTTTCTTAGCTTCCTCTAGGCCTGAGATCATCTTTTCTAAAGATCTAGTTTGTCTAGCAGATAGGGTGTTGCCCTCATATAGGGCTCTCATGGCTCTGGACAATATCTCTTTATCTCTTGGTCCTTTCAAATCACCCTTTTTTCTTGAAATACCCTTAAGGGTCTCATAAAATTCACTTTCTGGAATCATTTCTCCATTAACACTGTATGCTGTACGCTTATGAGCCCTATGATCTTCTGCATGAGTCTTTATAACCCTCAAGATTTCTTCAGATTGAGTTTCGTCCGAATTATACAGATCATGATCTTCAGTTGATCCTCTTCCACTTAAAAACGATTCTCTTCTTGATATCATCCCATTAATGTATGCGAGATCATTGTCGTTTAGAATATGTTCTCCATGTTCCGCTAAGAAATCGCTTAGATCAGCTATCTCTAGTCTAGACCTTGTTCGCTCATCTTCATCTGGAGCCCTCTTAGACCCACTAACAGGTTCTTCTTCGAAATCGTAATCTTTATTTTTGACCATCTTTTCTCGTGAAATCATGACTTTTTATACTTTATGTTTTGATTTGTAAATCTTCTTGATAATTGATAAGTGTGAATTATTGCTGACTAAAATTAGTAGTAGTTCGCAAAAACTTATTAAATAAGATTAGGAACGAAAATTAATTAACATCCGAATTCTATAACCATTTATGAAAAGATATGAAAAAGAGGTTGAAGAGTTGATGGTAAAACTTTT
>NZCQ01000073.1 GCA_002688335.1 Candidatus Pacearchaeota archaeon | reverse complement strand
TGATTATTATGTTATTGGAGAAGGAGAGAAAAAATTAAAACATTTGATCTCTTATCTTCTAACTAAAGAAAAAGATATTAAAAAGGATATCCCTCTTCCAAATGGTATTGCTTGTTGGCAGGATGGCAGTCTCATTTATTCTAAGGATATTTGTAAACCTCTTACTCTTGATGATATCCCTTCAGTTTATCTTAATCAAGTTATTGACGATTCTTTATATCATCGAAAACAAGCATTTTTAGAAACCCAACGTGGTTGTTGGCTTAAATGTAAGTATTGTGTCTATCATAAAAATTTATCTTCCGTTTATTATTACTCGTTAGAAAAAATATTTGCTGAATTAAAACATCTTATCGTAGATAAGCAGATTTGGGCTTTGAGAATTATTGATGCAGTTTTCACATCAAATCTTAGTCGTTCTAAAAAAATTATTGATTATCTGATTACACTAAAAAATATTCAAGGAATTCATTTACCCTGGATTTATTGGGAATTGAACTATAATAATCTTGATGAAGAATTTATTGTTCTCACTGCCGCTTTAAAATATCGTGGAAATATTACAAATTGTAAAGAGACTGTTCCAAGAGATAGGCCACAATTTTATTCAGATATGCTTAAAGATTATACAGTAATAAATTGTATGGGGTTGCAATCCTTTTGTAAGGAAACTTTAAAAGCCATTGGTAGGCCTAATTTTAATTTAAAAAAATTTGATAGTTTTATGAATTTGGTAAATAAACACAATATTGTATTAAAGATTGATTTGATTTTAGGTCTACCCTTTGAAACATTTAACACTTATTTTGAGGGGATTGAGTTTTTTCTTCCTTATTTTAAAAATACGGACCATGTTCTAAATATCCATCGTTTACAAATACTTCCAGGTTCAGAGTTAGAAGAACTTGTAGATCAATATGGGATCAATTACTCTAAAAATGCTCCCCACTTTGTTTTTTCAACTTCGAGCATGACAGCATCAGAATTAAACAAAGCATCAAAATTAACTGCAATTTTGTTTAGAATAGTAAATTCTCCTTTAAGAAAACAGTTTTTTCACACTAAAGAGATGAGAGATTGTACGTTTTTAGAAATAATCCAAAGTATTTTAAAAACTCTTTATGGTTCTGATGATTTTAAAAATACAAAAATTGTAAAAGAAGAATTTGTGGATGATGTGTACTGGAATGATGAAATGTTTAAAGAAATATCTTCAGAGTGGATTACTAATTTTTTAGATAATTATCAAAAATAAACTCAATCCTGAGATGGTACTTACAAAATTCATACCATCTGTAAGTAAAAAAAACAAAAAAACAAAAAAAAGTAAAGCGATTAATCAAGAAGCTGTCGCCAAGACAACAAAATGAATGACGATATTGGGAATGAAATGTACTCTTTAGCAAAAATACTTTTTCCTATTTGTAGGAGTATAACAGGAGAAGGAATTAGAGAAACATTAAAAATCATTCAAGAACAAATTCCAATTAAGATTCACGAAATTCCTACAGGAACAAGAGTATTTGATTGGACTATTCCAGAAGAATGGAATATCAAAGATGCTTATGTTACAGATGAAAAAGGAGATAAAGTAATTGATTTTAAAGAAAATAATCTTCACATAATGGGGTATTCAAAACCTATTAATGAAACTTTGACTCTTTCTGAGCTTCAGGAACATTTATTTTCTTTACCTGAACAACCAAACGCAATTCCTTTTGTAACATCTTATTACAAAAAAAGATGGGGTTTTTGTATAGAGCATAATAAAAGAGTTAAATTAAATGAAGGAAAATATAAAGTTTTCATTGATAGTGAGTTTAAAAATGGTTCATTAACATATGGAGAACTTCTTATTCCAGGAGAGTCTGAAGAAGAAATTTTCCTTTCTACTTATGTGTGTCATCCTTCTATGGCTAATAATGAATTATCTGGTCCTGTAGTTACAACTTCCATTGTTAAATGGATATTAGAAAAACCAAGAAAATATACTTATCGGATTGTTTTTATTCCTGAAACGATAGGTTCAATTACTTATCTTAGTAAAAATTTAGATTTGATGAAAAGAAACATCATCGCCGGTTTTAATATTAATTGTGTTGGAGATGAAAGAATTTATTCTTATTTACCTACGCGTAAAGGAAAAACATATGCAGATAAAATTGCTTTAAATATCTTAAATTTTAAAGACCCCCATTTCAAAAAATATACTTATCTTGAAAGGGGTAGTGATGAACGACAATATAATGCTCCAGGAATTGACCTGCCTGTTGTTTCAATAATGAGGAGTAAGTATGAAGAATATCCTGAATACCATACTTCTTTGGATAACTTAGATTTGATAACACCTAAGGGATTATTTGGCTCATTTAATATTCTAAAAGAATGTTTTACTTTAATAGAGAAAAATAAAAAATATAAAATTAATTGTTTGGGAGAACCTCAATTAGGAAAAAGATCATTATATTCTGATTTTAGTAAAAAGACTATTGAAAATGAAGTTAAAAAAATAATTGACTTTATTGCTTATGCTGATGGAACGAATGATTTAGTTGATATTAGCAACATAATTAAAGTTCCTGTTTGGGAATTATATGAAATTATTGAGAAATTAAAAAGAGTAAATTTATTAGACGAAACAGAGTTAAGTAACCAAGATTATAAAAACACATCGCTCAATTGACTATCTCTAATTAACTATTTTTAATTAACTATCTAAACACATTTGTCTAAAATATTCTATGTTTCTAAAATAATTTTTTAATCCATTGGATTTAGGAACTTCAAATGTTACTCTTTTAACTGTACTTAATTTAATCATTTCAATAATGTATTTTAAATCAAAATCACCTTCATCTAAATTTAAGTGTTCATCTTTTCCTATATTACTATGACCACCACAAATATGTAAGATTTCTGGTTCTAAATCAATCATTTTTTTTAAGAATACTCTGTAATCTATATTTTGACTTATGGCTGATTTGATGGCGTGACCAAAATCAAGACAAAAAGCAAAATTCCCAACATTAAGAAATTCTTTCATTTCATCAATGCTATAGCCTAAACAAATCAAATCATTCACTGCTATTTTAGGCATATTTTCGATAATCATTTTTTTATCACAATTCTCTTTTAAAAAAGTAAGAAATATTTCTTTTTCTCCGATATCAGGATGGACAATGACTTTATTAGCATTTAATTTTTGGGCAAAATCAAATGTTTGTTGTATGATGGCGTTACTTTTTTCTAAACTATCTTGCGCAAACAGTACTTTTTGACCAAACGAAGGAGAGTGAACAATAATGGGAATCTTATTTTCAATTAAAATTTCTATGTTTTTTTCTTGTCCTGGTATATATAGTAATTCCAAATAATCAATTTTCCCCTCCCTATAATAATTAACTAAATCTGGATACAAATCAAAATTTATACTCCAAAGTTTCATTCCAACTTTTATTGGATCGGATTTTAGATTTTTATCTTCCATTTTGTTGATTTCATCTTTTAATAATCTCAGTGTTAATAGGTTTCCTTCTTTAGTTTCTTCTTTAAATCCCACTCTCTTAAATATCTTCAATGATAAGGAGTTATTTTCTTTAATTTCAGCCACGATACTGTTTACCGAAAAATTATTGAAATATTGTTTTACTGCTTCAAATAATGATGTGAACCCATATCCTTGTCCTCTAAAGTAAGGATTAATATTGATACTAATAGTGGCTTGATTATCTTGCTTATTAAAAAAGATAATACCTATTTTTTCGAATGATTCATTATTAATTATGAATAAATGTGTGCTAGTGTCCTTAATTTTTTTATTAAACCAAACATTATGTTCAGAAGACTTTACTTTACCTATTGTGGTTGAATTTTTAATTGTTATTGGATTATTTCTCCAACTTAATATTTCTTCTTTATCCTCTTCTTCTACAAGTCTCAAATAAATTTTCTTTTCATACATTTTACTATCCATTCACTATGTATTCATTCTACTAAAATATGAACCCCCAGTTTAAAGGGGTTCCTTTTTCGATATCTTGTTTAGCTGCTTTTCCTAAAACATCTTCGTAGTATTTGGCTGCTAAGCCGTTCGCAGGTCTGATAACTTTGAGATTATCTGATGAAAATTGTTCGTTTGCTTTAATATTTTTAACAACAAAAATAGATTGCCGATAATGTGCATTTGCTTTCTCCGTTTCGCTTTGAGGGCCGTAATTGACTTTTCCTCTTGTTTTTTCTGCTCTTTTTACAGATTTAACAAATTTTTTTAATTCTTGTGAATCTAGAGAAAATTTTCCGTCAAGAGCTTCACTTTTAGAATTGTCGGCTACAACATGTTTTTCAATAACTGTAGCTCCCATCATCGCTGCTTGTAAAGGAATTTCTATTCCAGCATTATTATCAGAAAACCCTATCGTCACATTAAAACGTTTACCAGCATCAAGCATTGTATTTAAGTTAGTCTGTTCTGGTTTTGGTTCACTAGAATAAGCTGTAACACAATGTAAGAGCACTAAATTAAGTGTACCGTTTTCTCTTAATGTTTTTACGGCTAATTCAATTTCATCAGCGGTTGCAAAACCAGTTGACAAAATCACTGGTTTTCCTGTTCTTGCAACTTCTTTAAGTAGAGGAATATGTGTAACTTCGTATGAAGCAATTTTATACAATGGAGGATTAAGGGTAGTTTCTAGATAATTTAAGTCATCTACTGAGAAAGGGGTAGAGAAAAGGACTATTCCCAATTGATCAGCCAATTCTTTTAACTTTGGAATCCATTCTCTGGGTGTGAAAGCTTGCTGGTATAGTTGATACAGGCTCTTACTTTTCCAAATATCTGGGTTATCTTTATTTTTAATAATAAACCAGTCCTTATTGCAGTCCATAGTAATAGTATTAGGCAGGTAGGATTGTAATTTGATTGCATCTAAGCCTGCTTCTGCGGCAATTTTTATTATTTCTACTGCTGTATCAAAATTTTGGTTATGGTTAGCTGACATATCGCCAATAAGGAATACTGGCTGTCCTTCTCCGATTGTTCGATTTCCTTTTGGTGTTGGTATAGTAAATGTTTTCATAGTAAATCTTTCAAGAATGAATTTTTCATTCTATCTTTCATATCTTTAACAATTAATTTTCCTTTAGCTTTCAATTAACTTCATTATGGATGTTCTTTTTTTGTTCAACATGTTTATTAATGTATGCTAACTCTGGTTCTTTATTTATTAATGAAATAATATCCTCAGTATTAAAATCAAACTTATTTTGATATAATTTATTGTATATAATAGTGATGAGTTTTAAGTCATCAGCCTCATCAAGGGTCCAACGTAAGTTAGATAAGTCTACATCCTGTTCAATATTTTTTGTTCTAAACATGGCTCTATTTTCTCTAATATACGTGGTTACATGTTCTCTCTCTCTCTTTTCTTTGCAGATCTTTTGCATTTTATCAAGAACTTCAAAACTAAAACATTCAACATCCAATCCGCGTGGATAAGTTCTTTTATCTAAAACATTAGAAATATAATCATATTCTCCCTTCTGAAATTCTACAATGATTTGATCGATCAAATCCCAATCAATTAATGGACAATCACTTGTTATCCTTACTATAATGTCGGCACCTGTATCTTTAGCTGCTTGATAATATCGGTCTAAGACGTCTTCTTCAGAACCTCTGGAGATTTTAATTTTAGAATGAGGATGTTCATGGAGAAGTTTTACAATTTGTTCATCATTTGGATTAGTGGTAGTAGCAACAATTATTTCATCTATCATTTTACTACGTAATACCCTTTCCAGAACATGAATTAAGATTTCTTTTTCTTGAACTTTAAGTAAAATTTTTTTAGGTAATCTTGTAGAACCAACTCTTGCTTGAATAATACAGACTATTTTCATTTTAACTAATCGTTTTCTCTAATAAAAACATCATATCTACATTATCATTATCTACATATTTGATTTCTTTTTGTTTTATTACTTTTAGATTTGGATATCTATCTAAAAACAATTTCAAAAAATTATTTTTCCAAAGTTTATTATTTTCTCCCCTATATTCAATTTCTGTTTCAATTTCTGAAAAATATTCAAAACACCAAATATACTTTTTAGTTGTTCTATAAATTTCATCTATTATTCTAGGTAAATCTTTTGGGGAGATATGGATTAATACTCCACTCGTAAAAACAAGATTAAAAAAGTTATCTTTAAAAGGAATATTAAAACCACTACCCTCAACTAAATTTAAAGATTTATTGTTTCTTGCTATCTTAAGGGCTTTTATATTAATTTCAATTCCGCATAAATTATTAAATCCCGATTTCTCTAAAGCTTCTAATTGCATCCCTCTGTTACAACCGACTTCTAAAAGGGGTGCTTCTTTATCAACATCACCTAAAAATTCTTGATTTAACTTGGTTCTAGTTATTCCCCATTGTTTTTTATAGAAATCGTCAAGTTCAAAATTGTTTCTGGAAGTATATTCATCTCCAAAATCTCCCTT
>NZCQ01000072.1 GCA_002688335.1 Candidatus Pacearchaeota archaeon | reverse complement strand
TAAGTAATCATATTCGTATGAAAACCTAGGTTTTCCTAACAAGTCACCTTTCCTAAGATAGCTTTAAATTTATTTATCATATCTGCAAAAATAAAAAATGATTTATAATAATTGTTATAGTTTACTTCTTAACAAACAGCCCAATATCAATAGGGAGATCCAACTTTATCTGATGAAGATCCTTACTCCTATCTTTAAAATTCAAAATTCCAATTCCCACTACATCACCTGTTTCGCTATCCTTAAATAAAGTAATATAATCAGAAACATCTTCACCATAATTAGGTTTTGACTCTCCTACAAATATAGTAAGATAATCTCCTTCTTCATCATAATGAATCCTCATTTGTCCTTTCATCTTATATTCCTAACCATTCAACCCCGTCTTCTTCAAAAAATCCTTACCATAAATTTTCCCCAAACTTCCTTTCTTAGCCTCTTTCTCACAAAACCTCTCACAATCATCATCTCCAGGATAAACCAAAACAGGAACAGGATCTGAACTATGCTTCTTTAATTCACAAGGCGTAGAATGATCAGATGTAACAACCACTTTAATAGGATTCTTCTCAACAAACTTCCTCAAAAATCCAAAAAACTTTTTATCTATAATCTCCAACATCTTCTTCTTATCTAATGGCCTGTTATCATGTCCAGGAACATCTGTCTCTTTAAAATGCAAATAACATCCAATAAAATCCTCATGATTTTCTTTAATGGTCTTTATCGCAAATTTAATCTTCATCTCTAATTTTCTATGAAGATGTCCATAAATATCCCTAGACTTCATTTTAGGAAGTTCAAAGCTAAAAACTTTCATTCCACTTAACTTAGCAATTCCAATCTCTAATGGCATTGAATTTATACTCATCCAACTCCGATAGCTTTTCATTTTAGGAATCTCACTTCCAATCCCCCTCATAAACACCATGTTCGCAACCTTCAACCCTTTTTTAGCTCTCTTAAAATTGACATTATGATTCTTCAAAATCTTAAAAGATTGATCAACAAAATCATTAAGTAGATTAGCAGTATATTCACTATTAGCACTTTCATCTAATGGCCTCGAATATCTAAATTTTCCATCATCTTTACCACCCCATTCATTATCTATATTAGAAACATTATCACTCAGCCCCCCCCTTATAACCAAAACACCCCTATGTTGAACCGTGCTCTTAAATTCAAATTTTCTTCCCAATTTAACTTTCTTATTCAAAACATCAGCCAATTCTCTTGCCTCATCACTAGTCAAATTTCTCCCAGCTCTCCTATCAATAACCCCCTTACTCTTTAAATCATCAATAGTTCCAAAATTAGTCCTAATAGCCAAATCACCTCTGCTCAAACTCAATCCAGCTCCAACAGCTTCATAAATCCCCCGCCTACACTTCCTTGGATCATTCCCAAATAAAGTAATAAGAGCATTATCACTTCCCGGAACAACTTTCTCACTAATCGGATACATATAACCCATTTTTCCATTTTTAGCAAGATAATCCAAATTACTAGTATTGGCCACCTCAAGAGGAGTCTTCCCACCAAGGGCCTTAACAGGCAAATCACCTGCTCCATCCAAAACAATCAAAATCTTTTTCATACCATTATCACCTCGACTTCCAAGAAACAAGCATATAAATAATTAGCTATTAACATCAACAATTAATATTTTTCAAACGTCTAAAAACCTTATAAACTCCTCAAACCTCTAAAAAATATGTTCAAAGCACTAAAAGACAAACTAACAAACTGGTTTTCGTCTTCAAGTAAGAAGATAGAAGAAACTGCCGAAGTTGAAACAGTTGAAGAAACAAAAGAAACTCAGAAAGAATTAGAAGAAAAAGCTGACAAGCTCATAGAAGAAGCCAAAAAAGAAGATAAAGAAATTCCGGAGAAGTTTAATGTTGGAACTCAAAAATATGAACCGGACTTAGAAAAAGCAAAAGAAGAAGTTGAAATTGCTAAAAAAGCAGATAAACTAATTGAAAAAGCAAAAGAAGAACCCCATCCTCAACCACATTTAAGATTTGATACAACAAGAAGAAAAGCTGTTCCTGACTTAGACAAAATATCAGGCGAGGCAGAAGCCATAAAAAAAGAAGTAAAACAAGCAATCAAATTAGAAAAAGAAATTAAAGAAGTCAAAGAAAACATATTAGACAAACAACAGTCAACAGAACAACTCGCTGAAAAACCATCATTTTTCTCAAAATTAAAGTCATCTTTCTCTTACAAAATAACAGAACAGGAATTCACAAACATTTTTGATGATCTAGAAATGCTCCTTCTAGAAAACAACGTAGCATTGGAAGTAGTCGAAGATCTTAAAACCCACTTATCCAAAAAACTAATAGACAAGGAAATTAAAAAACAAGACTTAGAAGATACAATCAAAAAAGAATTAAAAAACTCTCTAAGGGAAATAATCATTGAACCTGACAATCCATTAGAATTAATAAGAATAGCAAGCAAACCTTATGTTATCTTATTCTTTGGTATAAACGGAACTGGAAAAACTACTTCAATCTCAAAGTTAGCCAATTACTTAAAGAAAGCAGGACATTCCATAGTATTTGCAGCCGCAGATACATTTAGAGCTGCAAGCATCGAGCAATTATCACATCATGCAGAAAAACTCAACATTCCAATAATAAAACATGATTATGGATCTGATCCTGCAGCAGTAGGCTTTGATGCAATAAAATACGCAAAAGCAAATAACATTGATGTAGTTCTAATAGATACCGCAGGAAGAATGCATACAAAAACAAACCTAATAGAAGAAATGAAAAAAATAGAAAGAGTTTGCAATCCAAATCTAAAATTATTCGTAGCAGAATCTATAGCTGGAAACGATGCAACCGAACAAGCAAAAACATTCCATGAAGCCATAACAATCGACGGAGCAATCCTAAGCAAAGCAGACATAGATGAAAAAGGCGGAACAATAATCTCAATCAGCCATGCAACCAACAAACCCATTTTCTATCTAGGAATAGGCCAAAAATATGACGATCTAGAGCTTTTCAACAAAGATAAATTTATCGAGAGTTTGGGGTTGTAGTTTATTCTATTTTACTCAAAACAATTACTGTTGTTTTCCGAGCCCAATCAATATCTGTATCGCTATCAAACTCAAGTTTAGTCGCAAATATTCCTATATCCTTCAATTTTTTTATTAAATCATTAGGATCAACTCTATTTTGCCAGGGCCTTAATTCCGAAGTACCTTTAATTGAAGGTTCATGTAGAACATGCATAGCAATTCCCCCATCCCCTATTGCTTCATAAGAATTCCTAATAACAGCCAACCGTTCATTCGGAGAAAGAAATTTCATTAACTCATGACTAAATACTATATCATAAAAAACGTTAGGGAAAGGTTTAGTGACATCATGAGAGATTACAGTCTTTGATTCTCCTCCAAGATGTTTAGTATCTATGTCTAGAGTTACAATATCAATTGAACATCTTAAAATTTCTTCAAATATTCTTCTATGAACTGAAATATATCTTTCATCTGACGCCCCCAAAACCACTATCTTAATATTCTCATTTCTTATCTTAAAATTCATCTTACTTAACACTTGTCGCACTATTGATTTTTTTGCCCTTTCTCGATCTTTAATTCTATCATTTGAACGAGTCGAATATTCAAGATAATGTTTCTCTAATAATTTTTGTGGGACCATAATCTCTGTATAAGAAACCCATATATAAATCTAATTATCTTTGTTAAATAACCTCATAATCAACCCACAAACCACAACTTTATTAACCCTTAACCAACTCTATTTTACATGCTAAACTCCTTATCATCAGCACTTAAAAAAGGATTCGATAAAATAGCTGGAGCCATATTTATTGATACAAAAACTATTGAATTAGTTGTCAAAGATCTTCAACGTGCTTTAATACAAGCAGATGTTAACATCCATTTAGTTAAAGAAATAGGAGATAAAATAAAAAAAGAAGCTGCAAATGAAAAAATAAAAGGTATAGAAAAAAAAGAACATATTACCAAAATTCTTCACGATGAAATTCTTCATTTGCTAGGGGATGAAAAGCATGAATTAACACTTGAAAAAGGAAAAAACAATAAAATAATGCTAACCGGTTTGTACGGAGCAGGAAAAACAACAACCACTTCCAAACTAGCTAGTTATTATGCAAAAAGAGGATTTAAAACAGCCATGTTAGGTCTTGATGTTTACAGGCCAGCGGCTTCAGAACAACTTGAACAACTAGGAAAACAAAACAAAATACAAGCATTCACAGATAAAAATGAAAAAGATCCTTTAGCTATCTATCAAAAATATGAAAATGAATTAAAAGATTTCGATCTAGTGATAATAGACACTGCAGGAAGGCATTCATTGGATGAAGAATTAGTTTCAGAAATAAAAAACCTCAACGATAAGATAAAACCAGATTACAAAATCCTAACAATTCAAGCAGACATCGGACAAGCTGCAAAAGATCAAGCCTCTAAATTTCAAGAAACAATAGACATAAACGGAGTAATAATAACAAGAATGGATTCCACTGCAAAAGCAGGAGGGGCCCTAACAGCATGCAATGAAACAAACTCTCCAGTCTACTTCATAGGAACAGGGGAAAAAGCAAGCGACTTCGAAACCTTTAACCCTAAATCATTCATTTCAAGAATGCTTGGACTAGGAGACTTAGAAGGATTATTAGAAAAAGTCCAGTCAGCAGTAGATGAAAAATCTCAAAAGAATCTAAAATCAAAATTAGAAGAAGGAAAATTCGACCTAAGAGATTTCCAAGAACAAATCAAACAAATGGGAAACATGGGAAGTTTCTCCAAAATGATAGAAATGATCCCAGGGCTAGGAAAAGCAAAAGTCCCAGACAATCTTTTAGGAGCTCAAGAAGATAAATTAAAGAAGTGGCAACATGCAATAGATTCAATGACCCAAGAGGAAATAGAAAATCCAGAAATTATTGAAAAAGAAACATCAAGATTAGGAAGAATAGCAAAAGGGTCTGGGACAACAACTTCTGACATCAGACAACTAATAAAACAATACAAAATGTTAAAAGATCTCACTCAAGGAGGAGAACTTCAAGATCTCGATCCCTCTCAAGGATTCTCTCAAAAACAAATGATGAAAATAGCTAAAAAGTTCGGGAAGAAAGTTAAGTTTTAAAATGAAACCGCAAACAATAGCAAAAGGAGCAGAAGCAACAATCTATCTAAATAACAACCAAATAACAAAGTCGAGAATAAAAAAGTCCTATAGACATGAAGAGCTAGACAAAAAACTAAGAAAGCACAGAACAAAGTCCGAGGCTAAAATAATCTCTAAACTCTCTAAAGTAATTAATGTTCCAAAGATTATAGAAACAGACGATAAAGAAACAATCATCATGGACTTCATTGATGGACAAAAACTCTCAGACAACCTAGAAAACCTAGATTATAAAGAAATTGCAAAGCAAATCGGAGAAATAATAACCAAGATACACGATCAGGACATAATTCATGGAGACCTAACAACAAGCAATATGATCTTAAAAAACGATCAATTATTTTTCATAGACTTCGGGCTAGCCTTTCACTCATATAAACTAGAAGACAAGGCAGTAGACCTTCATCTACTCTCACAAGCATTAGATGCAAAACATTTCTCAATATTCAAAGAAATCTGGAAAATAATCCTAGAAAGCTATAAACCAGAAAGAAGAGAAGAAATTCTTAACCAACTCAAAAAGGTTGAATCAAGAGGCAGATATAAGGATAAGTATTAATAGCCCGGCCAGGATTCGAACCTGGGTCTCGAGGTCCAAAGCCTCGTATCCTTGACCGACTAGACGACCGGGCTACCAAAACTCAAAACAACACAACCTTTAAAAACCTTCTCCAATCTAATTAGACATGCCGAAAACATCAAAACAAAAACTAGAAAAACCGACATGGCTCAAATATTCGGAGAAAGAAGTAAAAGACATAGTTGCAAAATTAGCAAATGAGGAATTAACAGCAGAGAAAATTGGATTAATTCTAAGAGATCAATACGGGATCCCAAAAATCAGCATATATGGAATGAGTATGAAAGAAGCAATGGCAGAGAAGTTTGAAGAGCCCACAACTAAAAATCTAGATGAAAAACTTAAGAAGATAATTGAACACTACAAAAAGAACAAGCAAGATAAAAGAGCAGAAAGATCATTAATAATAACAAAAGCAAAATTCAAAAAAAGAAGTGATTATCAAGAGATGAAAAAATAACTCCTAGATTATTCTCTTAAATTTCCATCGTAATAATATTTAATGATTCTTAGAGGATCTCGTTCTCCAGATGCCTTATAGATATCCTCCCACTCCCTTATACTTGTCACACCATCTTTATTAGTATCTGCAATAATTGAAGCCCCAATATATGAAGTCCCATATACTAATAATAATGCCCCCATAATTACATTTGTTTTTTTTAAAGAATTCTTTAAGACCCTAAAGATTGGATTTCCTTCAGACGAATTTTCTCGAGATTTATCCTCTAATGATGTCCCTTTCATGTTTGCCCATACAAAAAGAAGTTTAAATAAATTTCTATATCTTTCCAAAAAATAATTCCTCAAATAATCCACTTACTACTTTAAACTAACAAACCTTATCACTAAATCTTTTTAAACTAAAAAAAATTTATCACTTTGTTTTAGCTAGAAAATAGCAAAATCAAAAAAGAGGAAAATGATAAAACAAATCAAAGAATTCAACAAACTATTCTTAGAAAAAACGGAGGATAAAAAAATTCTAGTAATTGGCCATTTTGACACAGATGGCATAACTTCAACAACAATTATCTCACAAGCACTTAGAAAACTAGAAAAACAATTTTCAACTAAGATAGTAAAACAACTAACTGAGGAAGAAATAAACTCTCTGCCAGAAGACAAGATATTATTATTCATAGATCTAGCTTCAGGAAACATAAATAAATTATCAAAACTAAAAAACATCATATTCATAATAGATCATCATGAAATAAAACTAAAGAAATCCCTAGAAAATATCCACATATTCAACCCGCACTTATTCAATGAAAAAGAAAGCCTATGCAGTGCCGAACTAGCATACCTCATCTCAAAAGAAATGTCAGAAGAAAACAAAAACCTAGCACATCTAGCAATACTTGGAATGGTTGGAGATGTCATGGAAAAAAACATTAACAAAACTAGAAATCAAATAATTAAAGATGCTGATGTTCAAGTAAAAAAAGGCATCCTAATATATCCATCCACGAGACCTTTAGACAAAGCATTGGAATACTCTTCACGTCCATTCATTCCAGGAATAACGGGAAATAAAGAAAACATTATCGATCTTCTAAAAGATTGCAATATCGACAAAATAGGAAGGTCATACAAATCCTTAATAGACTTAAGTGATCAAGAAATGAAAAGCCTTGTTACAGCCCTCATGCTAAAGATGTCCTCAGAAGACTCTTCGAAACATATAGGAAATCTTTTCCTAGTAAAATTCTTCAACAAGATAGAAGATGCTAGAGAGATATCTGCAATAATAAATGCCTGCAGTAGAATGGGTTATCCAGAAATAGCCTTACTCCTTTGTCTAGGGAACAGAGAGGCAAGAAAAAAAGCAGAAAGAATATACTTAAAATACAGACAAAACATAATCTCGGGACTAAAATATATAGAGAACAACGGAAGTATAGAGGGAAGAGAATATGTCATAATAAATGCAAAAGATCAAATAAAAGACACCATAATTGGAACTCTAGCTTCGATACTTTCCTTCTCATCCACATATAAACAAGGCAAGATCATAGTAGCAATGGCATACAACGAAGACAAAATAAAGATCTCTCTAAGAATGGCGGGCAAAAACCCCAATTCAAGAAACCTAAAAGAATTCGTCGAATCAATAATGTACGAACTAGGAAGATCAGAAAAAGAATATGGAGGGCATAGACATGCAGCAGGCTGCACTATTAGCATTGAAGATGAAAAAAAGTTCATAGATCTTGTTAAAAGAAAACTTGAATTTGAAACAATTAAAGTTTAAGAGAACTTTGCATAATTGACATTTCCGAAGGAAATCACAGCAAAGTTCTCTCTTAGAGGAGTTTGAAATTGCATTATTTCAAAGTTCTCTTAAGGCAAAACTCCTGATACTTTCAGAAACAGATACAGTAAGATAATAACAATAATCCAGATAATTATCCTAGGATCTATATGCTGTCCTTTCTTATTCTTATTTAAAATAAGACTCTCCAAAACCTTCACTCTCACATCCATATTATTAAACAACTTATTTAAGTTTAAAGACTTTTTGATTTCTTCATTATCTTTTTTAATTTTACTCAAATCACCTGAATATTCTCTCCACCTTGAAAAAAAATATATCAAAATATAAGATATTAACAGAAACACTCCAATTGTTGAAAAAATCATAATCATTAACAATGTTATATTTTCCGGTGAAGAAAATATAAAAATGATTATAGGAATAAGTAAAGCAACTATTGAGATAAGTAGATTTATCGTATTTCCTATCTCGTCTCTAGCCATTCATAAAATAAGGATCATCGTTACTTAAAAATTCATATATCCTAATATACTAAAAAATTCAAAAACAAAACTTTAAAAACTCATTCTCCCCAATATTTTCAGAGAACTTTGCATAAATAACATTTGCAAAGTCTTCAAAATCTTAGATTTTGAATGAATCAGAAATCATATAGATTTCTGAGCAAATCGCAGCAAAGTTCTTCTTAGAGAAATTTGAAATTGCATTATTTCAAAGTTCTCTTCAGAAGAAAATGAGTAAATCAAAATATAGATTCATAAAAGTGAGATGTGCTAGCTGCAAGCATGAGCAAATAACCTTCGAAGGTTCAACAACAAAGGTAAAATGCCCAATGTGTGAAAACACAATAGCCGAGCCAAAAGGCGGAAAAGCCGAGATAAAAGCTAGAATAATTGAAGTTCTTAATTAGGATCTTAAAAAGATAACATTTATAACTCTCCAATATCCTATTTTTTCATGAACAACCACAACTTAGAGGAAGGAGAGATAGTTCTATGCACGGTAGACAAAATACTAGGAACAATTGTATTTGTAAAAATTGAAAACGGAGCTGAGGGAACAATAACCACTTCAGAAATATCTCCAGGAAGAATTAGAAATCTAAGAGACTACGTAGTCCCTGGGAAAAAAATAGTCTGCAAAATTCTGAGAATACAAGGAGATAAAATATACTTATCACTAAGAAGAGTTAAACAACAAGAGAAAAAAGAGCTACTAGACAGAATATCAAAAGAAAAATCATACAAATCGATTTTAAAAACCACTCTAAAAGAAAAAGCAGATAAAATAATCAAAGAAATAACAGAGGATTACTCAATAACTGATTTCTTCGAAACAATCAAAGAAGAACCAAAAACCTTAGAAAAATATCTGAAAAAAGATGAAATAGAAAAAATAACCAAAATCTTAGAATCAAAAAAAGATAAAGACAAGGAAATAAAACAACTGTTCAAACTCTCAACAAACGCCAATAACGGCATATTAAAAATCAAAAAAATAATCAAAGATTCATGCAAAGATACAAAATGCAAGATAACCTATCTAGCAGCAGGAAAATATAGAATAAATATCAAAGGAGATAATTTCAAAGAAATAAAACAAGACCTAAATAAAACCCTTCAATCATTAGAAAAATCAGCAAAAAAAGAAGGTTGTGAATTTGGAGTTGAGAAGGGTTAAAAAATGAGATTTTTAAAACGTTTAGTAATCGGTCTAGCGGTTACAATGTCCTTAATTGGTTGTGGAAAACAAAATTCTAGAGAACCCATAGATATTCCTATCTCTCAGATCAGATATTCCAATGGAAGGAAATTAAGATCGGAAGGCTATTCTATTTGCAGTACATTAGTTCTTGATTATAAGGATCATGCCCTAATGTCTCATGTAGCACCATTTATGGGTGGCGGTACTTATAGCTTAGATCCTAATTATGTTAATGCGAGCAATGTTGTTGAGGAATCTGTAAAGATGATTGAGCAAAAAGGTATAAATCCAAGAAATTGCGAAGCCATAGTAAATTCTGGAGACATTTTTAGTTTAGATAAAATTAATCAAGACCTCAATGATTTGGGAATAACAATCAAGGAAAGCAAATTTGATAGTAAACCGAGAGACCTTGAATATGATCCAAGATCAAATACCCTAACTGTTGAGTATAGAAATTTAAAATAATAAAAATAACTCCTTATAACATCTCGAAAATTCTCTAGGTTTTGGGATAATCAAATTTTCCATATCATAAGCTAAAACAAAGTCTTCTGACTTATCTCTCTTTTAATTATCTCCATATCATTCTCCCAATCCACTAATAACTTTCTATTATAGATTATTGCCGCTGGATGAAATAGCGGTATCAATTTTATCTCCGCTTCATTAATCTCTATCATTCTCGCCTTTCCATGCACATTTGTTATTCCTGGCTGATTCTTCATATCTTCAACATCTCCCTTAGCAAAAAAGAATTTTGTTGCATAATTTCCAAGAGAACAAACAACTTTGGGCCTTATAACCTTAATTTGTCTAAGCAGATAAGGAGTGTGCATCATTATCTCATCGGGAGTTGGATCTCTATTTTCAGGAGGCCTATACTTCAAAATATTCGCAATATAAACATCATCCAAGGACAATCCGACTTTCTCAAGCAATCGATTCAAGTTTTTCCCAGCTGCCCCAACAAAAGGCTCTCCTTGTTCATCTTCATTCCTTCCAGGAGCCTCACCAATAAAAATTATTGAAGCCTCTGGATTTCCCTTTCCAAAAACCAAATTCTTCGCTCCATCTCGCAAAGGCAACTCAAGATTACTCAAGATTTCCTTCTCAATATTCAAGAGTTCCTCTCCCTTACCCATTCACAGAATAAAGAATCATTGTTTTTATATATTATCAATAAATCAATTCAAAAAAAATAATATTTATAAAGGGTAAATTCCTTTATATTTAAAATGAGGTGCAAAGGTATCTTCTCAATATTAAGTGTTTTCTTAGTCCTATCTCTAATGCCTTTAGTGCTAGCAAGTACTGAAATAAAAATAAAAACAGTTGCAGACCATAGAATATCCTTAATAGTCAGGGGAGAAGGAAAGTTAACAACAGTTGATAGCTTCCACAAAGACACAATAGACGGAACAATGACTTTCACAACTTCTGCTAGCTTTGACTACTTAGATTTCATTGTTGCCCTAAAAAAAGACAATATAAAAGTGATAAATAAGAAATTTGAAAGTAAAAAATCAGGAGAAACTTGGGATATAAACATGGTCCCTGGAGAAGAAAACATAATAACCTCTCCTTCAGAAACCATTGAAGAAGAGGAAATTGTTGAAGAAGTTGAAGAAAATAGCGAAGGGGCAACAGAAGAAACAAGTAAGGCAGCTGAAGAAGGTGCAGAAGATACTGAAGTTAACACTGGAGAAACAAATAGCGAAGAAGAAACCTTAGATAATGAAGCAACAGAAACTACTGAAGAAGAAAGAACTGACGAAGATGCAACATCAGAATCCGAATCTCCATCTCCAATTACAGGACAAGCAATTAAAGATCTAATCCCTGGAAACACCTCATACCTATTATGGATAGTTGTCGCAGTAGCCATACTAGCAACAGTAATAGTATTTGCAAAAAATAAACTCGCAAATAAACCCTCGTCAACTAGCCCTTATGCAACAGACGCTAGAATTAGAAATGCTGAGAAAAAAATAAGAGAAGCTCAAGAAGAAATAAATAGACTAAAATCCAAGGATGAGAGAACTGAAAAATTAAGAAGACTAGAAGAAAGATACAAACAAGATCAAGAAGCGATTAAAAAATTAAAAGAAGATCTTTAATCAGCAATCATCCATTCTAGTTTCTAAGGAAAATTCATATCTAGGAGCTTCTTCATTCTTTAATTGTTTCCTAACCTTCCGAGACATCTTGAATCCAAGACTAATAAGTTTTTAAATCCTATTCCTCATCACCAACACCCTTCTCACTAATAAAAAACACGCATTCATTATCCGGTAAATTAGGACTATCTATTAATTTAGCAACTCTACTCCCTTTCTTACCCCTCCTAATATAGATCCTATAAGTAGAAGCGTGCCCTAAAATATTCCCCCCAATAGGAGTAGTTGGATCTCCGAACAACAATCCGGGATTTGACATCACCTGATTAGTAACATAAACAGCTATATTAAATTGCTCAGCCATCTTCATTAAGTTATGCAAATACTTATTCAACTTTTGCTGCCTATCTGCCAACTGACCTCTTCCAGAAAACTCTGCCCTAAAGTGAGCAGTCAAAGAGTCTATAACAACTAATCTTATAGGTTCTCCATTCTTAACCAATTCCCCAACCTTATCAATTAATAATATTTGGTGGTCTGAATTGAATGCTCTGGCAACAAAGATATTCTTTAACACATTATCTTCATTCAACCCCTTCCCTTCCGCAATCTGTTTAATCCTTTCAGGCCTAAAAGTCCCTTCAGTATCAATATAAACTGCCTTGCCTTCTGCCCCCCCTTGTTCTATGGGTAATTGAGCTCCAACTGCTAAACTTAACCCTAGTTGAGTCTTTCCACTTCCAAAACCTCCGAATGCCTCTGTAATAGCCTTTGTTTCAATCCCCTTACCTCCAAGCAAGTCATCAAGTTCACTACTTCCAGTACCAATATTCAAAACTTCTTCCCTTTTCTCAGCAAATTCCAATCCATCAGTAAATCCAAGATCCATCATCTTCCTAGCTGCCTGAATAGCCTTTCTAGCAGCAGATTCTCCCAATCCAGAAACATTACTTAAGTCTTTCGGGCTCAAAACAGCAATTCCCATCAAATCAAAAATCCCTGCACTCTCCAACTTCTCAATAGCAGCAGGCCCAACTCCTGGAAGATCCTCAAGTTTCATAACTTCTTCTTTCTCTTCCTTCACAACTTCTTCCTGAATCTCTTCCTTATCAACACCACCCTCACTATTTTTAACAGATTTCTTCCTAGTTTTCTTATCTTCAACTTCTTTTTCCTTCCCAGTTTTCTTTTTCCCTACCATATTATCTCTTACCATCACCCACTTTTAAGCATTACCAGATTTTGTTATATATATCTAGCATGATAATAAGTTATTTAAAGAAATGAAAACAAAAGAGTATATGGATTCAAATAAAATAACATTTGGAAGAGGTACTAAATATCAATTAAACTCACTGGAAGCCGCAGCAGAAGCATTAGATAATCCTTTTTTTATTAATGAAACCGGAAAAATCTCAGAGAGAAGTATTGAAATAAATATAAGTGATCTGCCTCCAAACAGAATCACAATTTATCCAGCAACAGAAAGATCTTCACACATGAAAATCCCTAGAGATGCAAACTACATAGAATGTTATCCAGACAGAGTTGAATTTACCCTAAAAGACATAGAATATACACTCTATTACTCCAATCCAAACAACCAATCACAAAATCAAACCGCTCAAGACTAAAAACAAACTAACCCCTATCAAAACCATCAAAAATATTTCTTCAATCCTTCCTCCAGTTTTAATTCTCCCGCTAACTCTGAATTCAAGAGGCCAAAAAGGCCTAATACCTTCCCTAGTTAAAGCATCTAAAATCAGATGGCCTGAATATCCTACAAAAAATCCAAAGCCAAGTAAAGGCCAAAAATAATTTATTAATAAACTCAACAATACAGCAATAGTAAAACTATGCAAAACACCCCTATGTTTTGTAAACAATTGAAAAGGTCTAAAAATCAAATGTCTTCCAAAACTAGACTTACCACTATCCAAATCCGGCAAGATCGTAGCTATCAAAACAACAATTCCAAATAATAATTTATTCTCAGCATATTCCAACAAAACCAATATCAAAGGAACAGAAAAAACAACATGAGTTCTTATTAACATTTTATCTTAAGATTTTTTTAATATAACTGCTATTAGATGAACACTGATTGAAGCAGATAAACCAAAAGCAGTAATCAATGCATGCCTTTCATTAAAAGCTTCCGTACCAACAACATTAATTAAAATAAAAACAAAGGTTAAATAATTTATTATATTAGCGAATAAGGTAAGAAACTAGAAATCTATATCTTTCATCTTAAAAAGAAGCTATAATTCCATATAACAAAGTACCTAATGCAATAAGTCCAATAACTATTGCAAGATAATAAAGCCACTCCTTACTTTTATCACTCATTTTCTAAGTAAACAACAAACAAAGATTAATAAAACTTACCCCTCCAACTCTTCAATTAACTTGTCAACATCAATATCTCTAAAATCGGTTATGATAAAGTCATTACTATCAAACATCTGATTTTTCCTAACATTTCCACTAACAACAACTTCCTTACCCAATAGCTCATTCTTCTTAACTGCAAAAAGCTCTCCGTTCTCAACTTCCTCCCTCTTCATAATCTTCTCTAAAACTTCTGAGAAGATAGTAGACCTAATTGAACCACTTCCATCATCAACAACCAAACTCAACAAAAATCTCTTCTCAGGAACCACATTTCCATGCTCATTACATTCATTAGCCTCATTAACCTTCTTCCTACATTCCTTACATACATTAAAAAATCTGGGTTCAAAAATCTGCACTATATGAGCTCTAGCACTAACATTTTCATTAACATTAAAACTCGCAATATCTTTACTTATTACGGGCTTCTCCAAAACAACATTCTCTATTTTCTTATCACTAATCTTTATCTCAGAAAAGCTACCTAAATGCAACTCCCCATTTCTAATGCTTGCATTATTTATCTCAACACTAATCTCATTAGTTATCTCATTTTTACTAATCAAATCTATATGATTTTCATCCCATAAAACAGTTCTTATATTACTCGTTTCATCAGCCAACACAAAACTGCCTATCCTACCACTTCTTCCATTTTTGTTATATTCTCTTACGGGAGCAAGTCCTACAACTTTCCCAATTAAATTTATCTTATTCATTCCAGGAACCAATTGTGCAACCTTAAGCATTTGCTTTTCAAAATTAACATTTAACTCAGCAGCTATAACTTGGGCAGCACCCTCCTTACTTATCAAACCAGATAATTTAGCCTGTTTAGCCTCTATTTTCTTCTCAATCTCACCAACATCAACGCCAGAACTCTCTGAAATAAACTCAACCAATTTCTCATAATTTCCTTCCATTCTTCACCTTTTGATCTATTACTAAAAACCCCAACTTCTTTATAAGAATTATGGTCATTAATGAAATGGAACAATATCAACTTCTTCCAAAAAATCCGGTTCTTTCTTCAGGATATGATCTACAATCTTAAGAGCCTGACCTATCACCGGCCTTCCAATAATAAAAGCCCTCATCCCTCTTGCAACCCTTCTCACAACCCAGATAAGGCAAGGTTCTCTCCAACCCATTAATAAAAGAAAGCCTTTCTTCATTATCATGATTCCCATCCAACCTAACGCCCACGAAATAAGCCAAACCCATAAAAGATTAACAAATATAAAACTTATAAATATCATTATAATCTAAAATAACTCTCAACCAACAACCTTATAAACCAAAAACTCCAAAAAATAACAATAAACAATAACCAAAGGTTACTAGCTAGGAAAGGTGACTTGCAATCTAATAGGAGGTTGCATCTAGGAACCTAGGTTTCTGGATTTTTCATACGAAATGGGAACAGCACTAATAACAATAAAAATAATGCCAGAATCTCCTGATACAAATCTAGAAGAGATTCGAAAATCAGCAGAAGGGATAATAGATAAAGAAGAAGGTAAAAATCCTACCTCAGAAACAGAACCAATTGCTTTCGGCCTTAATGCCCTTAAAATATCATTCTCAAGAGATGAAACTCTAGATTCTGATAAGATGATGGAGCAAATACAGAATATTGAGAAAATTAGTTCTGCAGAGATTATTGATTTCAGACGAGCTTTCGGATGAAATCGACTAATCAAAAAGGAAGATTCACAAAAGAAACCTTGGTGTCTTTTGATTGATTTCAGACGAGCTTTCGGATAATCAAACTTTTAACAAATTATTTAAACATTTATACTCTCACTATAAGATGGTGTTCACAAAAGAGCAAGCAGAACAAATCAAAAAGCAACTACTCCCTCAAATTGAAAATCTCCCAGAAGAGAACAGAGAACAGATTAAACAACATATACAAAGCTTAAGCGAAGAACAGCTTGAAGAATTTCTCAAACAAAACAACATTCAGATGTCTGATCAAGGAATTCAACAACCTGGAAATGAAAAACCGATCTTTGAGTCAATCGTTAATAAAGAACTCCCAAGCTTCATAATAGAAGAAACTGATAAGGCTCTAGCAATACTCGAACTTAACCCCTTATCTAATGGCCATTCATTAGTCCTCCCAAAACAAAAAACAGATGTCGAGAAAATACCAAAATCCGCATTTACATTAGCCCAAAAAATAGCCAAAAGGATCAAAAGTAAATTAAAAGCAGATGAAATGAAAATAGAAACATTTTCATTTCAAGACTATCCTGCAATTAACATTATCCCAATTTACAAAGATAAAGAATTAAAAAAAGAAAAAGCAGAAGAAGCTAAATTAAAAAAACTACAAAACAAATTAGAGATTAAAACCAGACAAAAAAGAACCCTAAAGGAAACTAAAAGCAAATCAGAAAATCTTCCTGAAATCAAGTTTAGAATCCCATAAATCCATGCCAATCCATAAATAACAGCCCAATAAATCCAATCAAAAATCCCGGAGTGAACGGAATTCCTTGCTTAACCCAAATCTTCCTCCTATACTTCTTACGGATCAATTCCAATTCCCTTCTTGAAACTCCATCCCAATTCGCTTTTATTTTCTTTCCATCAACAATCAAATCCTCATATAACCACTCCCCTTCTCCAAGATCTTCAGGCATATAGCTCCTAATCATCAAACTCTCCTCCACAGATTTAGCAAAAACATAAAGAAAAGGCCCCAAAATAAACAATATTCCCAACAAAGTCAATCTAGCCTCTATGAAAAAAGACAAAACACTCCATACAACAAAGAAAACAAAACCATAAATCACAATCTTTTTATTCAGCCCATACTGCTTTCCAAACTCTCGGGCAAATTTATTAAAATTAAAAAATACAAGAACTAAAGACCAGATAAAAACATAAATACTTCCCCCCAACATAAAGAACAAAATAAAATATCCAAATATCAAAATATTCTCAGTCCAATTAAAACTCAACGGAAGAATTGTTCCCAAAGCAATTAATAATTTAGCGTCTCCCCCAGCAAAAATCCGACCATAATAAAACGCATTACCTATTACCAGAAAAATTCCAAAACCAATCAAACCATTAACAAAAAACATATATTCTCCAATATAAGCAGAATAAGCTAATCTATAAGCTAAAGCTATCCCGATCAAACTAAAATTCCATATATTATCAACCTCCCTCCTCCGTAAATCCTGTAACACAGCTCCAATAATCCATACCAATCCAATAAAGATTAAAAATAAATTCTCGCTTGCAAACATCATCTTCCCCTCTTTTTCATCTGAGTAATCTAGGAAACCACACCTTTTAAGGTGTGGGATTACTCAGATCCTAAAAACAAGGGCTTGTAACATATCACACCCTTTAAGGTGTGATAGCCCATTGTTTTTCTGATTTTAAATTATCCCTAATCACCATCACGATTATTTGAATAATGATCGAACTCAATAATCCAACCACAGACAAACTCATCTGAAAGACATTAAAACATTGCGTATTAACAATGCTTATTGATAGAAAAGCGAAGATTAGGAAATTTATAAAATTACCGAACCAGTTCAACAACTCTAAATTGAACATATTACATTCCAAGGGATTTAACAATCCCATAAATTAAAACACCAACTGCAAAAAAACCAATAGCCCATGCAATATAATAAAGAATCCTCAAAACCATTCTATCCATCTATAAATCAAACAAAATAAACTTATAAATCTTCTCAACAATCCTCAATCCCTCTTCTTACTATCCGTCCTTCCACCAGTCCTCCTCCCTCCACCCTTCTTATACCTACTATATCTCCCCTTAGCCTTCTTATCATTCTTACTCTTTCTTTTCCCATCAATTGAATAGTCCATCTCAATTTAGAGTATTAAAATCTGGCCTCAAACCTCCTTCAACTCCCGCACCTGAGCCACCAATATCATCAGATGGTGAAGCCTCTACATTAAAAAACCTATTACAATCAACATCCCAGTTTTTCCCTTGCAAATCATTGATAACATCTTGTGGAAAATAAAACCCTTCATCAGATCTCCCGTCCCTAACTTCTCTACAAGTATACCTCTTACCATTATATACCGCCTTAGTTTCATCAAAGAAGACCTTCATTGTCCTATCAATTTTACAAAAACTACGGTGCTCTCTTTCACCAAAACCATACAAAACATCGCAAGCCGTCACAAAACTACCATAATTGACCTTCCCTTGACCCGATACGGATTGAGTATCCGACCACCATCCAAAGACATTTCCTAAAAAATAAACAATACCCACCAAAATAATAACTCCAATAATGAAAGCTATCAAGTAACCTACACTAAAGCCCTCCCCTTTTTTATCCATCATACAACAAAAAACAAACAATCATTTAAATATCTTTTGAAAAAACCGTTCTTAACAAAGCAATCAAAAAAATAGATCACCCTGAAAATGCACCATCATAATAACCAAAAGCAGCTTCCTTTGCATATTGACTACAATCATCACGGCAAGTTTCAAGACCATCTACAGGAGGTATTCGAACCAAACTACCTGGAACCAACTCGCCATCCTCATCAACATTCCCCCTACCGCCTCCATTCTTCAACATAGCACAAGTATACCTCTTACCATTATAAAGCTTATCACTCTCATCAAAAATCACAACCGTAGGTCTTTCCTGAGTACAAAAAGCCCTATAATCTTCCGTTAAACATAAATTCTTACACCCTGCAACAACTGCTTGAATATTAACCCCGCCAGTTCCTAAATTTTTAACTGTATCTGTAAAAGGCCCTGTTCCCGTAAAAAAAGCATAAACCAAGAAAACTAAAACTAAAACTGCAAGAAGTATCACAACAATTGTAGTTATATTTAATCCCTGACCTCTTTTATTTTCCATATTACTAATTATTCTTTTTCATTTATAAACCTTTCCAACTTCTTCTCATAAACATATCTTACGTCCACATTATCTCCAAACTCTTCAATAACAATATTTAAGGTTAAAACAACCTCCCTATTTCCAACAATAAAATTACTATCAGCTAACTGACCTTCTATTTGTTCTAACCCTCTAACAGGATACTCTTCATTTATTTTCAATTCCTCGAGTTTCTCTTTAAAACTTCCAGCCAACCTCTCAATCTCCATTTCCTCAAAAATTTCTTCTAAATAAAAATTAATTATTCTCTCTCTAAACACAACCTTATCCACCGTTTCTATGTCCGCCCTAATTCCCTCAATATTATTTAAGGACATCCCAAAATTAATTAAACTAATTGAAACAATAACAATACTGCCCAAAAACATAATTACAGACGGAATTGCAACACCTTTCTTATTCTTCATCATTTTAATAAACCTCCACCTCTTTTATTTTCTTAATACACTCATTATACATTATCAAACGAATCTTAAATTCTTGTCCACGATATTCAATATTCTTAAAAGTTTCCGTAAAAACATCAGGATTCTTATAAACTCCTGAAACCGGCTTCAATCCTCCAGCCTCAACAACTCCTTGCGGAATAACCAATGAAAATCTATCTCTCTTATTCATCTCACAAATTGAATTAAGTTCTTCCCTAATATTTCGCAAAGCTCTACTATTATCAAAATCAGAATAAATCTCAATAAACTTACTATAATCCTCATCACTTAATTTATCTCTCAAAAATTCATGCTCACTCAAAACATCCAAACCAAATTTCTCAACAAAATTCTTATCACCAACTTCAAGGTCAAAATAAGGGTCTAGCGAACCAGTTAAAACATCAATAACTTCCACATAATCATCATCAACCAAAATTTCAGAACTTAAAAATCTATGAAAATGGTATCTAAACAGTTCTTCATTCAATTTCTCATCTTCTTCATAAAATATAACATCACGATCTCCTCCAAGAACCGCAGACTTACCATAGATAAAAACCGAAAAAGCAACAAACACTACCATAACCAAAATCACAGACAATAATACAAGTAAAGGCAAAAGGAAATCAATAACTCCCCTCTTATCTATTTTAGAGAGCTTTTCCATTTTACAAACCTTTTCCAATCTCATTATTACCAACCAAAAAATTTACTTTATATTTACCAAAAACAAACTCCTTCTCAACGCACCTTGGAAATTTCTCACTTTCAACAAAACACTCTACCGAATATGCTCTATTGCCATAAATAAATTTCTTTTTAGAATCAAAATCTTGACCTTCATAAATCTCAACACTAATATAATTCAATCCATTATTAATAGAATCAACATCCAAATTAGCCTCTTCTAATAAATCAAACTCTCCAAAAACCTCATCTTTCAACTCTCCACTTTCAATCATCACTTCAACAATTTTATCAATAATAATCTCTGCTTTTTCAACACGAACATCAACACTATTGGAATAAAAAAGATGATTCATAACAACCACTGGAACTCCAATAACAACAAACATTAATAAAAACAATCCCGCTGCCAACAATCTATAATATCCTTTTTTATTCATTTTCCAAGATCTCCAAAATTAAACATTCCCTATCAATAGAGCAATCGCCCTTAATATCTCCTTTAATATTCCAAATAATATTATTACCAGTAAAAAATCCATAATTATACCCTTCTCCATTAACAAGCTTAACATTAACATTCTTCCCCACATTGTCAATATTAATAATCCCTCCAAGATAATTTTTTTTCCTAGCAATTTTATTCATTTTATCTAAACCAATCTCGATCTCCATTCCCGGCTTTGCCTTGTCAATTATCAAAGCTATTTGTTTTGCATAAACTTGCTCATCCAGAGTAATTCCACTACCCGATCTCTGAATAACAATAAATATTCCTGAAATAAATAAGATAGTCACCAATGTAAAAGCTAAATTACCCAACAATACATCATTCACAGCTCTTTTATTCATCTTAATCAGGGAGCAATCTCAAAATTATACGCTCCAATACCTCTCAGTGATTGAATGTCATATGGCATTATCACTGGAGAAGCATATTTATATTCTCCATTATAATCATGCCACATCATTAAACCTCCAGTAATGCCTCCTGCAACAAGAGAACTTGTTCCAATCAAAACTATTCCCACTGGAGCTCCCACTCCTGAAGCAACTAATCCTAATCCTCCAGTTAACACCGCCGCCCCAATCGCCCCACCTTTTGCATTTTTAAAATACCATCCTTGTTCTTCTTCAGTAATGCTTGCAAGAATCATATATCCATTTTCTCTCTCGGGTTCAACAATTTTCCAATCAACAGGATCAATGCTCTTAACTCTTTCAATAAATCTTTTATTATTTTCACTATTATCTTCTACATTTTCTACATTCCCTTCCTTAAAAGAATTAATAATTTCTATAACTTTATTTGGATTCTTCCATCTTGGATATATATATTCAAGATAACTTTGATCCCCATCAGCTTTCCTTCCCAGATATTGATGAAACTCCAATCCCCCAATATCTCCCAATTTTTCCTTAGCCTCATCATCAAACACAAACCTATTACAGATCAAAGCATAAACACTCCCCTTATAGGAATTAGAAATAAAATTTAATCTACCTTCTCCAAGCTTTTTATGACAACTTCTTAATTTATCAGCTAATACCTCCATAACTCTTCTCTTACCATCACTACATTTATCTTCATTACAGGATAGATGCTCATTTATAACTTCATTGTCTTCAGTATCAGACAATTCATTGCAATCCTCTCCAGATAAGCTAAAACATATCTTCTCAGTTTTACATTTTAATGGTAAATAATCTCTACCATCAAGAGCACCCACCTTAGCATTAGACCTTAACACGATAGATTGTTCACAATTAACTTGTCGATAAATAGTTTTAGAAGAGAAAGGAAGAATTACATAAATAAGAATAAGAACCACTACCACAGCCATAAGAACTTTCACAAAGAAACCAAGAGTTATCGTTCCTTTTTTCATTCTAAACGCCAACCTCCAAAAATTTAAATAGATAATACAAACCTCCAATCAATAGCAAAATAAAAAACAACCATAACAAAAACACTATGAATTTACTTATAATAATTCCTTTTTTATCTTTCATTTTACTTCCCTAATGATAATCATATCACCTTCTTTTATTATATCAAATTGATATACAGGTTCAGAAAGTTTTAGTACATGGCCTATACTCCTTTCTTCTCCACTAGCATAATCATAAAACTCCTCGATTCTAAGCCCATCTCCAGCTTCATCATAATTATAGAATTCAGAATCCAATTCAACATAATAATCAAACCCTTGACATTTCAAAACCCCATCACATAATTTCTTATCACACATACACAAACAACCCTCGCTACCCTTACATTCCCCAAAAGGGAAAGCTAAAGGCCAGCTCCTTAAATACCAACCAGATGTGGGAAATATCTCAATTCTTTTAGTAATTCCTTCATCAAAAACGCCATCCATAATCTCCTTCATTTTCTCAATCTGACTAATAGCCTTATTAATCTTACTATTTTCTCCAGCATAAAGAACAGAACCCCCTATAGCATAAACAATTGCAACTACAACAAGTGCCATTAAAGCAAATCTAATAAAATTATTTAACATCAACTCACCCATCTTATCTCTCCTTTAATTTCTCCCTTTCAAGTCCTTTTTTTATTTGATTTAATACTTCAATGAAGTTATCCAATTCATCCAATTCATCGTCATTTAGATCATAAGGTTCAAGAACATCATTTCCATCAATCTTTATCTTCAAAAAAACATTGTCACGCCAATTACCTTCTTTATTCCCCTTTACCCTCTTTATGATCTCTATAAGACCTTCTTCAAAACCCTTATCCCTTAAGCTTCTGACAAATTCATAATTATTTTTATCTTTTTCCAAATCATTTAAAAGATGGTCATGAGAAGGTGATCCCCTTTTAATATTCACACTGAAATATCGTTGAAACAATGAATCTCTTTTTTTCCATTCCCACCCTTCAAACCTTCCTTCAAAACCTTCACTGACATATCTTACAAAAATATTCGCCTTAACCCCTGTAATTTCAAATTCGATACCATCAGGATCAGTCACCTCAACTTCCTCATCCCACTTAACAACTATCTCCTCATTAGATAATCCCGGAATAATAGCACCTAACACATCTAAGGGATTGTCAAGCCAAATAAAAATACCAATTAGAAGTACAAAAATTCCGAGTATAAACAGAATAACAAATCTGGTTCCCAAACCCATCAGCTCCACCTCATTATATCTTTAAAGAATTCTACATATCCCTGCAGCTTTCCAGTAAAAGCCGCATATGCAATAAAAACTATAACAATTAAGAAAACAATAAGTACTAACCAAATAACAAAGTCAACCACTATCCCTCTTTTATCCATAACACCTCTTCTCTCTCTCATCATATCCTAAATCCAATCTCATTTAAATTCCTTTCCATTTCATAAGATATCCATTACCAATCTTCACTATCATCTATCTCCTGTAATATCTCTTCAGAGCTCTCTCCTGAACCATCAATGCAAGATCTCCAAATATTATTAAATCGATAACCCTACCTACTTCCATATCAACCTCTTTATTAACATTGACCCCTGATTTCATAATCAAACATAATCTTTCAACATCTTTAAAGTTTACTATTAATATTTTTAAAATGTCCATTAAGAAAACTCAAAAAGAAAGGTTTAAATATCTTTTAGTATCTTTTAACACATGAGGGTTGAAATTAATGAATATATTGTTGCAGACACAGAAATTTGTCATGGCAAGCCTACCTTTAAAGGGACAAGAATAATGATTCACTCCATATTAGAAATGTTAGAAGCAGGATCCTCAATTAATGATATCTTAGAAGCATACCCTTCTCTGAATAAAGAACACATCAAAGCAGCCCTGCACTATGCTGCAGAGAGAATTTCTGGAGAAAGATTTGTAGATGTTAAAAACTAAATTTCTATCTGATGAAGATGTTGACGCAAGGTTGGTGAAATATCTAATTAAAGAAGGTGTTGACATTTCATATGGAGAAAAAGGGCTGAACAATTCTAAACTATATTCTTTTGCCTGCGAGGAAAATAGAGCTATATTAACACGAGATAAAGATTTTCTCAATACAGAATTCTTTTCAGCTTCTAACCTGCCACTAATTCTCGTATTAAGAATACATCCCCCAGAATTATCTAAATTAAAACCAAAAGTTTTAAACTTTATCAAAAATTTGTCTGAAGACAAACTTAGAAAAACTTGGGAACTAAGAGAAGAGGGAGCCATCCTTGTTGGAACTTAACCAACAATCCCCCTCAAAGCCACACTTGAAAGCAAGAACAAACTGATTATTGAAATCAAAGCCATTATTAAATATAAGAAACTTCCCCTCATTAAATTCTTAGCTATATCACTTGTCCTTCTTAATTTATCCTCCCCACTATCAATCACAACTAAAGCCCCAGTTAAAATAAATATGACTTCAATAATATAAATTCCAATAGATAACTGCATAAAATATGGGCTAATCATATTTGTTATATCAAATAAATTTGTTATGTTCCCTACCCCCCCAATTCCAGCTAAAGCACCTTCGCCCCCTAAATCACTCAACACTTTCAACCTCCCCAAAATCCCAGTAATCATACTACTTAATCCAACAACTATCCCTGCCAACAAAGGAGCCAAGAAAGTCATATTACTCCTCATATCACTAACAACATCAGCCAACAAATCCTTAAGCCTTTCATTAATCTTCTGCATATTTCTAACATACTCACTAATACTCATCAAACTCTGAGCAGCAACCTTCAATCCCTTTTTAACACTCTCTATCAAAATTCTCATACTTGTTGCAATCAAATTAGAAGGATAATAGATTAGTGCTCCCCTTCTAGGATCAAAAATAGCCCCCTCAATTCCCATCCCCATTGATTGTATATTTGTATGAACAATTCTAAAAAAGTCACTAGTCTTCTGGCCCCTAGTAGATTCTGCAACTTTAGCAAAAACAACCTCTGCAGGGATCCCATCTCCCAATCGATTACCCAAAGAGAACAAACTACTATTAAATTCCTTCTCCAAAACCTCGGTATGATTCCTAGATTCAATCAGAGTTCTAGTTTTCCCCCTATAAGCAATAATAAAAAATAAGGAAACTGAAAATGGAACTAACAAACTCAAAAGTAAAGAACTCACTCCAAAAGGTCCTGCCTTACCATTAGGAGTTTCAATAAAATCAAAAACCTTATCTCCTAGAAAGCTAAAAAAACCAGTCAAAGCAATATCTTCACTCAACCCCAACCATTCAGGAATCGGAGTAAAACCAAAAATCAAAGGCAAAATCCCTATCAAAAAGATAGGTAAACAAATCAGTCCAGCAATCCAATAAGGTTTGCTCGAAAGAAACGTATGATAATTCGGATTCTTCTCCAACAAAGAAGTTTCACCATAACCTCCAGGTCTTTTCAATAACACTTGAGAAGTAAGATAAAAAACAAAAAATGGAATAATCAAATTAAACAGCACAAAAACATGATAAGTCTTTATCGCTCCTCCTAACAATGTAGAAGCCAAAGGCAATAAAGCTAATCCAAGAGTAGGAAGCACTATTCCCAACATATACAAATTTGTTAAAGGAGATTTTATTGAATGAGTATACTTAAGCATCTTCTCATAAACTCCATCCAAGATAACTTTCAAAGATCTCTCAAGTATCTGAACTCTTCTAGCATCACTCGGTTCATATAAACTACTCTCAATCAAATGAAAGCTCTCAACAAACTCCAAATTAGTTTCCTTCCAAAATTCCAAATAATGATCCAAACTATCTTTTATATTCGAAAACTTCCCAGTCTCAACATCCCAAAGAATCTTTCTAAAATCCAAAGATAGAGGGGCCTCAATATGCTGCGAAACAAAGCTAATAGCTCTCTCCAGATTACTAGTATGTTTCATATAAATAACAGTGTACAAAACAGCAGGAACCATTTGACTGCTAGCTTTCAATCTCCACTTTATAGCCATTCTCTTAGGCATTGAATAAAAATAATAAAATAAGAACATGCAAAGAACAAAAATAAGTCCTAAAAAAAACAAAGGAAAATCATTTCCAAAAAACCATAAAGTCAAACTTATCAACAATCCAACAAAAAAAACAAAAAAAGAACTAACAACTGCCAATCCAACAACCTCTCCAGGCTCAACATCTAAATGCGCTCGTTCCAAATCCTTCCCAATTTTCTTATCGTCTTTCTCAGATAATCTAAACTTAATAATCCCTCCAACATTCTTCACCCATCTTTCATATTTCGAAAGCTCAGGCATTAAGTCCTTCTTAAATCTAGTATACTCTCCAGAAACATCTGCATTAACATTGTCATTCTCCATCTCCCCCTCGATCTTCCTAGAATATTTTTTCAAAACCTCTTTCACATCCATAACATAGAATAGAAAGATCAATTAATAAATATTCTGATTGCAAAGATAATTAGTCCGGCGTATAAAAACAGCGAAGAATGGCTGCAAGCATTCTTACAACCTTTTTGGACGGGTGAAAGGGTTACGAGATCACGATTGTAAAGATTGCATATTAAAATTTATACAAACAAGCCAACCCTCAATTAAACAACAATCTTGCCTTCTTCTGCAACTCTAAAGCCAAATCTGCTTTCCTTTTCTCAAACTCCGCCTCTTTAGCCTTTATCTCCAATCTTAATTTATCACCAAACTCTTTCCTAAGCTTTTCTCTTATCACCTGAGACTGCCCACTTATTTCCTTCTTTATCGCATCCATTTTCTCACCTTCAAGCTTACTAACCAACTCCTGCTTATACTTACTATCATCTTCAATAATCTTTCTTCTCTTCAAACTAAGAGCATTCCTTATATTAGCAACAACTCCTTTTTCCCTACTTATACTTCTCTTCATCTCCTCAACCCTTCTCAGCTCTCTAGCCTTCATCAAATCATAATTATTCTTAAGTCTACTAGTCCTATTTGTCAAATGCTCCTTCATTTTCTTATCCAAAGCAACCTTATGTAACAAAACCTCTTCATCAAAATGCTCTTTCAAACTATCCTTCTCCCTACTCACTCCCACCTCATGTTCTTTTTCTAATCTAATTCTTTTCTTCTCAAACTCCTCCCTCAATTCCTTTCTTAATTTCTCCAAAGCCTCTCTTGAAATATCCAAATTAGAACTTTTCTCCTTTTCAATCCTGACCAGATTCTTCAATCGATCATATTCCCTATCAAGTTTCAACTTTTCCCTATCCAGGAACTGCTTAGCCTGAGAAGACAATTTCTTTCTAGCTTCATTCTCTTTAATTTTCTCCATCTCAAATCTTCCCTTAAAAATCTTCTTTAATTCATCTTTCTTAGCATCCAACTCTTTCTTAATCTGACCTTCTTTTAATTTCAACTTATTATTCAAGTCATTCTCCTTAGACTCTAACAATTTCTTCAACTTAGCTTCCTTTAAATCCAATCGCTTATCCAATCTCTTATCTTTAGAACTAAATATCCTTTTCAATTTAGTCTCTTTCAATTTCAGCCTTTGTTTAGAAATATTCAAAGCATGCTTAGATTGCTTCAATTTAGAATCTTTTTCTATCTCAACCTTAATCAAATTTTCCAAGACTTTATGTTCTTTCTTCAATTTTGATTTTTCATCTTCTAAAAGCCTCTTAGAATTTAAAATAAGTTTATTCTTCAACTCACTCTCCCTCGCCTTCAACTCCTTAAAATTATTAGCTCCGAGGTACTTTCGAATCTTTTCCTCTTGAACCTTCACTTTTTTCTGATTGGCTTTAATCAACATATCCTTAAAGTTTTTCTTCTCTCTATCTAGTTCTTTCAACTTCCACTCAGTTTTCTTTTTCAATTCCCTTTGAATCCCCTTCTTCATCCCACGAATCTTTTCCCTAACAGCATCATTAAATTTTTCCTTAACCTCTCTGCCTAAAGAACCCTTAACCCTTTCATTATACCTATTCACAAACCTATCCTCCAACTGCTTATACTGATATTCAAAATTCTTCTTTCTCAATTCCAAATCGTCATGCAATTGTTTCTGAACAACCAACTCCTTATCCTTTAATTTTTTAGATAGCTCTGCTTTTATCTCTCCTAAAGTTAAATTAAATTTATTATTTATCAAGAAACTCACTCCCGGATCGATTTTATTCAATAATTCTCTCTTCCGTTTCTCTTCCTTTTTCTTATCGTCGATAAAATTTCTAAGCCTTTTCAATTCCCCCTCAAATCTCGGAATGCTCTCAACCAACTTCCTATCCTTTCCACTTAATTGCCTTTTAGACCTTACTCTCCCTCTTTTCTTTATTTCTTTCTCCAGTTCAGCAATCTTGCTATTTATTTTACCATGATCATCAGTTCTTTTTCTAGTTCTCTTCTCCTTATAACTCCCACCAATCCTTTGCCTTAATATCCTCATCTCCTCCTCAATCTCAGGGATATACGAAACATTTTTCAATTTGCTCTTAATAGATTTAACGTCTTCCTCATAACCCTTCGTATCCAAACTATTCAACTCACCTCTAATCTCCTCCAACCTTTCAACCCCTTTAGCAAAAACTTCAAAATCTCTTTTATTAGGATTAACCTTACTACTGATTTTTCTAGAAACTCTTCTTCCACCTTTTTTAGAATTGCTTTTCTTTTTCAACTTCCTAGCTTTTTTCACCATCTTTTTATACAACAAAATAGTTTCTTTTATTTTTAAACTTTCTCTTTGAAGACTTATCTTTTTTTTCTATCTAAAACATCAGTATTATATCCTTTATTTTTCCAATCTCTTATCTTTTTTTTCACATCACTAATTCTTGGAACTTTTTCTTTTTCACCCAAAACTGAAACATCATAACCTTCCTTCTTCCATTTTTCAACTTGTCTCTCAATACTAGATTTACTTTTCTTACTCTTCCTAAGCTTCTTCAATATTTTTTCCCTAACTACTTGAATTTTCTTAATTGCCTTTTTTCTTTTAACTTTAACTTCTCTAAATAATTTCTTACTAACCTTTCTCTCCTCTTCAGTATCTAATTTCTCTTCTATTTTCTCTTGCTTCTTATCTATTTCCTCATCTTGCTTCCTCAACTCTGTTTTATATTGATTTCTCATTCCAATCAACAACTTATCTTTAGAATAAACCGAGTAAAAAACAAAAAGCAACAAAACAAAGATTACTACTCCAAATATCAAGAAGATTATTATATTACTAACATCTATGGGTAGCTTGACTATCTCATGATCTCCAATAGTAAAAAACTCGCTTGCAGTCGATATCGAATTCTTATAACTAATTACAACCCCTAGAACATAATCACCTTGCCTTATATTCTCAGGAATATCAAAAGATTTAGTAAATGCATTCTCGCTAACAGCCTTACTTTCAGACTCAGAAACAATAGTCTCTCCATAAAAATTCTTTATAAAATAATTCATTTCTATATTTGCATTACCCACATTATAAAAATCATATATCTTAATATTTGAATGAATCTTTTTTCCAGGAAAAATCTTACTAGTGGGAAATGATTCTATAACACTATCAAAGATCACATCTTTTGATTGTATCTCCAATATAATTGGGACTGACTGTTCATTAGTAGCCGAATAAAACCTTAAACTCCCTATATATATCCCTTCATCTAAATCTTCAAAATTTAACCCTTTCAATTCAATGTCCTTAACCTCTCTAGGACCCAGATCAATACCAGATTCGTCAAGATAAAGTATATCTTCCAAATCATTCAATTCCAGATTAACAAAAATATCTCCCTCATCCAGGTTTTCAATCCTTATTTTCTCATCAAAAACCCCTCCACTTTTCATTGAATTTTTAATCAAAACAGAATCTACTTTAAAATCTCTTTCATAACTCTCTCCAGAAATCAAGAAAAATCCAATCCCCAATCCAATTAAAAATATCAATACTATTAAAATCAACAGTTTCTTATTCATACTATCACCATGTTCAAAGAAGCCAAAAACAACACTACTTTTTAACCCTCTTTTTACTTTTTCCCAACCTTAGGTATCTTTTATGCTTTTTATACCTTCTTGTCATTACTATGATTAAAGCTATCGCAACTAGAATCCCAGCAACAAGAACTCCAAGCATTATCTTCAGGTTCAAAGGTATTTCCTCCACAACCTCAAAGTGAGAAGAGGAAGTTGCAACTCCGTTTGGATAAACTACCTCCAATCCTACAACATATTTCCCAGCTTGCAAATTACTAGTAAAAAATTCTTTCCTAAAACTTTTCTGCCCCTCAATCAAGATCGTCTCACTTTCTTCAACATGCGTCATCCCATCAAAATCCTTAATAACATAATTCAAGGTCACATCCAATCTAGGATCTTCGCCCATCGGGATCAATGTAATCTGAGAGTCCAATTTCTCACCCAATTTAATTCTCTTAAATTCATCAGGAACAACAACCATGACATCAAACAATAATGGAGCAGAACGAACATTCAATGCAACAAATATTACTTGCCCTCCGATTAATACCCTACCAGTAAAAATCCCAGATTCTAGTCCAGAAATAAAAGTCATCTCAACTTCCTTAGTCTCTCCAATCTCCAACGAGAATGAATTTTTATCAAACTTAACTTTTCCTTCAAGATCTTTTTGCCCAACACTAACCTCCAACCTTCTAAATCCTATATTGGTAGCCTTAACAATGAATTTCTTTTCTTCATTATACAGCATATTTACATTAACATTCCTTAGATCTAATCTTAACCCTGGCCTATTTATCACTGCAGTTCCTCCACCCCCACCCCCACCACCACCGCCTCCAGAACTTCCACTGCTAACCACACTGCTAACAACAACTTCCTCACTAATATTAAAACTAACTCCCTCACTCCCTTCATTCCCACTACTATCATTTGCATAAACGCTAACATTATGAGGGCCCTTACTCCAAACAACACCTGTAATATTCACACAATTAGCTAGACTAACATTTACTGTATAGCTATCATTACTATACCAACAACTATCTAAGCTAGTCTCCATGACACTAAAATTAACATCCAATTTATCATCAGTAGAGTTCGTATTATTTGAAGGGCTAATTATTGTAACAACAGGATTAATAATATCTCCACTACTACTAGCACTACCGCAATGAAAACCAACGCAAGAGCTATAAATACTCCCACTCGTATTACCAGATAATGACTCAATTGCAACATCCACCTTATAGTTAGTTGAACTACTATTAACAGAACCTTCAGAAATGGTTGTACTTGTCATATTATAGTTAGCACTAGTAATAGCACTTATAAAACTAACAAACAATAAACTGCCCAAAATAAAAACAAAATAACAAACACTCCTCTTTCCCATAAAAATCTAAATGAAGAATAACTTATAAATTTATTCTTCAATCGGCTTTGTCCGGAATCGATTTTTTTACACATACCTATGGGCGGGTGATCAATTTTATTCTTACCCTGGGAGGGTGAGCTATCTCACGAATCCCCTCACCAAAAGATCATAAGTGAGATTGCGAATTTGGCGGGTTGCAAGATCAGAGAATAAAATTGTGAATTGGGTGGGATATTTATGTGTAAGAAAATCTAGAAAGTTATAACTTC
>NZCQ01000071.1 GCA_002688335.1 Candidatus Pacearchaeota archaeon | reverse complement strand
TTTGTCATACAGTCGTTAGCAGCATATGGGGTTGGAGGTGCTACAGTTAAAGTACTGGGCGCTGGAGCAGCGGCGGCAGGTATCTCTTCTGCAACTACCGCTAGAGTTGCATCAGCATCACAAACAGTTTTCACTCCATTCAGGAAAGCGGCAGATACTATCTTTATAAATAGCCCAAAACTAGCAGCACTATCCGGTTTTGGTGGCGAGGTAGTAGGAGGCACAGGCATCTCTTTAGCATTAAGCGGAGTGAGTCCAGCTCTAGGATACGCGTACGGTATCGGGGGCGTAGGTTCAGGAATAAAATCAAGTCAATCATTAGCATTATCTCAACAATTAATCGGTCAGGCAGATGATTCTCTAGCAAGAGTATTACCATATAAGGGCCTTATGAGTTTTCCAGAATATAAAGCCCTTCATCCAGAAGTACCAAACACCTTACTATATCACAATTATTATCACACAAGCCAAGTTGCAAGATTCTATGAAAGTTATTCAATAAATAAGGGATATTCAGCAAGTGAAATTAGGTTCAATAGACAAGTTGCAATATTACATGATCTAGATCCGGGAAGAACACCAGGAGCACCAGCAAGAGTCTTAGAAACTCTAGACCTATTAAGAAAAGATTTTGATGGTTCTAGAAATTTCATAACTGGAAAATCCGGAGAATCTATGTTGAGAACAAGATTTGGATGGGATGACAAACAATTTTTAGATGCAGAAATAATGATACTTAGAACCGATCCTCGATTTGATAAAAATTTCCCCGGAGCATTTAAAATCGATTCAGAACCAGTTGTAAGATTCAATAGATTATTATCCCAGGTAGAATCACAATCTGGCCCAGTAGCACGTAGAAGTATTATGAATAAAGCATATGAATTATCTGAATTCGCGGATAAAGGAAGTTACTATTTCACAAGAGGGTTTAGAGATAATTTTCCAGTAGTTGAAGGGCTAGCATACGAAACTAGAGCTGTCGGAATTGATATGGATGTTAGAAATTTGAACACCCATCAATTCCTTGGGGGATTGGGCAGTAAAGACGGCTATCATTTAGATTCATTATTACATCCAGACTTCAATCCAGCGCCTATAAGTCAAGTATATAGATATTTCCCTAATGCTGAAAGAAACCTAAATGGGCAGATTGAAGCATTTGGTGAGTATGCGAGATTAATTGATGCGGGAGAAAACTCAGATGCCGCCCGAAGAGCAGGACAATCACTATTCGATGACCATATTAATTATGGGCCTGCAACAGTTGTCACAAATCCTGGAACAAGAAATGACCTACTTTCAGTAATTGGTCAAATTAATAATAATAGAATGCAGGCAGGAACATTATTACAGTCAGGGAAAAGTGGAAGATATGAAGGGGCAATGTATAGACCATTAATCGATGAAAACAAACGAGTTATTAGAGATCTTGCAAGAGTAGCTGACGGCGCTGATCTAATATTATTACCCGATAGAGGAGGAAGATTGATCGGTGAACAAATCAGTGATATCGCAGATATTGGTAATAGTATATTTATTAGAAAAGTAGATAATAAGGTATACCAAAAAATACAAAATAAAGAAATGAGAGAGCAGTTAACATCATTTATTAATGGAAGAGGAAAAAAGGAGACCACAATTGTGGTTGCAGAAGCTGTTGTTGGAGGGGGATCAGCAGCAAGAATGATCAACGTATTAGGACCATTTGCAAGAGATAATGTTAAAATAAAATTACTGCTACATCAACAAACATTGGGAAGGACCACTACACAAGCGAATGAAATTGCGGGAACAATATTAAGACGTTCCACAAATCCTAATCTAGAAATTCACATTTCTAGATCAAAATTTATATTAGGTGAAGATATAAATCCAAATTCAGCAAGACCAATTAGCATCTTTAATGAGATTATTGATCCAGATGGGAAAAGACAAGTAATCACAAGAACTATCAATGAAAATGGACAACCCTACAGTAATGTACTAAGAAGAGTAATATCTAAATTTATATTAACATTGCTCAACTAATAATTCAGTATAACCCCTGAGAGCCATTAATGTCCTAATTTCCGTATCATTCCCATTAGGATTAACAGCGGCAAATAAAAAAGGAAACCTGCCCTCTGTTACGCCATTATAATTAGAAAATATAGAATTATTTTCTGCACATTCCTGATCAGCAACTAACAATGTTTGAAATCCATCAATACGGCCAAATGAATATTCGCTTCTTAATTTATTAGCAAGTGAACTGCATTCTACCTCACATAATTCTCGATTACCAATACTCTTCCTATGAACATACTCAAATGTCATTATTTAATATCTCCAACAAGTTTAGCAAAATCTGCTTCAAACCCTTTTTTTTGATCTGGCATATCTCCATTTATAATCACTGGGACAGATTGAGGCCCATTACCATAATTTAGATAATGTTGACCAAGAAAATATCTGTGATCCTCTGTTATCAGCCTCCCAATTGGGAAAAATTTAAATCTTATCAGCCCATTCGAATCAAAAAGCTCCATATTACTCCTGTTTACATTCCTAAGTTTATTTCCATGATGATCTGCTAGACCATATACATGTAATGATAAATCACCATCACTTATAAGATCTCTTAATATCCCGTGATCTAAATTATCAGGATTACTATCTGAACCCGGATGAAACCTAGGTTCTCCAACCATTTCCCTAGTATGGCCCATCATCATCCCTCCAGAAATTAACTCATCAATATATATTAATTTATTAAAATTTCCAAGTTCATTACGAAGTTTCCTCAAATGTAATACATTTGAAAATCTACCACTTGCAGGCACCTTTCCTTTTTTAGAACTAATCCCAGTTGATTTAGGATATCTCACAAAACTAGAAGTTACAGGATATACAACGCCCGGCATTTGACCACCCCCCATACTAAGAAATTCCAAGACCATATCTGTTATAGGTTTTGCTCCCCTAATTGGAGCATAAATAAGGCATTTTTCCAAGTCACCTGCATTTTTTAAGATATCTTCTGCAATCCTTCTACACCCAGCAAAATAATCATTATTTATATCAGAATCATTCAATTTATTATTTTCATATTTATTAACGCCAATATAATTAAACCCAGATAATTCAGGCATACCAATTTCACCATCCAACCCTAATGCATCATCAATTGATATTTGGCTAGTTACCGAATTTCTAACATTCGTATCTCTTACTTTTTCTTTACCCTTAGGCCTTATAACTATAGTATCATATAATCCCAAAGTCTTAAATACATGAACATGAGAATCAGGACTATCAGCATATGGTTGATCACCTGCAATTTTTGATTGAACAAAGTCTATCTCATAATCCCCCTCTTTAATTTTATCTCCACTCAATTTTTTCTTCACCATCATCCAATTTGAAGAAATGACCCCAGGGGAAACACTAGTATCCTCAATAGCATTGGATAACCCAGTATTACCAATTACCACATTATCAAAAAACGGAGCAGTTCCTTGAAAAACCCTATCTCCTTCTAGATGAAATGTATCACTTCTATATCGATTTACTAATCCAAAATATAATTGATTTGAACCATTTCTATCTGATTTAATTGATGGATTTACCATATTATTAACATCACTCTCAATTATTCATTACACTAAAATATACTAAAATTACCTTTTAAAGCTTTCTATAGTCACTATTATAAAGTAATAAATATATCCTATTTCAAGCATATTTCATAATCTCAAACTACCCCCAACCCCAAACTTCCCAACCCTCACCCTCTTTAAACTCAACAACAAACCACCCATTTCCATCTGTCTACCAAAATCATCCGCAATTGCCCTAATATAAGTACCAGAGCTACAACCAATAGTAACATTCAAAACATAATATTTATCAATCTTTGACCCATCCTTCAAAGGGAGAGTGGGCGAGTTAGATTCACTCTGCACATCTAAGGGAGGGTGGGAGGGTTGGATATCAGAGTGTATCTGACGAGTTGGGTTTGATGATTTATAGGTCAATGATTGATCCCCCTTAAGCAACCTTCCCCAATTCTCCAAAACCTCCAACTGCCTAAAATCACCATTAACCTTCCCAACCTTATCAACAATATACTTCAACAGCCTACTACTAGTAATCTGGTATATAGAATTAACCTTAACTTTCTTAATCAGAACATTCTTCTTAACCTCCTCAACTTCAACACCTTTCCTAGCATAATGAAACATCGGCTTCCCCTTAACCCTATAACTAGAATACTTCGGAATCTTCTGTTCATATTTTCCAACAAATCCCTTAATCTTTTTCTTCAGTTCTTTTTCAAATTCTCCCCCATTTTTGATATCTAATGTACGAGCACCCGACTCGATCTCACGTCCAGCAGAATTTCCTCGAGTTTCTTTTGCAGAACTACCAATATTTTCATTCATACCAACACCCCTCTCAGCAACCCCTAAAACATCATTACTATCACTAGAAAAACCCAACAATATCTCAGCAACATATTCCTTATCAAACCCCATATACTGCGCAATCTTTTTATTCTCTTCACCAACCAAAACCAACAACACCCCCTCGGCCATAGGATCCAGCCTCCCAGCATACCCCATCCTCTTACCACCATATTTAGGATTCCTAGATTTAAATTTTTCAATTGTCTCTAAGGGAGTCCACCCAACTTTCTTATATAAGTTTAATACATTTCTCATCCCTAGAAATAGAATCAAGTAGATTTAAATATGTAACTTCCCAAATACAACTATGAAAAAAAAGGGGCAAATAACATTACTAATTATAGTAGCAATTGCAATTATAGCAGTAATAGGGATAACATTCTTCCTTACAAATCAATCATCATCCAACAACTTAGAATCTGCATTTTCAAAACTGGGAATATCTAACCAAGCCTCAGTTGTTGAATCATCGATATTAAATTGCCTAAAAACGGCAGCAGAGGATGCAAATATAGTAATAGGAATTCAGGGAGGATATTACAACGAACCACAAGAATACGAGTACATAGGTTTAACATTTCTACCATACTATTATAACAAGGGAAATTTTCTCCAACCATCAATACAAGGAATACAAAATGAATTAAGTGATTTCATTGATAATAATCTAGACAACTGTATCGAAGATCTTTCATTTAATGACTTTAACCTGGAATTCAAAAACTCTCAATCAAAATCCCTAATAGAGAAAAATGAGATATTATTCAACACAGACTTATCCCTCACAATAACAAAAGACAAAACAGCTGAACAATTCGATCTATCAGACTACCCTATAACAATCCAATCATCATTATATAATGCTATAGAAATCTCAACATTTATAACAGAATCTCATAAAGAAGACCCAGACCTAATATGTGTAAGCTGTGTAGCACAAATGGCCGAAGAAAGAGACCTATTTGTAGAATTCCTCGATTTCGACAACACAGACCCAACCACACTAGTTGTCATAACCGAAACAGACATAACCACAGACCCATATATTTTTCAATTTCTTAATAGATATTCCAGCTAGGTAACTTTATATAATTAATCTACCAAATAATACAATGAAAAAGAGGAAGGCTCAAGCTACAATTTTGATAATAGTAGCAATTGTAATAGTTCTAGCAATAGGAATCACAGCATACATCATTAATGAAAATAAAAAAGCTGAATCAGAAGCATATTTCTCAGGAACAGAGATTCAACCCACAGTAAGCGCAATACAATCTCAAACACTAGACTGCGCAAAAGAAATATCAACCGAATCACTATTTGTAATAGGATTCCAAGGAGGATATCACGTCAAACCAGATAATAATCTTTTAGAAATTGAGGAATCGTTCATCCCACTTTATTATAATCAAGGAACAATCACAATGCCATCCAAAAGAGACATTGAAGAAAATTTAGCCTCATATGTAGACAAAAACATAGCAAACTGCTTGAACCTAATATCATATGAAACCTATGATTTAAAATTCCAAAATCCAATTACAAAAACAATAATAAATAAAGACGAAGTAACTTTTGTCATCAAACAACCAATTACAGTAGAGAAAGAAGGTTTCAAAACAGATATAGGCTTAGACAATGAAGTTATAGCCATAACATCAGAACTAGACGCCATAATAGATCTAGCATATTATCTAACAAACAGCCATCTAGAAGATCCAGAACTATATTGCATAACATGTTTAGCAGACTCAGCTGAAGAAGATGACCTATATGTAGATATCTCAAACTTAGAAGAAAATGAAATGTTTATATCGATATATGAGAACCATACATCTAGCGAAACATATTCATTTGAATTTGTATATAAATATACTGGAGATGAGAGAACGCCAACACCAGTTACTTCACCTCCAAACCCTCCAACAGAATGAATAACAAAAAGATAACTTTGATAACGATACAAATAACACTGATATTACTTGGAAGCATACTCGTTATAGCAGAAACAGCTCCCAATCCACCAGCAGATGGAAAAAATAATTGTGTTCTATTCAACGAAGGCGGTATAGATCAACTAAATTCCATGTTCGCAACTATAAATGAAAATAATAAAGGCGATTTATTAAAAGCTTGGAAATGTATTGACTTTGAAAAAAACCCTAAAAGGAGAATTGAATTGTGGGAAAATCTTAAAAGTACCTTAGGTAATTCAAAAGAAAAAAATCAAAGAACACTATTTTTTAAAGCATTTGACAAAGAGTCACAACAAAAGTTATTAGAAGCTTTTGAATTAGAAACAGACTTAGAAAAGAAAACAGAACATTATAAAAAATTATGGGACGTTGCAGGAGATAGACCCCTAACAAAAGACATACTTGAAATAGGTAACCAGCCCACATCAGAAGAAGCTCAAGAGAACAGGCAAAAACTAATTGATCTCACAAACAGCAATAGACAATTAGAAACCCTCCTATCATCCGCAACAGATACTAAGGTATCACTCAGGGGCAACATCGGAAAAGAGAGTGTCAAATATTTCTCAAAAGGAACAGACCCATTTAATGAAAAAACTGCAGGATTCCCAGATAGAGTTTTGCTTGGAGAACAAACTGTTGCAGTAGATAACATTCCAGAAGGAACAACAGATATTGAATACCATGGCAGAGAAAAACCATTAACATATTCAATTTCTAGAAATAATGAAAAATCAAGTATTCATCAAGAGAAAGGATTCTATATATCTGAGGAAAATAAGGAGATATATATTAAGGGAGGAGCCTACGATAAAAATGGGAGAAAAACTAAATTAACACTTCCAACTGGCCACGATGGGAATTCACTAATTTATATTAATGCTGATGATCGTGCTGAAAATCCTGGAATAAGAATGTGGCCACCAAAAGATGCAAGGGATTCTGGTAAAATAACGATACAACAAGGAAGTAATGACCTAAGAGAAATTAAACCAGTTAAATATAATCAAGAAAATTTTGAATACAGCTACCTTGAAGTAAACCCAATAGAAGAAGATGTTTTTGAATTAAAATCTGGAAGCTTAAACACCCTAGACAATGAAAACAAGAAAACATTCCCTGAAGTAATAAAATATGGCAATGATCCAGTCATAATAGATTTTACAAGCTCAGATAAACCTTACAACACACAATTAGGCCAGGAGGTATTAAATATACAAAAAACCGATGAAGGAAAACATAAAGTCCAAAGAACTATACAAAATAAAAAAACAGAAAACTTTGACATAGATTCTGAAAAAGAATCACTAGTTATAAGAGATATTAAAGATAACAATGGAGAAAATAAAAGAGAAATATCTATCATAACAAAGGACGAAAATGGGAAAACAATCACTGAAGCAAAAATTGATGAAAATGGAAACAGGGAAAATCCTAGAAGAACGCTAGTCAACCGAAAAAAACCAGCAACAGCAGAAGACAAGAAAAGAACAACCAGAGTAACAAATAAGGCAGTGAGTAGGGAGATCAAACTAGAAGATACGACAAAAGAAGTAGTTGCAAAAAAAGAAAATGTCGAGGGATTAAACCCTGGAGCAAGGAAAAAGAGAGAGATCAAACTACCTGTCGGAAAGGCAGAAGAACAAAAAAAAGAAAGAATAATAGTCCAAGAAGAAATTAAAAACATACCCGAGAAAACAGAAGTAGTACAACAAGAAACCAGACAACCCAGAAATCCCTACGGAACTTGCTCATCACATAGATTGGGACGTAACCTATTCTCATGTAGAATCAAGTTAATATCATACGGCTGTCAAAGAGATCTAAGAGCCTTAAAAAGAAGGATAGGCTGCTAGGCTTTGTTGAAAAAAAATCAAAATAACAAATTTTTCCACTACTTCCTTCTAAG
>NZCQ01000070.1 GCA_002688335.1 Candidatus Pacearchaeota archaeon | reverse complement strand
TATAGAGAACTTTGAAAAACTCCGTTTTTCTCATTCTCTAAGAAGAACTTTGCCTTGATTTGCTTCGCAAATGACATTTATGCAAAGTTCTCTATAGCAACCCTTATATAACAATTCTTCTTGTTATGGTGAGAGGTGTGAAATGCGATTAAATATTCTTATCGGTGGGAAGGCGGGACAAGGGATAAATAAGGTTTCTAATATTGTGGCTAAGGTGCTGATAGATCAAGGATATTTTATTTTTAATTACCGGGATTATCCTTCGATAATTCGGGGGGGCCATAATTTTAATGTGTTATCTGTTTCTGATAAACCAATTTATAGTAATGGTTCTGTTCTTGATGGTATGATAGCTTTGGATGAGAATACTAAGCAGGTTCATAATGGCGAGTTAAGGAAGAAGGGCTTTGTTATAGATTATAAGAAATTTGTTGATCTGGGGATTAATTTGAATATTGCTCTTGCTGGTGCTTTGGTTAAAGTTTTGGGGATTGATGAAGGAGTTTTGATAGATCAGTTGAGGAAAGAGATGAAGAAGGAGCATCTTAAAGCCTCATTAAGTGCTGCTAAGAAAGGTCATACTTCGGAGGAATCTAAGTTTGAGCTTAAGAAACTTAATGGTAAGCCTTTGTTTTTATCTGGGAGTAAGGCTGTTGCAATTGGAGCGATTAATTCTAAGATTGATTTGTATTTAGCATACCCTATGACTCCTGCTACAAATGCTTTGCATGAGCTGGCTAAAAGACAGCTGGATTATAATTATTTGGTTTTTCAAGCTGAAAGTGAGATCTCTGTTGTTAATATGGCTCTTGGAGCTAGCTTTGCTGGAGCTAAAACTATGATTGGGACAAGCGGAGGAGGTTTTGATTTAATGACTGAGGGGTTGAGTTTTCAGGGGATTTCTGAGATTCCTCTTGTTGTTTATTTAGCAAGCAGAGTTGGTCCTGGAACTGGGATTCCTACTTATAATATGCAAGGAGATTTAGATATTGCTTTAAGAGGAGGGCATGGAGAATTTCCAAGAATTGTTGTTGCTCCAGGAGATCCATTAGAGGTTGTTGAGAAAGTTAATGAAGCTTTCTATTTGTCTGAGAAATTTAGAACTTTATCTATTGTGCTATCTGATAAACATGTTGCTGAATCTGAGTTTTCTTTTAATGATAAGGTTAACAGGCCTTTAAAAGTAGATGTTAAAAGAAAAGTTCCAGGTGAGAGTGATGAAGTGATTAAAGCTAGCAGTTATGAACATAATGAATTTGGCATTGCAACCGAAGATCCTGTGATTGCTAAGGCTAATGCTGAGAGAAGACTGGAGAAATATGGGGAGATTAAGAAAGAAGTTAAGAGATTTGAGATGGTGAAAGTTCATGGCCGTAGGGATAGCAAGAATCTTATTATTGGCTGGGGATCGACAAAGGGGGCCATTTTGGATGCTATTGATGGGAAGGATTATAAATTTCTACAAGTGTTATATATGAAGCCTTTATCTGGCCTTATTCGGAAAGAGATTGAGAATGCTGAAAGAGTTGTTCTGGTTGAAAGCAATTTAACTGGGCAGTTAGGAAGATTGATTAGAGAGAAAACTGGAATATCTATTAAAAATAGGATATTGAAATATGATGGAAGGCCATTTAAGAGTGATGAGTTAAGAAAATTATTAGATAAGGAGATGAGAAGATAGGATGAAATTAATAGTAATATATGGACCACCTGCTATAGGAAAACTCTCCGTAGCTAATGAGTTATCGAAAATAACTGGATATAAAATATTTCATAATCATTTGACGAATGATTTGATAGAAACAATTCTTGAATTCGGAACCGAAGCATTTTTTGATTTTAATGACAAACTTAGACTTGAATTACTTGAGAAGGCCGCTAAGGAGAAGGTAAGAGGGGTAATTTTTACTTTTTGCTATGGAAATCCAATGGACGATAAATGGGTTAGAGAATTAATAAAGAGAATAAAAAAGCATAACAGCAAAATTTATTTTGTCCAATTATTCACAGAGAAATCTATTTTATATAAAAGAGTTAAAAATATCTCGCGTAAAGAGTTCGGTAAAATTAGGTCGATTAAGAAATTAAAAGAATCCTTATCTAAATGGGAACTATTAACTCCCATCCCATTTGTTGATAATTTAACCATAAACAATTCGAAACTCTCTCCGAGAAAAGTAGCTCAACAAATTAAATCTCATTATAAGTTAAAATGAAACAAAAAATGGATTGGAGACAGATATTGTTTTGGATATTGTTTACAATAACTTTCGTGTTAGCCTTGTATGCTGTATTTACATAAAATGAAAATTGAAGATATAAACAAATTGGAGTAAAGATAGATGAAAAACGAAATGCCTGGAAATAAATTAAGGACAATAAAATATCCGACTTGGTGTCCGGGATGTCCAGATCATATGATTCTTGAAAGTGTTGAGAGGGCGATAAAAGAACTTTCTAGGGAAGGGTATAAGAAGAGAGACTTTGCTATGTCTTGTGGTGTTGGATGTCATGGGAAGATATTTGATTATCTTAATATTTCTGGAACGTATGGATTGCATGGTAGAGCAATTCCAACAGGAATTGGGATGAAGATCGGAAATCCTAACTTAAATGTTTTGGTTTTCGCAGGAGATGGAGATACTTACTCTGAGGGGATGGCTCATTTTATTCATGCTTGCAGGTTTAATCCAGACCTTACTTTGATTGTTTTTGATAATCAATCATTTTCTTTGACAACTGGACAAGCAACACCGACAAGCCAGCAAGGATTTAAGACTAAGGCGGAGCCTTTTGGAGAATTTAATACTCCTTTAAATCCAGTACACCTGGCTTTAAGTGCTAATGCAAGTTTTGTTGCTAGATGTAATGCTCGTGATATAGAACATACCAAGGAAGTAATAAAGAATGCTGTTAATCATAAGGGATTTTCTTTTGTGGAGGTTATTCAGGATTGTGTTATTTTTAATTTAGACGTAAATCATGGGGATAAGAAGATGTATAAGATCTCTGATGAAGGTTATGAATTGGATAGGGCTCTTAGGTTATCTCGGGAATTTGATTATAATGATGGAAATGGAAGGATCCCATTGGGAGTTTTTTACAAAAAGCACAGGCCTTCCTTGTATGAGGAATGGCCCCAGCTTAAGAAATTAAAGAAGAAGGGAGTTAGTTGGAAAGGGTTGAGAAAATGATTAAAAATATTAGTAATGGAAATAAAAAGGGTTCGAACGGAGTGAATGAATACAATAAGTTGAAACGAGGTAGTAATAATAGTGATAAGAAATATTTAAATTCCATTAGACTAGGGACAAAAAAAAATAAAGGGTTCGAACAGAATGGTGAACCCAACCTTTTGATACAAGATGTTGACATTAATAGTATTAAGAAGTATTTAAGGGTTTGGAGGATTAATGTAAAATGAAAATCTTAATTGTATATTATTCAAGACATAACCATACCAAAATAGTTGGAGATCTGATTGGTAAATTATTGAAGGGAGTGGTTGAAGAGATAATTGATATTAAGGATCGGAGTCATTTGATTAATTGGGAGAAAAGTGTTTTTGATGAGGAGTTGAGGACTCCGACTAAGATAAAGCCTATGAAGAGTAATCCGAAGGATTTTGATTTGGTTATTGTTGGAAGTCCGATTTGGCACGGGATAACTCCTGCCCTTCGGGCTTATCTTAAGCAGAATAAAGGAAAGTTTAGGAAAATAGCATTGTTTACAACATTTAGTGCTAGTGCTGAAAATGCAGATTATGTTGTTGAGAAATTATCTGGAAAAAAACCTATTTCTGTATTAGGTGTTCAAGATAGGCAGATCTGGATGGGAGAACATAAGAGATTGATCAGGGAGTTTTGTGAAAGGGTAAAAAAACTTCTAAATATTTATTAAGGGCTAATTCGTTGAAGATTTATGGTAGATGATAGTCCTTTCATTGCAAGAATGAATTTTCCAAGTAGTGAGGTTCCTTTTAGAGCTTATCTTCATCAATCTGGATTTGAATCAGCGTATGGAAGGCGTATATCAGATGTTTATGATTATTTAAGAGCAACTATGGGCTCTTTAGAAGCTAAGGGGCATCTAGAGGGCTTTGAATATTTAATACCAATTGTTTGGGGTAATGATGAAGATAAGTTCATTGATATATTTGCTTATAGCGATGTTACGGATAATTGGCCGGGAAATCCGGATGTTTCAAATTTAACAGTTAAGGGGAGTTTGATTATGCCTAGAAGAGAGGAATTAGTTACTACCACGTGCGGAGATGGATTAATTCTACTTGGAAGGGAAGAAGATTATCGGAGAAAAACGGAATGTTTAGAATATTATTTAAAAGAACCTCCAAATGATGAAGATCTAGGAAGAGTTAGCCCTAGAAGAAAAATGCATATGTGATTAGCTTCTTAATTACTTCACCTCTTTTGTCTTGATGACTTTCAATCCTGCATTCTTTATGATTTCTAGAGTTTTATCTCGGTCTTCTGCTTTTCCACAGCCTTTCCAATCTACAATAACTTCTTTAATTTGTTCTTTTGTTTTCCTCTCTGCTTCAGCGATTATGGGCTCTGTTAGGGGTAAATTGTATTCAGCGATTATATGGCCAATTGCATAGTTGCTTGATAATTGTAGTTTGTTAAACCTAGGTGTGTAATGTGGGCCCCCTATGCCCATTGTTGGGATCCATTTTTCATTTTCCTTATAATTGTTGAGGGTTTGGATCATTTCTGCCAATAGTTTTGCTGCCTCTTTATCTTTGAATTCTTTTTCAGTGCATCCTAATTCTACGAAGCAGCAAGGAATATCTGTTAGTGGTCCGTGATGGGTTGCCTCCATTGTTATTTCATATTTCTCTTTTAAGTTTCTGTTTTTTTCTTCGTTTATTTTCTTATTAAGTTCATTGAATAGATGTTTTACTACAAGGGCGCTGGTTTTGCATACTTTTCCAGGTTCTCCTCCAAGATCATTTCCCCTAAAGTTTCCAGGAGTGTGGACTGTTAAGGCTGGAACATTGTTTTTAGATCTGTGAGTTGAAGCGAATATCAGGAAGTCTATATTTTTTAGTTGAGGATATTTTTTCGTGTCTATGTTTGAGTAGATTGTTTCTTTTTTGAGTTCAATGATTGGAATGTGTGGATTGAAGGCTAGTTCTTTGAATCTGTCTACTATGTTTTTACCTGCCAGATTATTCTTGTAGTAGGTTAGGGCGTATCTCATCTTTTGATCTCCTTTCCGTTGATAATTAGTGTTGATGGCCTTCCATTTAATTCTCCTCCATCAATGATGTGGTCTACTTTATTCTTTATTTCATTTGGTATTTTGTCTATAGAAGTTATTGGGGGATTTCCGCTTAGGTTTAGGGAGGTTGTTACAAATGGTCTCCTAGACTTTTGTATTTCATTTGTTAATTCTGTCTTAGGGATTCTTATTCCTAGTGAATCTCCAGGAGCTATGTGCTTGAGGAATTCAGGATCTTTCTTTTTTAGAATTAGCGTATATGGTCCTGGGAGATATTTGCTTAAGTCTACATCTACAATTAGGTTTTCATTTATCCATTTTAGAGATGGAGCGATGATTGATAATGGTTTGTCTTTGTCTCTACCTTTTATTTCCTTAATCTTTTTTACACTATCTTGATTTGTTGCGTCACATCCTATCCCATATACAGTGTCGGTGGGATAGATAAATATCTTTCCGGATATTATTTCATTTGTTGTATTCATTAATCTTTTAAATAGCGTTGACTTAAAAATCTTATCAAAAAAACGAAGGCGCACCAAATCTTAAAAGATGTGGTTTACGGCGCTTCGTTTACGACAAAATCTATGATTTTGAGGGCCACGAAAATCTACTTGATTTTCATTGGTTAGGATCTAGAGTAATCCCACATGTCAAGAATCACGATGATTCTTGAGCACTGTTCAAAATCTTTGATTTTGAAAGCCTTAAAAGGTGTGATTTCCTGATTACTCAGATGATAAAAGAAATGATTTTTATTTTGATAATCTTAGCCGGAGTTTTTAACGGGAAGATACTAGCTATTATGTGCAAAGATGAACTGAAATTGTGGAGAAAGAGATTTTTTTATGTTGCGATTGTTTGTTTGTTTTTAGTTGTTGGAGTTTATTTTAGTTCTTTTGAGCTGAGAATTCCTGTGATTGTAGTGTTGTTGTTTATGGTTGTTACAGGATTAGTTGTTTGGAAGAGTAAGTGAGCTCAGAATCTTTTAAGTTCTCGAACCCAACTTCGTTAGGGCCCTTCGTTAGATTATTGGTAATGGATAATTGTTACATTATTAGATAGGTAGCAGATCTATCTTTCATATAATTCTTCTCTTCGCTTTACTTCTGCGTAGAGGGCTGATTGTCTTTTTTTAAGGCTTTGTAGGTGTTCCCCATATTCTTCATGTTCATCACCGAATAAAGAAACAACCCCTTCAATACAGGGTATCTTTTCTTCAAGATCAACAATACTGGCAACAAGTTCTGTTAGTTTTAATGATTTTGGGTCTTTAATTACAATTCTTGTTTTGCTCATTTCTTCTTCCCTTCTTTATCTTTATCTTCTTCTTTATATTCATGTCCGAATGCTGAGAAGTATTTGTCTTTAACTGATTTAAATTTATCATCAGTTGGATTTGGGCTTTTTACCTTGCTTTCGTCTCTCATCCAAATTGTTCTTTGAGGATAAGGTATTCCAATATCTTCTTTGTATAATCTCCTATATATCCTGCTCATGGCTTCTTGATGTGCTGGCCATTTCTTAGCCATGTCATCAACCCAGAATAGTGCTTTGAAGTTTAATGAGTTGTCTCCCATCTCTGTGAAGATAACTCTTACTTCTTCATCTCTATTTATCATTGATAATTTCTCTATCTCTTCAATTGCTAATTTCTTAACATATTCAGGATCTACACCATATTCTACTCCGAATTCTAAGTTCACTCTTATGCTTATATCTGGTTGGAAGAAGTTTTTAATTGGAGAAGTTGCTAGTTCGCTGTTAGGTATGATTATCATCTCGTTGTCAAAGCTCTTGATTCTTGTTGTTCTTAATCCTATGTTGTAAACTTCGCCCATCTTGCCATCATTAAGTTCTATCACATCTCCTACCTTGAATGTTCCGTCTATAATTATGGCTATTCCTGAGAATATGTTGGATAGCATTGGTTGTAAGGCTAAGGCAACTGCAAGTCCTGCTATTCCTAACCCTGCTAGAAGAGGTCCAATATTGATCCCCCATATGTTTAATATAGAGATGAGGATTGCTACTATTAGGATGATTCTTAGCATCTCGTGAACTAGCTGTCCAATTGTATCATCTACATCACTTTCCGTTTTTTCGCTTATTTTCTTCCAGACCCTCACTAAGGACAAGTCGACTATGACAAATATTAGGTAACCAATGCTTATTGCTAGTAGTGAATAAAGGAATTTGAATAATATGAATTCTACGTTTTCTGTGAAAGTTATTTCTTTTAGTGATAATATTAAGCTTATTACCAGAGCTAAGAAGTTTACTGGGCCTGTGCTCTTTGATAAGATTAAGTCATCTAAGTCGGTTTTTGTTTTTGAAGTTAAACTTATGAATAGTTTTTGGGCAAAATATAGGATTAGTTTTAAAACTAGGAATAGGACTATGAAAACTATTAACGCTTTTACGTTTGGATTGTATCCGGCGATAGCAGGAATATATTCAGATATCATGATTTAAGATGTTTAAAGTTGTTTAAAAATGTTTTCTTATTTAAATCTCTTTTTGAAATCTTTTGTTTTTCTTAAATACTCTTTATCTGATAGCATTTTTCTATTTCTTATATTTTTTTCTGTTGTAATTCTGATTTTTGGAATTAAATGATAGTGCATGTGATCTATGCTTTTGCCGATCTTTTCCTTCCTGCCTTCTCTATAGATCATAGAGGCATCATCATATTTTTTATGTAATCTTTTTATGCCATAGTAAATTAGTTTCTCGACATCTTCTTTTTCTTTCTTGGTTAGTTTGTTCAATTTTGTGACATGTCGTTTAGGGATTGCTAGTAAGTGATCTTTGGTGTAGGGCGCCTGTGCTAGGATTAAGAAGGCAGAGTTATTTTTTCTTATTATCTCTTCTTTTTTGAGACTGCAGAAGGGACATTCTTTTTTGTTTTTAAGGTATCGATTGTATAGCATTTTAATAAACAATCCTAGGACCGTAGCCCCAGATTTCTACCGCTGATGCTAATTCAGAACAGTCTTCTTCTCTGACAAATCTCCTTATCGGTATTTTTTTGTAGAAGATAGATCTTGCTTGTTGTGCTGCTATGACTCCTGCTTTAACTCCTTTTGGATGTCCTAGAACTCCCCCACCACACTGGATAATTATATCGTTTCCTAGTTTACTTAGTACTGACTCAAAATCTCCAGGGTGTAATCCTCCAGAGGCCGTCATCCAAACAGGTTTTATATGATGCCAGTCTTGTCCTAAGCTGGGGATTCTCTTATCTGGTTTAAGATTCTTTTCTTGTAAAACTTTTGCAATATATTCTGCTTCTCCATAGTCCTCCATTTTTGCTAATGGAGATCCTCCATGGATGCTATCTACTCCTAATAGTCTAAATATTTTTGCTAGAACTATCATTGAAATGCTGAAACCCTCTAATTCTCCGTGACCATGGATACCCTCGCTGTTATCTCTTGTGATGAACCCATGCATTGCTCGATGTGCATGTATGGCTAGCCCTAGATCTTTTCTCCTAATTGTATCTACTGCTGCGAATCCCGTTGTTATAACATCGATCATCATGAAGGTTCCCTTATGCTTCTTGATGTGTCTAGCTCTTTTTTCCATTTCATCTATGTTCGAATGAGATATATCGCATAAGTAGAATTTCTTTTTTCCAGTTTTATTTTCTGCTTTTTTTAATTCGTCTAACACTAGTTTTACCCTACTATAAAATGGATTGAAAGTTAAGTTTGTTAAGTTTTCATCGTCTTTTATTCCATCATAACTTCCATCTCCTGCTGAAAACAGATCTCTTGCAAGTAGTGCTTGTTCCTTATCTGTTCTTCCTATCTTTGGTTTAGGAACCGTACAGAGAAGGCATTCTTTTTTCTTTCCTAAGAATTTTCTGACTCCTTCTACTCCAAACTTAGGTCCTAAAAATGCTTTTACCATTTTTTTGGGGAATTTAACATCAAATATTCTCATTCCTGAGACCATCTTCATTCCAGCAATGTTTCCAACAATTCCTGCTAGTAATCCACTCATATTATCGGGTTCAAACAAATCCATTGGATAAGCTACTTTAAACATCTTATTATTGAAATCTAGGTCGAAGGCTAGAGCTTTATATTTAGCTGCTCTTGGAATGCCACTTCCAGGTCCGTCGTAAACCTTTGTCCAAGTACCTGTTGAAGATTCTGCTGCTACACTTGCAGCCCCTTCTTCAAAGACTTTTTTTAATGGCTTACCTTTTGCTTCCTTGATAGCTATCTTGCTAAGCTCTAACTTTATCAGAGTTATTAGGTGATTGCTAGTTGGTTTCCATCCTTTTTTTGCGATGTAGTCTAATTGAACTGCCATTTTTCTCTTTTTTACTTACTAATGATAATTGATTTTTATAGTTTACTCTTTATCTCTTTTAATTCGTTAGAAATATCTTTTCTGAATTCCTTAAAATCTTTGCTAAAATGATTCATATTTCTTTTGAAATAATTATAATCTGCACCAAATCTGACTTGGTGTACAGCGATAGTGAATACAACGCTGATTAAGATAGTTAGTAATGATATGATCACTGCTTCAGTTGTCCATGATCCCCCTAATATTTTCAGAATTACTTGATATAGAATAAATAGTCCAAAAATAATTGTTAATAATAGGAATGTTAAATGAAGTACATCTAATAATTTTCTTACTTTCATTTTATAATATTCTTACTGCTAACCAAGTTACGAGGGCTATTAATAATAAGAACATCACAACTAATAATGCTATATTTGCTTTTTCTATCATCTCTTTTAACATTTTTAAACGTGATAATATCCCTTATAATTTATTTATCTTAGGACCCTCGCTTGTATCATCTACTTGATAGCCTTTTTCTTTGATTTTCTCTCTTAATTTATCTGCTTTTTGCCAATCTTTGTTTGTTCTTGCGTTTTCTCTTTCTTCTGCTAATTTTTGTACCTCTTCTGGGATGTTTAGTTTGGGTTTTTTTAGTAAGTCTAGGCCTAAAATTTTATCCATCTTTTTTATTGTAGATATTTTTCCTATTGCTTTTTTGTCTTTGGTTAATGACCATAGGGTTTGGAGGGCTTTGGGCATGTCCAAGTCATCATTGATAGCTTTTTCGAAATCTGATAGATATTTTTTGTTTATTAATTTGTCATCTTTGATCTCTTTTATTAGTCTCTTCAATCTGTTAAGTGTATTTTTTGCGTTATCTAGATTTTCAAAACTAAAATTCATTTGAGTTCTATAATGTCCCGTCAAAAGTAAATATCTGTAAGAAAGAGCGGGATATCCTTTTTCTATTAGTTCACTTAGTGTATAGAGTCCTCCGCTGCTTTTGCTTATTTTTTCTCCTTTAAAATTAATAAATGCTCCATGTAACCAGTACTTGACCCAAGGCCTTTTACCAAGAGCATTCTCGCTCTGTGCTATTTCATTTGTATGGTGAACTGGGATATGGTCCTCCCCTCCCGTATGAATATCAAATTGATTTCCCAAGTATTTGCTTGCCATAGCACTACATTCTATGTGCCATCCAGGGAATCCAAGGCCCCATGGACTCTCCCACTCCTGCTGCCTTTTGCCTTTATCTTCAGATAGTTTCCATAGAGCAAAATCAGTCTTATTTTTTTTCTCGCCTAACTTAACGCGTTGCCCTCCAGACAATCCTCTTAAGTTTAGTAGGGCAAGCTCACCATAATTTTTTATTTTTGAAGTGTTAAAATATATTCCGTCTGAGGTATTGTAAGTTAGCCCTTTCTCTTCAAGATTTTTTACCATTTCAATTTGTTCTTTAATGTGTTTTGTTGCTTTAGTCCATTTATTTGGAGAGATTATATTCATTTCCTTGAGGTCTTTTTCAAATGCGGTGAAATAATGGTTAGCAATATCTTCCGCGGATTTTCCCTCTTTTCTTGCAGCTTTTTCCATTTTATCTTCTCCTTCGTCAGCGTCAGAAGTTAGATGCCCTACGTCTGTGATATTAATTATGTGTTTAACTTTAAACCCATTATAATTTAAGACTCGCTTTAAAATATCTGAGAAGACATATGAACGGAGATTACCAATGTGTTGATACCAATAAATGGTTGGACCACAGGAGTACATTCCAACCTCTCCTTTTTTTATTGGCTTGAATGTTTGCTTTTTTCTTCCTAATGTGTTGTAGAGTTTTAAGGTCATAGAAATATGAGATAATTCAGGTATAAAAAACTATTTGACAGATAACTATCTAACATCAACATCAAAGACTTCGGTTTGGAAAGGGCTGTTATCTTCTTTCTTTATTACTAGTTTGTATCTTACTATGCATGATGAGATGTCGTTTACAGATCCTTCTGGAATATTGAATCTGATGAGGTTGAAGTGTTGCTGACCACTTGGAATGTCTGCACTTCCAGATCCTCCAGTTGTTATCCAATCTTCTGCATTTCTCTCGGTTGCCCCGCATTTACTTCTGATCTTTTCATCATCCACAACAACTTGCCATTTGAACTTTTGAGTTTTAATGGAATTCTGTATTCCAAATCCCAATCCGTAAGGTTCTCCTTGTTTTATTTGAGCCTCTCGATTAGGTAAGTAAAGAACAACTCTCTGATCTTCAACAAATAGCTTTCCTATTTCTGCTTCAACCTTTTTATTCATAGTTTCAACATTATACTTTGCCCCTGTAAAAATAGTTCTTACTAGAATTAATCCAAGAATAAGCATACTCATTGCTAAAACGAGAATAACTATTGTTCCTATTGAGAGTTCTAATGCTGCTCTTTTAGAGTTTATTTTTTTTAATTTCATCGTTTTCTTCTTATTACTCTTACTGTCAATAACCAAACGGATGCAGTTATTCCGACCAAAGTAACATTCAAATCAGATGTGCTAAAACAAGTGGTTCCTATCGTTTTTATAAAGATATGAATATATACTAAAAAACTTATCATAACGACAAACCAATCGTATAATCTACCATCCATTTTAGGATATAGATTTAATAATCGCGATAACAAGTATAACAATAGCAATTATTCCAATAGCAATTGATACATAATCTAACACATCTAAACTCTTTACCTTAGTTTTAACACCCCCCTTTTTATTTTTAGGCATCTTTGTTAGTATTAACTAAGAAGGATTTATAAATGTTATTGAAAGAAATGGGGAAGGGGAGAATCGAACTCCCGACACCATGATCTTCAGTCATGTGCTCTCCCACTGAGCTACTCCCCCATGTTAATTAAGATAAAGTTTGGTTATTTAAACTTAACTAGAAGTAAACTTTTGCATTTTACACTTAATTTGTTGCAAAAGTT
>NZCQ01000069.1 GCA_002688335.1 Candidatus Pacearchaeota archaeon | reverse complement strand
TATCTTTGGATATGAACCGTATGCTTATAACCTTGGAACAAAATATAAGGTAAATTGTAACTCAGTTATGGCTTATGTTTTAATAAAAACATTTCCAGAACTTGAAGGTAAGAATATAATGAAAATCCCCACTGAATTTGTTGGAGACTTCTTGAGAGGTTTCTTTGATGCAGATGGTAATGTTCACTTAAGACCAAAAGGTAAAACTAAAATAAAGGGAATCTTAACAAATTCTAATGGTACTCCAAGAGTGAAGTTTACCTTAGGAAATGAAAGATTAATTAATTGGGTTTCAGATTTATTACATAAATTAGATATTGTTAATAAAATAAATAAAGGGAAGGTTAAGTTAAATGGAAAAATATTTAATTGTTGGACAATATTAATAAGTGGTAGAGATAAAATTGATAAATATGCATACTTAGTTGGATTTGATTCATTTAAGGAGAATATTTTATATAGGGGATTAAAATGTGATTCACCAAAATACCAAATATTAAAGAATTCTGCGGAGATTTCTCTATTCCTTTATAAAGATAATTTGAAGATTGAGGAAATATTAGAGAAAACAGGCTTATCTAGATATCAAGTTATAATGGCGCTAAAAAGGATGTATAACTTAAAGATTATTAGCAAAAAAAGATATACAAATAGAAATAAGTGGATTTATTCATTAAGTAAAACTAACAATGAATTTCTTTTTCATTGTATGAAACTAGTTTATAATAAAATAAATGAGAATATTTATGAAATTCCTTTAAGAAAATTATCTAATTTAAATTATCAAGATTATGTCTATGACCTTTCAGTAGATAAAAAATCACCAAATTTTATTACAGATGGTTTTATATTAGTGCATAATTCGACTCGTGCTAATATTTTAGAGACATTGTATAACCGGAATTATATTAAAGACAAGCAGATAAAAGCAACTGAACTTGGAATAAGATTGATTGATAGTTTGAGAAAACACTCCCCTATAATTATTGATGAGGAATTAACTAGGAATATTGAAAAAGATATGGATAGTATAAGGAATTCTAAAAAGGAATTGGATAAGAAAGAGAGAGAGGTTATTAATAAGGCAGAGGAGGCCTTGAAAGATATATCGAAGGATTTTAAGAAAAAAGAGGGAGAGATTGGAAAAGAGTTAGTTGAAGCTAATCAAGCCTTGTGGGATGGTGAGAAAGAGAATAATAAATTGGATGTTGAATGTCCTAGCTGTAAGACAGGAAGATTAGCCTTAAAATATACTCCAAGATTTAAGAGTTATTTTGTCGCTTGTGATAATTATCCCAAATGTAAGCAGACTTATTCCTTACCTAAGGCCTTAATTAAAAATACTGCTAAAAAGAATTGTGAAGAGTGTAGTTGGCCAATGTTGTTGTCTATAAAGAAAGCTAGAAAGCCATGGGTGTTTTGTTTTAATCCTGAATGTCCAAGTAAAAGACCATTAGATATAAATGGAGATGATAAAAAACCCGAGGAGAGATATGTTGGCAATCCTGCAGACGTGCATAGGAAGAAGATAGCGGATATAGAGAGGGTTGATGGCTCCCAAAAAATTTAAATATCTTACTTATCTGTTAGACCTATGCGGAAAGGTTATGAGTATCAGGAGGATTTAGATGTTTTATATGTTAAGAGAACTTTGAAAAACTCCGTTTTTCTCATTCTCTAAGAAGAACTTTGCCTTGATTTCCTTCGGAAATGTCAATTATGCAAAGTTCTCTTAACAATAATCCTAATGGTGGAAGGCCCATTAACACAATTGTTAAGGAAAATATAGTGATAGATATAGGAGAAAATGGGAAAATTCTTGGAATTGAGATAGATTGTCCTTCGAAGTTTTTAGATATATCCAGTGATCAGTTGAATAATCTGAATAATGGTCCGCTTAGGAAATTGACCTTAAAAGCATTAAAATTTATAAATGATAACCCCTTAATTGTATGAGAATGTCAGAACAAAAATTATCTACACAGATGCTTGATGCCGAAAAAATTGGGAAGATATTAGAAGACCATAAGATCCATATGGAGAACCTGGCTCAGGAGATGATTGATGGAGAGATGGCCTTGTTGGAGTTAAAATTAAAATTATTGTCTGTTGGAGAAGATGAAATAAAAAAAGCTCGTGCCGATACAGAAAGTTTTAAGATAGAGTGGTGGGAGAAGGCACGACAATTATCAATTAATAATGGTACAACCAGATTGGATGAGTATAAGAAACTTATTGATTTTATCTAGGCTGTCTAAATTTTTTGTTTCTTGTCCAAAAAAGATTTTTTAACATGTTGGAGATCTTATTAGATTCTTTTGCTTTTTTGTACCATACTCTTTCAATTTGCATGCCTAGATACTTCCCTAGATCGATAAAATGGAAATAGTTCATTGTTAAGATACGATTTACGTTCTTTGTTTTATAAGATGCTAGAATATCTAGATCACTATCTTCTGGTTTAGAATCTTTTCTTATTCTTCTTCTTTGAATCCTCAAGTCATTGATTATATTGTCTCTTTTTTCTTTGCTTATTTCATGTTCTTTGAAAATAGTTATCTTATTCACATTTAGATAGTTAAGAGTCTTAGAGATTGCAAACTTCTTTTCATAACCTCTTTTATGTATCAAAACTCCAATCGCCTGGTTAACTATGAGTTGATATGCATAGCAGACTCCTTTATTGATAAAGTGTTTGGGCTTGGACAAATTAATCTCTTTATCCTTTTCTATAAGTGCAACAAGAACGTCTGTATCTAAACCTATTTTTGCGATTTTTTTATTTTTAAGAAATTGAATTTTATTTTTTTCCTCTTCTTTTGATAATGGAATATTTATCTCCCCCATAGATTAATTAATGAAAAGAGCATTATAAAATCTAGCTTTCAAAACCAACCTCTTTTCTGAATTCCTTCGTTAATGATTTCAAAGTTGAGTTCTTTCTCTGCTAGTGATCGGTGTTTTTTTAGAATTGCTTTTTTCTTTCCATTTTTGTTTTCTAGTTGAATGATGCATTTACTCCAATACTTAAGAATATCTCCTCCAACTATTTTTACTCCGGCTTCCTTTCCGCTTAGCCATTCTTCCTCTGTTATAAATTCGCTATAAACTTGGCCGGTAATCAAAACAGGGATGTTTCTTTTTCTAGCTATCTCGTATAGGGCCCTCATTTGATTTGCTAGATCAGAGTTCACTTCTTGAACAGCCTCCATGCCTTGTTTTCTTGCTTCAGCTAGCTCTAGCCTGTAAAGCATAGTCATACTATCAACTATAATCAAACCTATATTCTTTGATTCTCTTATCTCCCTTAATAGTTTGGCAAAAGATTTTTTTTGTTCTTGGAAATTAGTTGGTTCTAGTATTAGTATGTTTTTTAGAATCTCGTCAGGAGCATTTGATATCTGTTTTATTCTTTCTACTGAGAAACTACCTTCAGTGTCTATGAATATTATCTTCTTGTTTTTCTTAGCTTGATGGCTAGCAGTTAGTGTAACAAAGTTGCTCTTGCCTGATGCGGATGGTCCGTAAAATAAGGTAATGATTCCCCTCTCATATCCTCCATTTAGCCAGTTATTTAAATCTCTAGATCCTGTTAGAATTTTCGCTTCCTCTTCTTGAATTTGATTTGATTCCATTTTTAGATAAATAATTATCTGGTTATAAGAATTGTTATTCTTGAAGTTGTTACTTTAATTAAAACAATAATTAAGAAAGCCTTTTATACGACGAAATGTTTGATTTTTCATGGAACAGAAAAAACTTGGAATATTGTTGGTTATTATAAGTTTTGTTTTTGGATTCTTTCTGCTTTACTTTAATGTTAATTTAAGTGGAGAAAGTGTTGAGTTGGGTTGTAACCCTTCTGAAGAATGCACTAGTGTAAGTCAGTTAATTAGTGTTACCAATGTTGGTTTTGGGTTTTTTGGATTCATGCTGGCCTTGGGATTCTACTTTTTGTTCTTTAATAAAACAGAGCAGAAAATATTTGATAGGCTAGAAGATGAAAAGATGAAGGAAGTTGAGAAAGAAAAGTTTGCCATGATCTTAAAGGCCTTGGACGATTACGAAAGAAGAGTTATGGAGATAGTTAAAGAGCAAGATGGGATAACACAGAATACTTTAACTTTGAGAGCAAATATGTCTAAGGCTAAGTTGAGTTATATTTTACAAGAGTTGGAGAGAAGAGGGTTAGTTAGCAGAGTTAGAAAAGGTAAGACTCTTGAAGTGCATTTGAGAGTTTGAGAGTTTTAATAGTAAATTATTTAAACATTTATTGCTTTTGTTGAATATGGGAACAGAAACAATTACTATATCTAAGGAAAAGTTTGAAGAGATGAGGGGTAGATTGATGGAGTTAGAAGAACAGGAAAAGCTGAGGAAAGCCAATTCACTGAGAAAATTGAATGAGGTTTTTGGATCTTCTGATCACAGAACTAGTGATGAGGGTTTGCATAAAGCCAGGGAGATGGCGGTTGATGATTTGGGTAATAAGACTGCAAAAGAAAGAGAAGATTTTGATAAGTTGCATAAAATTAGAGAAGAATTGTTTGAAAGGTATGAAAAAAGGTTTAATGTTAACTAATTTCTTCTGGTCTTTTGTATTTTGTTATGTCTAATAATCTATCAAAATTGAAGTGTCTGGATAATATCTCTCCTCTCTCTTCATCTTAAATGTAACTTAGAGAATTATTTAGGGCTTTTGGTTTTTAATAGTGAGAATAAATTATAAAAAGATATTAGGTGTAATGTTTTTGTGAGATTTACCTATGATAAGGAAGCTGATGCGGTATATATTTACCTAGGGGATTTTATAGAAGGGGGAGGGGTTAAAGAAACAAGAGAATTGAAAGAGAACATATTTCTCGATCTTGATGAGAACGGTAAGTTATTGGGAATAGAGATTTTAGATGCTAGTAAGATATTGAACAAGGAATTGTTAGTTAAAGCAGAGGTTGTTTGATCACTTTATAATTTCTAAGGGTGAATTCTTTCTTAGAGATTCTAAACTTTGTTGATGATATTCTATCTCTCTTCTCGCTTCTTCTCTTACTTCTGGTAAAAGTCCGTTTAAATAGCCTGCATAAAAATCTCTCCCCTCACTTTTTACTCTTTCTTCATAAAATTCTGGATTTGGCTCATCAATCCATCTTTCTCTGTCTTTAATCTTAGGATAAAATCTAGTTGGACTTTTATAATAATGTTTCACAACATTTAATTTATCTAATCTAAGTAAGCTTTTTTTAGCTTCCTTCTCATTTCCTAAAGCTACATGGACCTTAACAGTGTCATTATAAATATAACCTCTTCCAGCTAGTAGGGACCAAATTTTATCTGATTCTAAAGATTGGGCCATTTCCGCTATTTGTTTATCTCTTAAATAATCATCAAGTAATCTTAATTCTACAATTAATCCCTCTGCCATTTCTGGCCTTCCAACTGATGCATATAAACATGCATTTTTAAGGTAAAATTCATTATTAGGCATCCTAAAATCTTTATCACAAATTATTCCGCTAAAACTTCTGACATCCCCTAATTTCATTTCACTTTTTTCTAGATAATCTGCAACAATTTCATCATCTATCTGCTCCCTAAGGACCGATAAAGAATTTTTTGAATCAGGTAAATCAGTTATGGGGCTAATCTCTCCATTATCATTCATTATAGCCCTCCCTTCTTCAACTAATTTTAAGGCCTCATAAACAGCCGTTCCTGGTTCGAGCTTCTCAGATTCCAATCTATCTCTAATTCTTTTTCCTAACTTAACGAACCTTAGCATTTCTTCTAAATTCATAGTTTAACTGTTTCAGCCAAGTTTATAATGTTTTTCATTATCAAAAACGCCCCATGAACGTTCTATTGCTTAGTTTTCAGCATTTCAGCCTCTCTTTTATATTGCGTTTTGACCCTAATTATTAAGTATTAATTATATTAGATATTGCTATGGAAAAAGATAAATATATGAAAAGAATTTTAAAAAAAGAACAAAATTCTTTGATAGGAACTTTGATGCGATTTCCTTCGGAAATGTCAATGCTTCAAAGTTCTCTGAAAGGAGGTAAAAATGAGTGAAGATAGTATTACTATTAAGAAAGATACTCTATGGAAGATTACTACTTTCATATTCGCAGGATTGTTTATTCTGACTCTTGTTCTTAACAACGGTTTTGGAGATGGAGTGAATAATGAGGGAAATGTTAACCCTCCTACTGTTGCTCCGCCAACTACTGGGAACATCAAAGTTCAGATAGATGATACAGATCCTATTCTTGGAGATGAGAAAGCAGAGATCACTATTGTTGAGTTCTCGGACTTTCAGTGTCCTTTCTGTCAGAAAGCCGCAGATGGTGCGATTGCCGATTTTAAAAATAGTGATTATTTCAAGAACGGAGATGTTAGACTTGCGTTTAAGCACTTTCCGTTAAATAGGATTCACCCTCAAGCGCAAAAGGCTGCTGAAGCATCAGAAAGTGCTAATAGGCAGGGAAAATTCTGGGAAATGCATGATATAATATTTGCAAATCAAAGGCAATTAGATGATGCGAGCTTGAAAAGCTATGCTAGTCAGATTGGTTTGAATACTGCAGAGTTTAATAAATGTTTAGATAATGGTGAAGCTACAAATAAAGTTAACAATGATTTGAAGCAAGCAACTGCTGCTGGCGGAAGAGGTACACCTTACTTTGTCCTAGTTAACAAGAAGGGAGAAACAGCTGCTGTAAGTGGTGCACAACCTTGGGTAAACTTTGAAGCTGCTATAAAATCATTGCAATAAGGATGGATAAGTTCCAGATAAAGAATGTTAGGAGGGCTTTGTCTGGAAAGTATCTTTTGTATTTTATTTTTGTTTTTTTATTTTATTTTATTTTCACTATTTGGATAAATGAGCTTTATGTTACTTATGATATTTTGTTTGTTAATCCATCATTAGGTATCTCGCTCATTTTTCTTCTTTTTATTGTTTCGTTACTTGTTGGATTGAATGTTAATTTGTTGATATTAAAGATAGGAGAGTTGCAGGTTGTGAATAAAAGCATAGGAGTGCTTGGTGTTATTGGAATTTGTCTTGGGATTATTGGAGGGGGTTGTCCTGGTTGTATAGCCGGAGTTTTTCCTTTTTTGGTTGGTTTATTCGGAGGAACTGCGGTTTCCTTAAGTGTTTTACCTTTTAATGGGTTAGAGATTCAATTGGTTTCAATAGTTTTGTTATTGATATCTATTTATTATTTATCTAGGCCTAGTGTTTGTAAGGTTGATTTTAAAAAGAAGTAGGAGTTATTAATAAAACGGATGAAAAAACAAATAGTTGTTGAAAAAATGAATGGTGATAACGAGCCCTATAATCCTAAGAAGATTGTGAATTCATTAAAAAGAGTTGGTGCAAACGACCAGGACATTGATGAGATTCTTGATAAAGTAGATGGAAAATTATATGAGGGGATTAAGACTAAAGAGTTGTTTAGATTTATTCATGATGAATTAAAGAATATCCATCAGGGTGTGTGCTGTCGTTATAATCTGAAAAAATCTATGATAGATCTGAGAATTGATGGGGGATTTGTTTTTGAGAAATTTATGGGAGAGATCTTAAAGAAATTGAGATATAAAACAGAATTGAACAAAGTTATTGAAGGTAAGTTTATCCCTCACGAAATTGACATTTTGGCTAAGAAAGAAAATGAAATACTGATGGTTGAAGCAAAACATCATGGAAAACCGTGGTTAGGAGAGTCTATACATACCGCATTATATGTTTATGCGAGATTTTTAGATTTAAATAAAAAGGTTACAAAACCTATGTTGGTAACGAATACTAAATTCTCGCCACAAGTTAAGAAGTATTCAAGGGGAGTGGGGATTAGATTAATGGGATGGAAATACCCTGAGGGAAATAGTCTGGAAGATAATATTGAGAAATATGGAATGTATCCGATAAGTGTGTTGGAATTAGAAAAGAATGAATTGGATAGTTATTTTGAGAAAGGGATACTTACTCTAGATCAATTGAGGAAGGAGGACATATCTGATAAGTTGAAGGAAAAAATTGATTTGGTGTTGGATGGGAAATGAAAAGTAAAGATTTATTCCCTTAAAACAACAATATTAGTCATGCCTCTTCTTTTTCTTTCGACAATTTCTTTTCCTTCTAATCTGTCAATGATCCTTGTCATTTTGGCTTTGCCAAATCCTGTTTTTTCTATTAAATCTGCTTGGAAGATTGCTTTGTTCTCTTGAATTAAAGAAAGTACTTGTTTTTCTTCGGGTTTTAAATTTGATGTGTTTATTTTCTTTTTTTCTGGTTTTTTATGGATTGTTTTTGTTTTCATTATTAGCTTTTCTTGAGGTTTTGTGAAGATCAGGATTATTGCTACTATTACTAAAAGGGCTATGGTGAAGATTGATATGAAGAACATGTTGTCGAAAGATTGATGGTATGGGCAGTCGTCTATAGTACAAGCTACAGAGTTTCCTCCCATCTCTTTTATTATTGAGTTGAAAGAGAAAATATTAAAAATTAAAAGTAGAGAGACTCCTAAAAGAATATAACCTACATATTTGTTTTCCATGAGATAATGTTGAATTGTTGGTTTAAAAATGTTATTGACTGGTTATATTGTTAAGTTAACGGGAGTTTTGATTTTAGGAACGAGTAAGTTCCTGGATTAAGGTTTAAGATTTATAACAATTCTGCTAAATTTTTTAT
>NZCQ01000068.1 GCA_002688335.1 Candidatus Pacearchaeota archaeon | reverse complement strand
TTTTGAAAACGCCTATATATTATTTACAGTCAAAAACTATTTAAGTAAGAAAATTCTTACTTTTTGATAAATTGAAGGTAAAATGATAAAAACAGTCAAAGTGTCAGATAAAGGACAAATTGCAATCCCTCAGAATTTTAGAGAAAGCTTAGGAATTGATAAAGGCGATGATCTTACATTATTTCAAATAGAAGGAAAAATTCTTATTGAAAAATCTCAAAAAACAGAAGAAAAGATAAAGGATGATTTCAATGATATTTTAAAATTTAGCGAAGATTCACTAAAAGAAGTTTGGGATAATCCGGAAGATGAAATTTGGAATGAATATTTAAAATGATAATAAATCAAAAAGAGATTGTTTTGTTGCCTTTTCCTTTTTCAAATTTAGAAGGAACAAGAGTAAGACCTGCCTTAGTGGTATCTAATGATGAATTAAATAAAAAATCAGAAGATTGTATCATAGTCCCTTTAACAACAGTTATTAAAGAGGAACTTTATTCAGTTGTTATCAATCAAGAAGACCTATCTTCAGGAAGATTATTAAAATCAAGTAGAATTAGAACAGATAAAATATTTTCTGTGAAAAAAGATTTAGTCACTATGAAAATTGGAGTAGTTAATGATGATGTTTTAGAAAAAGTAAAAAAAGAAATTCAAAATATGTTTTAATTTTCCTTCTTCTGAAAGTGCTCTCTTATTTTATAAGCATTTTAGATGGTTGCCCACCATCTTTAAGAGTTTGATTTAACTCAAAAATTTTCCTTCGGAACATTGCACTAAAAATCAATCCTAACAAAGAGTTTAACAGCAATTAAGAGATTCCGAAGCCTTGCAGCCCTCATTCTAATTTTCTTCGAGAACCTCTCTTATCTCTAATGTTATGCGCAATTGAAAAATGGCAAACATTAATAAATATTTAAGATTAACATCAAAGTATGGTAAACATTACTAATCAAGAATTAATTGACAAAGCAGCATCAGTTGTAAAATCCAAGAAAGTAAAAGATAGTCTTTTTGCGGATATTGGATGTGCTTTACTTTCCAAAAAGAATAATATTTATTTAGGTGTCTGTGCCGCTTCGGGATCAAATACTTTTTGTGCCGAAAAAGCTGCAATTGGCGCAATGATTACAAATGGAGAATATGAAATCAAAGAGATTGTTGCTGTTTGGAAAGATGATAAAGGCAAAGTATTTGTAATTCCGCCTCGTGGAAATTGTCGTCAATTAATTCGTGAAACGGAAGAGAAGAATTTAAACACCGATGTAATTCTTGATAAAAACAAAACTGTGAAATTAAAAGAATTGTTACCCTATTTTGATTGGTGGAAAGAGCAGGAGTAGTTTGCCATTTTTCAACTAAGCCTTCTCCAATTTCTCCTTTCAAATGCAAACATTTAAATGATCTACTTATGTATACAATTGTATATGGAAACAACAATAAGGCTCAATTCAAGAACAAAATCTGAGTTAAATACATTCAGACAATATAGAAATGAAAGTTATGATGAATTAGTTAGAAAACTAATATATTTAGCAAAAATATGTGAAAAACAACCTAAGTTAAGTCAGCAAACAATATCTGAAATCAAACAAGCAAGAGAGAATATTAAGAAGGGCGAATTCTATACTGAAAAAGAAGCTAAAAAGATTCTTGGTCTTTAAAAATGTATGGAATAATTTTTGAAAAAAGAGCACTTAGAGATTTAAACAAGTTAGAAAAACAAATAAAAGAAAGAATTTGGAATAAACTCCAAGATTGCAAAATTGATCCCTTTAGATATCTTGAACCTCTTATTGAGGTAAGGGGTTTCAAATTAAGAGTTGGCGATTATAGGATAATTATTGATGTTGGGAACGAGGTTAAAATTTTACATATACTAAAAGTTGGACATAGAAAGAATATATATGAGAAATAATTTCCCATCCTAATCTAGTCATCATAACTCCTTCGATTCGCTCCAGCCCAAGCCAAACCTCTCTTAAGCCCGATGTTAAATGGGATTATTTTTTGACGCTTAACGATAGCTTTTTATATATGCCCTAATCTACCAAAACTATGAAAGCATATATTACTTGTCCAGTCGGTCACACAAAAGAAAGATTAAATTTTCTACCTGAGATTAAAAAAATTGTAGATGAAAAAGATATAAATGCTTTCGTATTTGAAATTGGCGGAAGTCCTACTGAGATTTTCAATAGAGATTATGAACAATTAAGATCTTGTGATTTAATCATTGCAGAGGTTTCAGAAACGAGCCATGGTGTTGGCATAGAAATTGGTATGTCTTATTGCTTAAATCTCAAAAGAATACTTTTGCTTGAAAAAGGTAAGTATGTTACTAAACTTGCTCAAGGAATGCCAAACACCGTTATAATTGAGTATGAAAACCTCGAAGAACTAAGGAATAAACTTTCTTCTGCTTTAAACGACATCAAAAAATAACTCAATGGACGCTACGCTTACCCTCATTTAACAAAGATTAAGAGATTCCGAAGCCTTGCAGGCTCTTCCATCTAGATTTTACTATGCAAAACTTCTGGTAATTCCAACATTATGTCTAATTTTTATATTTGAGAAAAAGGAAAAGATCCTTTTAAGAATATTTATATATGCCGGGATTTTAGGATGATTTATGGCAGAATATTCACCTTATCATAAGTTAATTCCAGAACGATTTGAGATTTTAGAAAATTTAAAATCTTTGTTATATAAAGATCTTAAAGTACATTTCAATATTAATTATGCTGAAAGAAAGCTTCCAGTAATATCTTATGTAATTAATCCCGAAATTGAAGAAACAATAATGATTACAGCAGGTTGTCATGGTAATGAACCTGCACCCATTTATGCACTTTACAATTTTCTAAAAAATAATCCCAAAGTTAGGAATAAAAGAATTGTTATAGTTCCATGTATTGTTCCATTTGGATTTTGTTTACACATTGATAAAAATGTCAACGATGTTGATATTAATAGAGACTTTTTTTCTAACAAACCTCAAAAAGAGACTAAACTTTTGAAACAATTAGTTAAAAAATACAAACCAACTTTTGTATTAAATTTGCATGAAGATCCAGATGAAGAAATGTTTTTCTTGTATCTTGAAGGTAAAGGATACAGACAAAAAGCAGAAGAGTTGGTTTCTTTAGTTTCAAAAGATATGAAATTCTATAAAAGGAGAAAAGTTCATGATGATATGGTTATCAACGGAATTATTGAACCAAATGAATCTTCAACAAGTTTTGAAGATTATTTAACAAAATTGAATATTCCTAACTTTTGTGTGGAAACTCCAGGACTTTATCCATTAAAAGACAGAGTAAAAGTTCATGAAAAAATCTTGAAATTTATTGTAAGGTAATGAGACTTTTTCTCAATTCTACACTCACTTTCTTCGTCCGAACATTGCATTAAAAACCCAAGCCATTACTTAGAATTAAACAAGAGTTATCAATATCTTTATATAACTCTTAATCTAAACTAATTTTATGGAGAAAAAGACCATATATTTGTTATCGTTTTTAGTTATTATAATCTCTGTATTAATTGCAGGAGGCACTCTAAAAATATTACGAGAACAACCAGCAATATCAATAACTTCACAAGAATTAATTATTAAAACAGGAACTTCTTTTGGAGAATGTTTGGGCTATTGTGAAGAAGATATTACAATTGTCAAAGAAAATATTGTTTTTCATAAAAATGGACGGGGTCAAGATGACTTGTTCCCAGAAGTTACAGAAGAAGTCCCAATATCCCCCGAGCAATGGAATGCACTATTAAATTCGTTAGATCTTGAGAAATTTAGTTCATTAGATGATGTTATTGGCTGTCCTGATTGCGCAGACGGTGGTGCAGAATGGATAGAAATAGATAATGGAGAAACAACTAAAAAAGTAACTTTCGAATATGGTGATTCTATTTCAGAAATAGATAGCTTTATTCTTAGCTTAAGGAAAATAAGAGAGGATGTTTTTTCCCAATTTAAAGATTGAAAGATTCGGATTTCTAAACTCAAAAGTTTCCATTTGGAACATTGCACTAAAAATCAATCCTAACAAAGAGTTTAACAGCAATTAAGAGATTCCGAAGCCTTGCGGGTTTCTCCCTCCTCAGATTGAATTCGCTATCGCTCACGGGAAAATCAAACTTCTCTAAACCCAAACGTTATATTCAATAAAGTCTGAGTTCTAGGATTAAACTGCCGTCTTATCGTATATCTTTTTTAGAAATTTCCAATCAGATTCTTTCCTAGCAAATATACTGTCCTTAATGCTCATTGACCATTTTCCGCCTTTGGCATCAGTAATTTTACCACCTAGTTCATTAATAATAACAAAAGAAGAAGCGATTTCTATATTCGTCTTAAACATAATTCCTCCATCAAAAAGAACCGGTTCCAAATTACCACATTCAACATCAATAAATTTTTTCCCATCAATCATGACCGATTTTCTTTCTTTTTCAATTTCATCTGACTTTGGATCATCAGGAAGAATATTTCCAAGAGAGAAGAATTTATCGACTTGTTTTAGGTAGTGATCCTCAAAATGTGGGCTGTTGTTATAAGTTAACTCATTTGAAGAAGAAATAATTGGCAAAACTTTTTTTACACCATTTTTATCAAACTGTATTGTATTCACACCTTCACCCTTAACTGCTAAAAACAATCTTTTTTTCACTACTTGTGCAACAATCCCTAAAACTGGTTCATTAGTTTTTAAGTCAACCAAAGCAATTACAGAACCCCAATAATCATCTTCCTTAAAACGAAAATTATTTGTTCCTTCTATTGGATCTGTAATAAATAAGAAATCTTTATTGGATTCAATATCTTTATTTGCATCATCTCCCTCTTCTCCCCAAAATTCCCATTCAGGATGAAGCTTCAAGATATTTTTCTTAATTTCTTCTTGCATATAAATATCTGCTTTGGTAGCAACATCAGTTAAACCAGATTTACCTGTCGCCTTTATTTCTTCTTTCATAAAACTGGGATCATCTCTGAGTTTTGGAACCTTAACTAATAGGGGAATATAGAAATCTAAAATCTCTTTTACAAATTTGCCAGGTTTTGATTGGAAATTTAAGTCCATAAAGAAACTAACGATAAGAAGCTTATTAATATTTCGGCTTAAACTAAGTCTTGTCCTCTCCACTTCGTAGTTCTGTTAATTCTAGCGTTAAATACAATTAAGAAGTCGGCTAATTTTTAGAAAGGAGTAGTTTTCTATCGATTATTTTATAAACTTCTTCAATCATATTATGGATATGGGAAAAATAGTAATAATCGGTGGTGGAGAAATTGGCAATTATGAAACTCTTCCATTTGATAAAAGAAATGTTGCACTTACAAAAAAGAAACACCCTAAAGCATTATTTATTCCAACTGCAAGTGGAGAACCTAAAAGTTATATAGATAATTTCAGTAAAATTTACGGTAAAAAATTAGGCTGTAAAACTGATGCCCTTTATTTATTGAAAAACAAACCAACAAAAAAAGAATTAAGAACGAAAATTCTTTCCTCTGATTTAATTTATGTTGGTGGTGGCAATACTCTAAAGATGATGAAAAGATGGAGATTTTTAGGTGTAGATAAAATTCTAAAAGAAGCTCACAAAAAAAATATTGTTCTTTCAGGAATTAGTGCCGGAGGAATCTGTTGGTTTGAATCCGGACATAGCGATTCAATGAGTTTTTACAATCCAACAAATTGGAATTATATCAATGTTAAAGGATTAGGAATCCTCAAGGGAATTCATTGCCCTCACTTTAATAGTGGAACTACAAGAAAAGGCAAGAGAAAACTCAGAAAAAATGATTTTAAAGAATTTATGGAAAATTATTCTGCGGTTGGAGTTGCAATAGACAATAACTGTGCTATAGAATTTATTGATGATAAATATAAGGTTCTAACCTCAAAGAAAGACAGAAAAGCTTACAGGGTTTTCAAAAAAAGAGATAAGATAAGAATGGATGAAATACCCAAGAGGAACAATTATACGCCAATTTCTTCCCTTCATAAAAAATAAGAAAACTACTCCTTAATGTATTTATTAGATTGGGCTTCGCCCTTGATCCGCCGACTTCTGAACTCTCTCTGCTTCACTCCTCAACCACAACTTATGGTCTCTCACTTCGTTTGTCGGGGGTATTTAATAGTAACTAAACGAGAAATAGCTAGGCTCGCATTTTTCCCAAGTTTGATTTCCCAGCTCTGTTCCGCCTTCAGCTCCACAAGGGAAAATCAAACTTCTCTTAAACCTAATGTCACATATTCAATTGATATCCTGCAAACCCTTATTAACCCTCGCCAATTAATATCAATAAACAAACATGAAAAAACCAAAAAAAATCAAAGTACTTAACTATGCAATATTCCAAACACTCATCATGGCTCTAGTTGGCCTATTAGCAGGAATCTTATATTCGTTCAGTGGATTAGTAATAGATATGCTTGTAACTCTAGGTTGGATAACAACAAATGAAACACCGGGTTTAAGTTATGGAACCCTATTAGCTTTCGGAGCACTTATAGGCATGCCGTTTTACTTTGCCCTATTTGGATTCATAACGGGAATAATCGGAGCCTTCCTATATAATTTATTCGCAAGATCTTTTTCTAGGGTAAATACAAGGTTATTCAGATAGATTCTTACTCTCGCCTTAATTTTATCAAATACCAAGATTATAAACGGAGCAGATTGACGAAGTCATCTGCGAAGATATATGATAATAAAATTATCTAATTCCTAGTAGGATCACTTAACCATTTAGCTAGTTCATCAAACGCATCAGTTTGTTTAGTTATCTCTCCGGAATATTTCTCACCCATTTCTTCAAGACTGCTGTTTAATTGAGCCATATATTCTTCATTTGGTTCATCTCTTGTTCTTTCAATAAATAGAGCTTCTTGCAAAAGGAATGCCTCTCTAAAGTATCTCTTAGTGTCTAGAAAAACTGCTCTTTGGTCATCAGTAGCAGATTCAATTCCGGCATAAAGTCCACCAATACCGTAGAGGCCTAAACTTCTCGTTGGATGAATTTGATTATCACAAAATCCAGGAGGGCCCTCCATGGGGAGATCTTCCTCCCTAAATAAATTTCCCGTAGCTATTCCTGCCTTATAAGTTAACGTCTGAATATTAGTTTGAGAAGTTATCCCTC
>NZCQ01000067.1 GCA_002688335.1 Candidatus Pacearchaeota archaeon | reverse complement strand
TTATTTTCAATCTTTTTAAAATCAATTTGGTTTTTTGTCATTTACTTATTCAATCAAGAAACTTTTAAAAACTATCCCCATCTAAAATATTATGACACAACAACAAGAAGCAACTTTGCCAGGTGGATTCGGAGGGCTGATGAGATTCAGTGAAGAATACACAAGCAAGATAAACCTCAAACCAACACATGTCATAATTTTCATAATCTTGATAATAATGTTTAGGATCGGACTAGGAGTTTATTTCGGTTAAATTTTTTAGGTTTATTCTCAAAAATAAAGTTTTAATCATGGTTAATTTTGAATAACATTCATTCATATAATGACTATGGGACTGAACCAATTCCCAAAGCAAAAAATATTATATTTCTTATGGAGAATTTTCATACTAATTGCAGAAATTTTTGCGGTAAATGCTTTGATTGCTGGAACAAAGCATTCTCAAGCAGAGATTCTTATTGATACAAAAGGATATAAAATGACATCGCAGGGGGCTATTGATGAGGGGGGTTTTAGCTATTTTTTACTTAAAAATTTTAAGAGAATCAGAAATTGTGTTGAACATCGGACTTGAACAACCTGCAGGGTTCGAGTAAGATGTAATGACCTCGAAAGTTTTTTTATGGAGTAAATTAACAATGCACCTTGCAGTTAAACTTTAAAAACCCCTTTTCTTTTTTATTAAAATGTTTCCAGGAATAAATCCAAAAAAAATGCAAGCTGTTATGAAACAAATGGGGATCTCACAAGAGGAAATTGATGCTTCCCGGGTAGTTATAGAAAAACTAGATGACAGCAGAATAGTCATTGAAAATCCTTCTGTAACAAAAGTCAAGATGCAGGGACAGGAAACCTTTCAAATTACCGGTGAAATTAGCGAAGATTCAGAACCTACAATCTCAGAAGACGACATTAAAACAGTTGTTGAGAAAACAGGAGCCTCAAAAAAAACTGCCAGAGAAACCTTGGAAAAAACAAACGGCGATCTTGCAGAAGCAATTCTTGAACTTAGTGGATAATAATTCCACTAGGCAAAACCTACACAGTGATTTTGCCTAAAGCAATTTTGGAGTTGAGTTAACAACCACAATTTATATCAATATAAAATCCTTTTGAGTTCTAATTAAATCGCCCTTAATCCAACTAACAAGATTATGGGCTGGAAGGGGCGGGTTATGCAAAAATTTATCAAAAACTTCACTGAAGCAGAAAGCTTACTTCATGGAGTTGACCATCTCATTTATGTTTCTTTTCCAATGATAAAAGACAAAAGAATCTTGCTGACATCTCTAGAAAAATTGCGAAATTGCGCAGTAAAATGCATCAATTCATTGCTTCAGTATGAATATCTACACAGGCGAGTAAAACTCTACAAAGACCCGCATTTAAATATGAAAACTTTTGAAAGCAAATGCGCAAGAAGATATGGGTTCAGTGAAACAGACTTAAATTCAATTAAAGAATTATTTAAATTTTACAATTTTCATAAAAAAAGTTCAATGGAATTCATGAAAAACGGCGATATCTTCATGCTCGTAAATGGACCCACTCCTATAAGGGTCAATCTAGAAAAAATAAAAATACTTCTCAATGCAACAAAAAACCTATTCAACAAAATAAGGCATATAATTATAGAAAAAAGAAGTTAAATATAAAAACCCTAAAAGCATAATAAATTACACTTCTAAAATAGTAAAAGATAGAAGTAAATAAACTTTGATCGTGCCAACTTATTCAATGGAAGACATAATACAAGAAAAAATTAGCGCAGACCACTTATTGTATGTCAGTTTAAAATATACAAAAACATGCGATGTGATTGTTAATCTGATTCTAAGGTGGAGAAAGATGATTGAAACCAGTGTAGAAGCAATTCTCATACATGCAAAAAAGAAAAAAAAGATTAAATTGATTCCAACTAGTCCGTTAGGTAAAATTGAGGAAGTCAAAAAGCTTTTCAAAAGGGACAAGGAGTTCCTGTATGTCTTAGAAATGTATAAAATGTTCAGAAAAATAAAAGAACTAAAAAAAGAAAGGATCGGAGAGTTTAGAAAAAATGTGACCTTAAGAGTTTTTTATCAAAGCAAAGAAATTAATATCAATCTTGAAATGCTAAAAGAATATGCTGACAAGTTAGAAAAATTTATAAGTAAAACAAAACAGTTTCTTCTATCATAAAAGTAAAATTCCCAAAATGTCACGAGTAATCGTCATAACATCTGGAAAAGGGGGTGTTGGAAAAACAACAACTGCCATAAACTTAGGAGTTGCTATAAATTATCTAGGAGAAGATGTTCTCGTCATCGATGGAAATCTCTCAACTCCAAACATAGGGATTCACCTCAATTCCCCAGAAGTTCCTGTAAATCTGAACCATCTCCTGAACAAAAAATCAAATGTATTTGAAACAGTATATGAACATGAGTCAGGCATTAAAATAATTCCTGCATCCCTTTCAATCAAAGAATTAAACAAACTGAAACCAGAAAGAGTAAAAGATTTCAAAGAAGATTTCAAAAAAATTTGTGATTATGTTCTTGTTGACAGCGCAGCAGGTCTTGGAGAAGAAGCAAGATCCATAATTGAAATGGCAGACGAGCTCATCATTGTCACAAATCCTGAAATGCCCGCAATCACAGATGCACTTAAAACAATTAAATTGGCAGAGAAAAGCAAAAAACCGGTCATAGGGGTAATCATGACACGTGTCAGAAAGAACAAGATAGAAATGCGACCAGAAATAGTTAAGGAAATGTTAGAAGTTCCTATTCTAGGAATGATACCCGAAGACATAAACATTCAAAAATCAATAAGCATGAAAGATGCTGTTGCTCATATTATGCCAAAAAGCAAATCAGCAAGAGCATACAAAGAAATCGCCTCAAAAATCACAGGAATAGAATATGACTCAAAAAAAGACAAACCAACGATTTGGGCGAGAATATTCAACAGAAACTAAATAAAATTATTAATAACTGCTTTTGAATGTTTGAGTTAATAACATCCAAGAAAAACTAATTTTAGATTTCTAGCACAACAATAAATATATAGAAGCGAGATTTTTTTGTTTATGATTGAAAAATATGTTTATATTGATGCAAGTTTACAAAATCCTAATTGGGTAAGGATTGGACTTACTAATCAGGATGGAAGAACATAATGCTCTTTTTTATACCAAAGGGGGTTGTTAAATCTAGAAAAAGCAAAAGGATATTATTTAGAGCTATGGAAAAATTAACTAATCGCCACCCCAGTCTCAACATCTTTTTCCGGCGAAATCAAAACACACAAATTTTCCTGCGGGCTTCCTGCGGCCAATAACATTCCCTGGCTCTCAATTCCGCGAATTTTCCTAGGAGCAAGATTTACAAAAACAATAATCTTCTTTCCTTTCAAATCATCTTTAGAATAATATTCTTTAATTCCTGCACAAATCACTCTCTCCCCAACCTCCTTGCCCAAATCAACCTTAAACTTATACAACTTATCAGCACCCTCTATGTCTTCAACTTCCAATATCTTTCCAACTCGTAAATCCAACTTCTGCCAATCTTCAAAATTTACTATTCCTTCCATTTTAAATCTTCCGAAAAAGAACTTCACCCTTCACAATTTTCTTAGCACTAAACTGCTTCATAATTTTCTCCGACGATTCTGGAATAAACACCCAAAGCAATTTCGCAATTTCCAAAATCGACTCCTTCAACTCGTAAAGAACTTTCTTATCTCCAGTCTCCCACGGTTTCTTATCCTGAACATACTCATTACAAACATCAATAAAACCAAAAATCTCGTTCAACGCCTTATCAAATTCATAATCATCTACTCGCTTCTCAATTTCCTTAACCTTCAATTTTTTAAGCAGTTTGTTTTCACACTTCTCAGTTCCATTCTTCTCAATAAGCCCAGCAACTCTTGAAACTAAATTCCCAAGTTTATTTGCAAGTTCATTATTGTTTCTTTCAATCAAAATCTCTTCAGAATAATCAGAGTCTTCAAATATAGAACATCTAAGTAAAGAATACCTTACAGAATCTGCACCATATTTTTCAAGCAATTTTAAAGGATCGATAACATTTCCTAAACTCTTACTTATTTTCTTACCTCCAGTTATCAAATAACCATGAACTAAAAGAGTGTTTGGAAGTTTATATCTTGCAGACATTAAAACAGCAGGCCAAATAACAGAATGAAACCAATTAATCCCTTTTCCAATAACGTGAACATCCGCAGGCCATTTGTCTTTTGCTCCGGAAATATAATTAATAAGGGCATCAACCCAGACATAAACCTTATATTTCTTATCGGCAGGAAAATCGATCCCCCACTCGCCCCCCTTTCTTGTTATGGAAATGTCTCTTAATTCTTGTTTTAACCTAGATAAAATTTCTTTTTTCTTAGATTCGGGAACAATATATTTTTCAGCAAACTTGATCAATCTTTGCCTATATTTAGAAAGCTTAAAAAAATAAGCTTCCTCAGACATAAATTTCGGTTTTGTATTATGTTCGGGACATTTCCCCTCAACTAAATCTTTTTCAGTTTTATACCCTTCACACCCGCTACAATAATATCCTTCATATTTTCCATTGTAAATATCCCCCCTATCAATAATTTTCTTTAAAATTTCTTGCACAACCTTGGCATGAGAACCAGCAGAAGTTCTAACAAATTTATCATGAGAGATATTTAATTTTTTAACCAATTCTACAAAATAACCAGTATTTTTATCTACAAATTCCTTAACCTTAACCCCCGCGACTTCTGCTGCTTGGACATTTTTTTGAGCATTTTCATCAACACCTGTTAAATAAAAAACATCGTATCCTTTTTGACGTTTATATCTTGCCAAAGCATCCGCTAAAACTTTTTCGAATGCATGCCCAATATGGGGCCTCGCATTTACATAATCAATCGCAGTTGTAACATAAAATTTTTTCTTCATAATAAAATTAAAAAGAAATAATATTAATAAAGTTAATTATTCTAGCAAAATTAGGCGTTGTTAGTTTATCGGTAGAATTCTGGCTTCCCAAGCCAGAGAGGCGGGTTCAATTCCCGCACGGCGCATAACATTTATTAATCAATCCTCACTTTCTTATCAATAAAAGATGGTGGCAAAAAAAGATTCTCCTAGGATTGAAGGTTGGAAGAAGAAATCCAGAAGGCATAGTATCACAGAAGGAATCTTTTGCTCAGCTAAAAACTCATTTGGCCATCATTATGTTGCACCATTTGCAATAGCAGTTAACTCAAGTTCTTCTCTCGTTGCAATGCTCAGCTCTGTGCAAGGACTCTTGGGCCCATTAAGTCAACTTTTCGGCTCACGATTTCCTGAAAAATACTCTAGAAAAAAAATTATGCTCAAAACAGTTTTTTTCGAATCATTGATGTGGTTACCCTTTATTGCCATTGCAATTCTATTTCACAAGGGAATTTTATTGCAAGCGCTTCCAATCCTTGTTTTGTTTTCTTTTGCTTTGTATATAATAGCAGGAAATCTCGGATATCCTGCATGGTTTTCATGGATGGGAGATATTGTAGAAAAGAAAAAAAGAGGGAGATATTTTTCAAAAAGAAATCTTTTAGTGGGTTTTGTTTCAGTAATCCTTGCAATCTCTGCAGCACTACTTCTGGATTATTTTAAAAAAAATAGTATGTTAATGCAAGGATTTGGAATCTTATTTTTTCTTGCACTTTTAAGCCGGTTGATTTCATGGAAAATTTTCCATAAACAATATGAACCAAAAATAAAACTAAAAAAAGGGTATTATTTTTCATTTTGGGATTTTACAATAAGTTCTACAAAAAATAATTTCGGAAGATTCACTCTCTTTAGATTTTTCTTCACATTAACAACAACAATCTCAGGAGCTCTTTTAGCAGTTTATTTGTTAAAACATTTGAATTTTTCATACACCACATACATGATTATAATTTTTTCTGGAACAGCTTTTTCATTACTTGTTTTAGAATTCTGGGGAAAATTTATAGATAAATACGGAAGTTACAGAGCCTTATGTATTGCAGCGATAATGATGCCCTTTGTTCCAATATTATGGATTTTGGACTCAAATCCAATCTATTTAATTTTCCCCTCTGTAATAAATGGAATAGCATGGGCAGGAATCCATTTATCTGAAAAAAATTTCATATATGATAATGTAAGCAATCAAAAAAGAGGTTTAGCAGTCTCTTACTACAATATGTTTTGGGGTATCGGAACTTTTTTAGGAGCCTTAACAGGAGCGTTCCTCATAAAAATCCTTGATACAAATTTCATACAACCAATAATCTTAATTTTCATAATAGGAGCAGTAGCAAGAGGCATCTCAGTAATTTGGTGGCTCCCAAAAATGAGAGAAATCAGAAAAATAAGAAAATTCACAATTTCCAAAGCATTTGAAGAAATCGCTTTAAAAGAAGCCGCCCCAACAATAAACGAAGAAGTTAGTGATATAATCCATATCAAAAAATATTTAAATTTTAAATAGCAAGTTATTTAAACTTATTGGAGTTATCTTTTAACTATGTTCAAGAAAAAAGGGTGCCCAGATTGCAGAAAGAAAGTTAATGCTAGAGATAATTTCTGTTCCGAATGTGGATACAAACTTTCTAAAAAACAAAAGAAAGAAGATTGGGGTATGCTTGGCCAAGCAGATACCACAAACGAATTTAATCAGTTTTCTAATTCTTTATTTGGAGGAGCTGGAGGAAAAATAATTGGAAGTATGTTAAGTAAAACATTCAAAATGTTAGAGAAAGAAATGCAAAAGGAAATGGAAGTCCAAAATCAAGGACCTAAAACAAATTTTGAATTAATAATTAATGGGGAAAAAATAGACCCAAAAAACATTAGAGTTTCCCAACAGCCTATGCAAAAAAAAGCACCTAAAAGAAAAGTCTTGCCAAATTTTTCAGATGAATCTCTTAAAAAAATCTCAGACTTGCCAAAAAAGGAACCCACAACAGAGATGAAACGTCTATCAGATAAAATTATTTATGAAATAAAAATGCCTGGGGTGAAATCTCTCAAAGATACCTCTATAATTCCTCTTGAAAGCAGTATTGAGATTAAGGCGATAGGAAGGAAGGCCATGTATAAAAAGATACTTCCAATAAATCTTCCAATAATCAACTATAATTTAATAGATGAGAAACTAATTCTTGAGTTAGGGATCAGAAATTAGGTATATCCAAAGGCAAAGATATCAAATAACTCAAAAGACTAGATAATCCTCCAATGATCAATCCTAATATAACTTTTTCTTTTTTAAGATATTTTTTGAATGAATATAATGACCAAATCACTATTACAAGGACAAATAGAAGATAAATGTAGCTCATATAAAAAACTGATGTAAATATCGCTAAGATTATAATTATTGGGATATGATAATCTGTCTTTTCTATAAACAGAGAAATAATAAAAAAGATAATCAAAGCTAGGATAATATGAAAAAATTGTTGTAGATTTCCAGCTATGAGAATTCTAACTAAGACTAAAATAAGAAAAGGAATACTTCCAAAAGCCAATAAATCTCTTGCTACCTCTTTAAACTTCATCTTAAAATGAGCCTGCTCGGATTTGAACCGAGGACCCCTACCTTCCTGAATCCAACAGGATTTAGCACATAAAACCTGTTTATGTATCAGAGTAGTGCTCTAACCAGACTGAGCTACAGGCTCGTATCATTTTATAGGAAGAAGATTATTTATAAGTTTTATTATCCACCATCCCAAAATCTTTTAAACCAAATTTTTCTCAATAATCTATGATAGAAAAAAAATCTAAAAAAGAAAACTCAAAGGGCACAAAAGGATTATATTATCATTTAAAACAAGCGTGGAAAAAGCCTGACAAAAAAACACTTAGAGAAAGAATGATTGAATGGCGAAAATCAGGAGTTTTTACAAAAGTTGATAAACCATTGAGATTGGACAGAGCTCGTGCTTTGGGATACAAAGACAAAAAAGGATTTGTGATAATTCGTGTAAGAATAAAAAGAGGCGGGCACAAAAGACCTCGACCAAACAAGGGGAGAAGAAGCAAAAGATTGCATACAAGAAAAAACCTAAAAATGTCTTATAAATGGATTGCAGAACAACGAGTTGAAAGAAAATACAAAAATCTTATGGTATTAAATTCCTATCAAATCGGGAAAGATGGAATACATTATTTTTATGAAACAATCTGTGTTGACCCCCAGCGTCCTGAAATAAAAAATGATAAGAACATTAACTGGATTACAAAATCAGTGAACAAAAAACGTGCAATGAGAGGACTCACAAGTGCAGGAAAAAAATCCAGAGGATTAAGAAGCAAGCACCCAACTTCAAAAGTAAGGCCAAGTGTGAGGGCTGGCAGAAGGAAAGGGAAATAATTTATTCTCCAAATTCTTTTATAATAAAT
>NZCQ01000066.1 GCA_002688335.1 Candidatus Pacearchaeota archaeon | reverse complement strand
AGAGAACTTTGCATAAATGTCATTTGCGAAGCAAATCAAGGCAAAGTTCTTCTTAGAGAATGAGAAAAACGGAGTTTTTCAAAGTTCTCTATACAATACATTATCTAAATTATTAGTTTTCATAAATCAATAAAACAATTATTATTTATAAACACTCTCGGAAAATTACAATAACTATAGTGAACCTCCCCAGGGCAAGCCCCGGAGCATCTCCCACCACCCCCTGCTATACAAAGTCCACTAACTTCAGTTGCTCAGGCTTTCTCCCTTGATTCTTAATATACTTTCTAATTATCTCTGCATTAATCCCTTCTCCAACTGTTCCAACAAACCCACCATCACTCCAAAACTCTCCTCCCCACAATTCTTTTTTAATATCTGGATATTTCTCGAAGAGTTTTCTTGCAGTGATACTCTTCACTACTCTAAAAACTTCTGAAGGAGAAAATCTTGGATAAGTTTGTATCATGAAATGGACGTGGTCCTCATCAAACCCCATCGTCTCAAACCTTATTGAGTATCGCTCTTCTATTCCTTTACAGATCTCTTTCAAAAACTCCACATATTTCTCTTCGAGAAATAAGTCTTTTCTATATTTGATACAAAATACAAAATGATATTTTATCTTGAAAACTTTATGAGCCGATTTCCCAAGAAGATCTTCTTCCATATTAAAAACTAATCTTTAGCGTTTAACAGTTTTTCTTTCGCTATCATCCCCACGGCAAGCCGTGGGGTATTCAGTAGAATAAAAGCTTATACTGATTTTCTTGCGCATTTGTTTAAGATTCATAACTTAACAATCTTCGAGCTGCTTCGTGCCAATGTTTATCAGGTTTAACTTCCTTCCACAAAGGATCTTTCTCATAATCAAATTTATCCCAGCTTGGAACAGTTACAAAAGAGTCTGCAGATTTGTAAAATCTATCTAGATTTCCGCAATCATCTTGTGCCTTACAACCCCTATTGTCCCAAATACCAAGTACAGTATCGCCAGTTCTAAAAGAAGTTTCAGGGATATAATCCCAAGTGGCAGCTAAAGGACTATCATGGTGATCCTGATTTGTAATCATTCCTACGTATGAGATTCCATTTGCCATAGCAGACAAAACTAGTCCATAACCTAATGCATGAACTCCTTCTTCTCTGTGTGGTTTTTCTGAATCTTCTCCCCAAGGCAAATTAAGATCGGTTAATAGCATATCTATACCATCTTCCTTTCTTCCAGATGCTTTAAATGGAAATCTTTCAAATCCAGCCAAATTAACTGCTTCACTATAATCTCTTGCATAAATAACATCATGCCCTTCATCTTCTAACAACTTACCAGTAATTAGATTAGCTTCTGTATCATCCACGATCAGTATTTTTTTATTTTCATTCATTTTATTTCATCCCCCTTACATTAATTATTAGTTTAACTTTATAGTAACAACACCCATAAATAGTATTTAAATACTTCCTACTACACATCTAAGGTAGTAAAATGGAAGATATTATAGAAAAATTAAGGAATCTAGATTTCACTCCATCTGAAGCAAAAGTCTATCTTTTTCTTCTCCAACATAAGGAAGCTAAAGCAAGTTTAATTAGTTCAAAAACAAACATCCCAAGTTCTCACATTTACAATATCTTAGAAAAATTACTTGGAAAAGGAATAATAAGCTTCAAGATAGTTAATAACATCAAAGTATACAGGCCCGTAGATCCAGAAAATCTTTTCTCAATTATAGTGGATAAAGAAAAACAAATCGAAAAAGAAAAAAAAGAACTTAAGGAATTTATTTCAACTCTCAAAACATTTAAACTAAACGATTCTAAGGAAAACGACTTCAAGTATTTCGAAGGAATAAATGGAGTTAAATCTATGTTTAATGAGTTTACAGATAGTTGGAAGTCAAATTCAAAAGTTTATATTGCTTCTGCACCAATAGCTTATGAAAAATGGAATGCATTTTTATTAGAATACTTTCACAATCCCAGAATTAAAAAAAAGGTTAAACAACAATTAATTGTTCCGAAAAGTGTAAAAAAACATGGAAAAGAAAGAGAAAAATTAAAATATATTAAAATAAAATACACTGAGATTGAACAAGAAACCGAGTTTGGAGTTGCAGGAGGCTATGTATATTTTTTGAGTCAAGGAGAAAAACCTTATGCCCTATTAATAAAAGATGAAAATTTTGCTAATACACAAATAAAGATATTTAATGTTTTATGGAAGAATGCAAACACCAAAACTTAAAAGAATAATATTTACCCATCTAATTTTCTTCTCTCCCCAATCATACAAACTTGTTCTGTAATCACTCTCTTATTCTCCATCAAATTATCATTCTCTCTTAACATTTTCCCATATTTTAACCCTTCTTCCCTAACAATCTAAATAAATCCCCTCGACTTAACTCAGCCTGATTCATAATACTCTTAAGAGTTCCTTTTGCTAATTCAGGATGTAAAGGAACTGGGATCGTTATCTTACCCTTAATTGGATCAGTCTTATTAAGAATAGCATGACTTCCCTTCGTTCTTTCGTGAAGATAACCAATTTTTGAAAGAGCCTTAATCATGTCCTTGCCCGATAATATTGGTAGCTTTGGCATCTTTATCTAATTCTATAACTGAAAAAGAAGGAATATTACCTGAAAGTTCATCAAATAATTCAGGGTGTTCCTCCAAATAGGCATCTATAACTTCCCTAATATTCTTCATCGCAGCATCCATAGTTTTTCCCTGCGAAGCTATGCCTAAAATAGTGCAATTAGCAACAAATATCTCCTCCCCATTACCTAATAATTCTTTATTCAAAACAACATCAAGATAACTCTTACCCATATCAATCACAACAACAAGATATTTATAAAACTATCTGACAAAAATCCCAAAACTTAAAACATCAATCACACCAATCCCTGGATTATTTTTATAGCTAAATACACGCCCATTGCTATTACAAGAATCCACAAAATCTTAAACAACGCTTGATCCGACAAAGCCTTTCTATCCATTTTTAAACACTCTTCCTTGTAACTCTCTTATATTTAATCTTATTTCATTCAAGTCTTCCAAAGTTTTAAATCTTTTGTCCATTTCATCTATCTTCTTGTTCACCTCATTAACTAATTTATTAGAACCCTCCAATCTTTGATTAAATCTATTAAAAGAGATTAACAAAAAAATAAAGAGCAAAATAGCTATTACAAATATACGATGGTCCTCCCTTATCGGAAGCGGTATCAATAAAGTTATCAAGATTCCGGTTATTGCCAATGCTATTGTTATAAAATCTTCTCGATCAACCATAGCTCTGACTATCTTTCCAAAATTATAAACATTTATATAGCAAAAAATATCCCACATAACATGAACCAAACATTATTACTACTAAAGAGCAAGGCGATACCGATCAGGTAAGTAATCACAATTCTAAATTAATTTTTACAACTCATTAGGGTGGGCGAGTAAATTAATTCAGCCTCCCGGGTGGGTGGGAGGGTTATAAATAACTGAATTAATTTATGAGATTAGCGGGTTGCGAGATCTCGGTTGTAAAAACTCCGCAATATAACTATGCCAACTAAACTATCAAAAGAAGAAATTGAAAAAATTGGAAGAGAAAATGTAATGTTTTCTTCAAGGGAACCAGAAGGAATTCCAATAAAAGGTTACGATTTCAATCAACCTTTAGATTATAACAAACTTCTAGACTCTCTGGAATCAATAGGTTTCCAAGCATCACATTTATCAAAAGCAATAAAAATAATAAACAAAATGATAGAAGAAAAAGTAACAATCTATCTAGGTTACACAAGTAACATGGTAACCTCCGGATTAAGAGAAATCTTCAGATACTTAGCAGAACACAAAAAAATAAATGTTATCGTAACAACTGCAGGAGGGATTGAAGAAGACTTCATAAAATGTTTTGGAGATTTCAAACTCGGAAAGTTCTCAACATCAGGAGAACTTCTTAATAAAGAAGGTGTAAACAGAACAGGAAACATCCTAGTTCCAAACGATAGATACTGTAAATTCGAAGACTTCATCAACCCAATTCTAGAATCCTCATACAAAGAACAAAAACAAACAAATAAGATAATATCTGTATCAGAATTAATAAAGCGACTAGGAAAAGAAATAAACAATCCAGAAAGCATTTATTATTGGTGTTATAAAAACAACATCGATGTTTACTGTCCCGCAATTACGGATGGTAGTTTAGGAGACCTGATTCACTTCTTCCAATATAAATATCCAGATTTCAAAATAGACATAGCATCTGACATTCACAAACTAAACGAATACACAATAACAAGAGAAAAAACAGGATTAATCATCTTAGGAAAAGGGATAATGAAACACCACATCTTAAACTCAAACATGATGAGAAATGGTTCAGATTACTCGGTTTATATTAACACTGGAGAAGAATGGGATGGAGCAGACAGCAATGCAAGACCTGACGAAGCAGTCTCTTGGGGAAAAATCAGCCCTAAAAAAGATAACCAACTATCTTCAATCAAAGTGTTCGGAGATGCAACAATCCTCTTCCCATTAATTGTGGCTAAGTGTTTTAAGAACTAATGTTGTCTTTCTCTAACACAAGATCTTGGATCATTTGGATCAAAACCCATAACATCTATAAAAGTCTCGTTAAAGCTAGGAAAATCTCCCTCATCAATCTCCATAGCACTAGCACTAATGGCCTTATCAAGAGCATATTGTTCAACAACATCTGAAGCAGGCAATCCAATTTGAACATCATACAAACCATCCATCAATCTTCGATTATTTTTCATTTTAATGCTCTCCATGACATCCCCCATAGCTTCTAATACTTTTTTGAGAAGGATTGCTAGAACGCACATTTAACGAAAGATTACTAGGAATTCCATCCCTATTGCTATTATTATAAGTCTTATTAGCTCTACCTTTCCTTGACTTTTCATCCTCAAGAATAAACTCTAAATCCGCCCTCCTTAAAACACTCAGATCTTCAGGAATTCCAAGAATCTCTATTACATTCACGGTAGTCAAACAACCCATCAACCCCCCATACCTTACTTCATCCAACTTTGCAAAATCATCCACACTATAAAAACCACCATCACTCAATCTAGGACATTCATCCATAACCCGGTCATACGCTACAAGAGCCTGACTCCTATTTATAATTCTCGCCATTTTAGAAACCTAAATCACAAAACCAATTTATAAACATTTCTCTACACGAAAACTAATAACTCTTCCCTATATAAACAACAAATTTGGCTTTCTTTCCAGAATACACACATTTATCATTTGGTCTAATCTTTTCGTCAATTATACAAATAATTTTAGCTCCCCCAGTTTTATCCTTAATCCAATCCTCGCTTTCCAAACTTCCATCCCAACAAGCCCTTACTAATTTCTTATTTTTAATTGCTGCAATCAAACTCTTCATGTCCTTAGATTCTTCAGTATTATCCTTAATAAACTTTTTAGCCTTATTATAAAGAAATTTATGAATAGTCTCTAAAGTTTTTTTAACCTTACTATCGATATCCTTAATCTTAACATCTTCTTTTAATTTATTATCTCTTCTAACAAGAACCGCTTTATCTTCCGCTAGATCTCTAGGCCCAATCTCTATCCTTAATGGAACACCTTTCATTTCCCAATCATTAAACTTATACCCTGGAGAATGATCCTCTCTCGCATCGATTTCAACCCTAAATTCGGAAAGAGATTCCTTTATTTCTTTTGCCTTATTCAAAATCAGAGATTTCTCAGACTTTTTATTAAATATAGGAACAATTATTATTTGAGTTTCAGCAACTTTGGGAGGAAGAATGAGTCCTTTATCATCTGAATGTGTCATTATAGCAATTCCTATGCTTCTAGTTGAAATCCCCCAAGAATTCTGCCAAACATATTGTTTTTTCCCATTTTTATCTAAAAATTGAATATCAAAAGCCTTTGCAAAATTCTGGCCCAATAGATGTGAGGTAGCTCCCTGAGCAGCTTTTCCTGAAGGCAAAAAGGCCTCAACCGTAGAGGTATAATCGGCTCCAGCAAACTTTTCTTTATCCGTCTTTATACCTTTAATAACAGGAATTGCATACATTTCCTTATAAACATCTACATAAAAATCCTGAATTTTCCTAACCTCACTATCTGCTTGTTCCCTAGTTTCAAAAGCAGTATGGCCTTCCTGCCACAAAAATTCCCTAGATCTTATAAATGGAACAGGGTTATTAAATTCCCAACGCACAACATTACACCACTGATTTAATCTCAAGGGAAGATCCTTCCATGATCTAATCCACTTTGAATATGCTGGATATATCACAGTTTCAGAAGTGGGCCTAACTGCAAGAGGTTCTGCAAGCTCAGTACTTCCAGATCTAGTAACCCAAGCAACCTCTGGAGTAAATCCTTCAACATGTTCTTGTTCTCTCATTAAATTAGACTTAGAAATTAGCAGTGGAAAACTAGCATTTTTAACACCGTCCTTCTTAATTTTATTGTCAAAGAATTCTTTTACCTTCTCCCATATAAAATAAGCTCCAGGCCTAAGGATATATGCCCCAGAAACATCAGTATACTCTATTAGTTCGGCCTTCTGCAATATCTGAGTATACCATTCTGATAACTCATCCTTCTCAGCAGTGATTCCCTTAATGTCTTTATCCTTATTATTCTTACTCATATTAAAAACAAGAATAACGCTTTTATAAATTTAGTTATTAAAATTAAAATTCAAAAACCAAATAGTAAATATTATAATAACAAATAACAAAATCAAAGGCCAGTTCTCCCTTAACCATAGAATTAAACTATTTTGTTGAGCCATCTTAATCTAATGTAATATAGAAATATTAGATTCAAATCTATATAAATTATCGCATAGAGGAGCATTTCAATTAAACTTCTATTTAAGTTTATAAGAATAGAAACGATAGCAATCAAAGCACCTAAAAAAGTTGAAAATGCAAGCATCAAAGTCGCAACTGTCAATAACCTGCTTGCATCCATAGAACTTCCATAAGAAACAAGATCTTAAATCTAACTATGGATCATCCCGACGATTCAGGTACACTAAAAAGGGATGATCCATTAGAGAATTCCGATACAAATGTTTCATAATCATCGGAATTGTCTATATCTCCGCTTACTAATATTCTTAAGATTAATAGCCAAATTAGCTCTCTTTTTCAACAATCTAGTTACAAAAATCACTCTCTTCCCAGATTTACTTGGATTTTTCACTTGATCACCAACCTCTGCCCTCATTATAGCACGAAGCAAAGTAAAAGGAATTTTCCCATCTATTCCTATTCCTAACTGCCTATGAAGAGTTCCAGGTTTCTCAACAGCACCAGCAATAAACTTCTCTTTTTTCATATCTCACAACAACCCTTTATCTCTCAATTTATTCAACAAAATAATTCCAGGCCTAGCCCTCTCAGGCTCTTTCTGCACAACTTCCATTAATCCATCAAATCCCAACCATTCATATTTGTAATGATCCTCTGAGAGTTTTATCTCCTCATCGCTATCTTCTAGGTCACACAGAAAAAATACAGCATATCTATGTGCCTTACCCTTAACATTATACATATCAACATAAAATGGTTCTACAAGATTAATTCCCTGCCCAATCTCTTCATCAACTTCCCTATCAAGAGATGCAGCATAACTCTCATCATCCTCATTTAACCTACCTCCCGGTAATACCCACAAAGGCTCATCATCGCCCTTAGGCCATAATATCAGCATTTTCTTATCCCTAATAATCAGAGCATACTGTGCTATATTTGTTTTAAGATGTCTTTCTTCCATTCTCTTTAAATTAAAAATGAGCTTGTCCGGATTCGAACCGGAATCGAAGAGACCGAACCTCTTTATTCTATCCATTGAACTACAAGCCCATATTATAGTTATCTAATTTCCCCTTTAAAAGATCTTCCCTTTGTTTTAATGTAGTATTTGTTGGGCAAAATCCAAATCTTTTCCATAGTAGATATCTTGAAAGTTTAACACTATTTTTAATGCCCACTAATTTCATCCATCTCTCTAATCCATCAATTCCGCTTATTGAAATCATATATTTTCTTTGTTCCTGTATTTTCTTAGAATCTCTATTATGATAGTTAAATAAGAAATCTAACTTGTGCAATACTTTAATAAGATCCTCGATAAGGTATTTTGATATTGTTGTTATCCTAATCTTAGGATAATGATGATATTTTTTATTAAAACTATTTATTCCTGCATAAGATTTTCTAAAAGATAAATGACCATCAGTATCAAACAAGCCTCTCAAAAACCTGCATAATATTTCTTCATTTCCACTTTCCATTATTTTTCTTGGAATTCTCACTATTGAAGATTTATTTCCTGATGGAAATCCATGACTCATTAGAGTATCTCTCAATATTCTTTGATAACAAACAAATCCATAGAGATTATTTCTAAAATACCTTCCATTAATATTCAATTTAAAAACATTATTCACTAAAGGAATGATGTGTTTATCATAATAATCTTTTTCTTCAACATGCCCCGATATTTGTACTTCCCCCCTATTTCTCTCACGTAATCTCAAATATCCATCTCCTGCATGAATTCCACATACTTCAGCTAATTCCGGCGTCATTTCCATTTTACATAACCTCCCACACCATATTAGTAATACAAATATATTTATATACCTTTCGATTATATTAGTATTACAGAAATGTTTATAAGCAATCTCCCACTGATTAACCCATGACAGGTAGAGAGAAAAGGATGAACCATCCAGAGATTTATTTAATAAGAATTAATAAGAAATTAAAAGATAAATTAAAAAAACTGGGTAGCAAGAAAGTTAGAGAACATCTAGAAAAACTTCAAAGAACAACATGAGAAAACCATTCCTATCAAAAAAGTTCATAGCTGCAGCTTTCACTCTATCCGGCTCAATTATTGGAGCAGGAATCTTAGGGCTCCCATATGTTTTCGCCCAATCAGGATTCCTAATAGGACTCTCCTGGGTTTTATTTCTTGGACTTATTGTCACCTACACCTTACTTTGCTTAGGAGAAATAACTTTAAGAACCAAAAGAGATCGTCAGCTCCCAGGACTAACAGAAAAATATTTAGGTAAAACTGGAAAATACCTTATGGCATTCGCAGCGATATTTGGAATCTATGCCGCCTTAATAGCCTACCTCATAGGAGAAGGTTCATCCCTATCAATACTCCTTACAGGTTCAAACACTTACGCCCCCCAATTCGTATTCGGGTTTTGGTTATTAATGACAATAGCCTTAAATGAAGGACTCAAGGGATTGAAGAAAGTTGAAACATACGGGGTCTTTGTAATTCTAGCCTTAATCATAATCATTTCAGTCTACTACTCTCCATCAATTAGCATTGAAAACCTTAAAACAATAAACACAATAAATTTATTCCTACCCTTCGGGGTTGTTCTCTTTGCATTAATTGGATTCCCAGCCATTCCTGAAATAAGATTCCTTATCAAAGGGTCTGAAAAAAGATTAAAACAAGCCATACTAGTAGGATCAATAATCCCAATAATAACTTACATTGCTTTCAGCCTAGTGTTTGTAGGAGTTCTTGGAACCAATGTTCCCCAAATAGCAACAATAGGCCTAGGAAAACTAGTGATAATCCTCGGAATATTTACAATGCTCACAAGTTACTTCGTTCTAAGTTTCGCTCTCAAAGATACCCTATATCTAGATCTAAAATTACAAAAGAAAAAGGCCTTCGTCTTAACCACAATCATCCCAATAATGGCATACATGTTTCTAGATAAAATTAACCAACTAAATTTCGTAAATGTCTTAGGGATAGGAGGAGTTGTAGCAGGAGGACTAATGGGGATACTAATTCTATTATCACATAAAAAAGCAAAAACTCTAGGAAATCGAAAACCTGAATTCCAAATACCAAACAACTGGTTTATAATAATAACTCTAATCCTAATATTCATAGCAGGAATGATTCTAGAGTTGATTTTCTAAATAAAAATCTATGCAAATTTATATAAACTAACAAATCAAGAAAAACATAATGGACAAAACAGTATCAATAAGAAACGACATAGGGTTTACAAGTAAAAAGAGATTCTTAAAAAAACATGCAAACTACAAAAAGAGTTCTTTAAAGATAAATAGCCATGAAATAATGCAGAGTTGGGAATCTAACTATATGAAGAAGCTAGCATCCATATCATGTAAAAATGGAGGAAGAGTTTTAGAAGTAGGTTTTGGGATGGGAATAGCGCCCACTTCATTCAGAAATATAGAAAATATAAAACCATTCCTAAAATAAAAGAACACCTAATTATCGAAGCACATCCCGAAGTTTGCAGATTTGCAAAAAAAGAGTTTCACAAAGAAATAAAAAACAAAAAGATTAAGCTATTGAAAGGTTTCTGGGAAGACATGACAAAAAGATTAAAAAAAGAATCATTTGATGGAATTCTTTTTGATACCTACCCCTTATCTAAAAAAGAGATTCACAAAAACCATTTCCCATTTTTTAAGGAAGCACATAGATTGTTGAAAAAAGGTGGAATATTAACCTATTACTCAGATGAATCAAATAAGTTCTCAAAAGAACATCTTGAGAAATTAAAAAACTCAGGATTTAAAGATATAAAATGGGAATCATGCAAGGTAAATCCTCCAGAAAATAGCATGTACTGGAGAAAAAAGACAATATTAGCACCAATCATAAAGAAATAATCATCCTAAGCTTAATCTTTATTCTTGGGATTGTTGTTGAGTTGATTTTTTGATTAAAAAAATACAAAAATTTATATAGTCAAAATGACTATGAAACTCAAGGGGTTGACAATATACTTTAAAAGTATTAGAAAAACAAACCACTACAAAAATTACCACGAAGAATCTTTTCCCTGGAGCGAGGTCGTTAAAATAATCTTAACAACAAAAAACCCCAGGAAGAAATAGAATTGAAATAAAAACGAAAAGCTATTACTTACTATGCAAAATAGAAAGTAATAGCTTATGGGTAATAAATGCTAAACACATAAAATGAAATGTCCTGAATGTAATAATGAATTAAATAAGACCGAAGTTGAGATAGAAGATGCTCAAACTCCGGCATTAAGTTATCAGTGTTCAAACTGCGATTACTACAATTTTGAACCCGAGAGCACAATAAAAGTAATTAATGAATTAAAGAAAAAAGAATCACCCCTAAAAATAAAGCAAAAGATAATTAAATTATCTCAAGATCGGCTTGGAATGTATTTCAACCAAGACATCGTAAAGAGCTTAAATCTAAGATCTGGTGAAGAAATTTTTGTATCTGTTCCAGATAATAAAAAGATTGTTTTGGAAATTGGTTAACTCATTTATTCAATCTTAACACCAATATTCACTCCCTCTCTTCAAAATCTCCCTCAACCAATCCCTTAACATTCGACCTATCAACTAATCCATCCATCCTCACCAACCCCCTACTAATATCAACATTCCCCTTAAACTTATTCAATTCAAATCCTTCTTCATTCAACCTTACAACAACCTTATCATCATTTATATTTATCCTTCCAGAAGTTGGATAAGATAGGGAATCTAAATAAACTCCCTCCATCTCAAGAAAGCTATAACTAAAACCTTCACTCCATAACTCAATCCCTCCATCTATCCCCTCTATAGGCAATCCATCAATAAAAATCCTATCTGCACTACCTTCAAAGTTGCTAATCTTCATTCCATCTACAAGGAATTTCCCATTAAAACCATCGATCACAACACTATCTCTCTTAGATAATTTAATATTTCCCTCGCCAACAAGAAAACTAGCATCCTGATCCAATCTAAAACTCAATTTATCCATATAAGAGCCAACATCAATAACCCCAAGGCCCAACTCAGCATCCATACTAACCCCATTAACAACTTCCTCTTTATCGAATCCAACAACCCTTCCAGTTAATCCCCTAGCTAAATCCGGATTAAAAAAACTTGTATAGATTAAGAAAAACAGAACTCCAAAGAATATCAGATATATAAATAACCAAACATGATGGTGTTTCTTTTTCTTATCTTGAGGTATCACTTCTGCCTTTTCCATCTTAATCTTTATTCAATTTCTCACTTTCATCACCACTTGAAGCCCAAGTCCTACTAATCTGCCTCTCCAAAAAATCAGCAAACTTATGAGGGTTATCAATATTATGAACAGGATTCTCCTCTGAAAATTTAAATATATGCACATGTCCATAAGAAAAAAGCCTCTGCCAAAGATTCTGCTTTATATCCACATCACTAATGGATCCGAACTCAGTTCTCTTTGTAACAATAGTAAAATATCCATTCCTATGCAAAACAGATCTTTCATTAATTTCATAGGAATTGCCAAGCCGATGTATCTCTGTTAAAATAATAGCTCCAACAGAAAAAATAACAACCAACCAAAAAGCAGTATCATTCAACTGCCTCTCCGTATATTTTACATAGATAATCACTCCCAACAAAAAGATAACCATCAAATAATACGGAATATAAACCTTCCTCGAAGGCCTAATCTTCAAAACACTCTCTTCTTTAACCATTAAATTCAAAAGAAAAGAGTTTTTATAAACATTTAGCCCCCAACCCAAATAGCCCCAAGAACACAAAGAACGATAATTAGAGAGCTAATAACTTGCTTCCTAGTTACTTTCTCTTTCAAAAATATCCTTGCAAGAACAAATATCAAAACAGGAGCTAACACCAAAATAGAAGTTGTAAAAACAATTCCAAGAGTCAGATACCCATAATAAATAATCACCCTATACAAAACAAAGATAATAGAAACACCAAAAATCATCCATTTGGCTTTACTTTTCAATGAGGAAACCTTCGGATGAAATATCAACAAAGTTATAACAAAGATCCATAAGGATCTAATAAAATAAAACGTAATAGGGTTATAAAAACCAAGTAATGGCTTAGATAACACCATCTCAACAGCAAATAAGAAACTTCCAATAAGAGTAAAAATAGAATACTTATCAAAAACAATCTCATCCCTTTTTACATGAGCTATTATTAATGCAACGCTAGCAACCAAAGCAAAAAACAAAACCGAATAATTTCTTTCATCTGTATAAACCTCAAAAAAGAAACTAAAAATAAATGCAATCAATATTGTAAATAGAGGTGCTGTCAATCTCATCGGAGTTAATTCAGATAAACTATCCCGTTTCAAAGCATAAATAATAAAACAATTAGCAAGAATTGAAAATAAAACAATCAACCCAAATAAACTCAAATTAACCGAACTAAAAGCAATAGGATCAGCCCTCCAAAAGTACAAAGCAAGAGGTAATGAAATAATAACAATAGAAAGAAAGGCATACACAATATAATTCTTATAATTAACATTATGCCTATTAACAATTCTCTTACTTAAAACCGAACCAACAGCTTCAAGCCCCGCACCAATTACTGGAAGAAAAACCATTTATTTATTACATCTCTTAATAACTAATATAGAAGCAACTTTAAAAACCTACTTCAACTCCCTCTCAAGAACCTTCCTAGCAACAACAAAATCAGCCCTCCTGTCTGTTTCCTTCATTATCTGCCCCATCAAAAAATTCAAAGACTTTTTCTCACCGTTCTTATAATCCTCAACAACCTTCTCATTATCGCGAACAACCTTCTCAATAACCTTTCTTAATTCATTCTCATCATCTATCTTTCCACTCTTCAAGGCCTCTTTTCCAGCCGAGAACGATTTAGGAATAAACTTTCTCAAAATCTCCTTACCCTTAAGGGGGGTTATCTTCCCATCCTTAACCAATGAAAGCAACTCAACAAAGTGCTCTACATTAATCTCAACATCATCCATACTCTTCTTATTATAATTAAGAACCGAAAACCATTCAACAGTTATCCAAGGCAAAGCAAACTTACTATCGACTCCTTTTTCAAGAATTTCTTCATACAACTCAGCAATATCCAAATTCTGAGTCAAAACCTCTGCATCCTTCTTACCTATTTTATGTTTCTTAATTATCTTATCCAATTTCTCCATCGGCGTCTCAGGAATCTTCTTCTTCAATTTATCAACCCTTTTCTTATCAATTTTCAAAGCAGGCAAATCGGGGTCACTAATAAACCTATAATCTGCCTGGTTTTCTTTACTCCTCATCAATTCAGTAATTCCTCCATCAGAATTCCATCTCCTAGTTTCAATACTTTTAGGTTTCTCTTTCTTATGTCTCTCAATCTCAGAATCAATTGCTCTAGCAATCTCACTAATTGAATTAACATTTTTAATTTCCACCCTTTCACTAACTCCCTTAATGTTCACATTGACATCTGCTTTAATTCCTGCATCCTTATTCAAGGCCCTTATATAAGACAAAGTTAAAACCAACTTCTTTAACCACTCAACAACTTCCACACTACTCTTAAAATCAGGATCTGTAACTATCTCCACTAGTGGAACTCCAGCCCGGTTATAATCTACCTTCCCACTTTCAGGGTTCCATGCAGCAGGATCCTCTTCCAGGTGAACCTCCGTTATTCCAATCCCTTCAAACTTCCCCTTAACAGCAACATTATCACTATGCCCACCACTTATCGTCTTTTGATAACCATAAGGCATATCAGGCCAACTATAATGCTTCCTCTGAAAAACCATAACCCTAGGAACCACATTAACCTTACAACCCAAAATCAATCCAATTTCAATAATCTTATCGATTGCAGACTTATTAGGCAACATAGGTTTACTTCCTGGCTGACCCGTACAAACAGGACACACATTAGTATTCGGCTTAATCTTCTTCATATCATGAAAATTCTTACATCTACAAAATAGCTTCTCCTCACTCTCAATATATCCATGAATTTCAAGTCCAATCATAACATCATTCTTACCCATATAATCAATCAACATCCATACTTTAAGAAGTTTATCCCACAACTAGCCATATCTTTCAAGTTTATTTCTACACCAAATTAAGGGCGGGT
>NZCQ01000065.1 GCA_002688335.1 Candidatus Pacearchaeota archaeon | reverse complement strand
GAAATTTTAATTTGATTAAAAAATAATCCAGGTTATAGGCTGTCTAGGGGGCTTTTTATGCCCTGTAATTGTTCTTGAGAGAGGTGGGTGTACAACATGGTAGTAGAAATATTGCTATGCCCTAGGAGTGCTTGGATCTTTCTTATGTCTACCCCATTATCTAAGAGATGGGTTGCAAATGAATGTCTTAAGGTATGTGGATGAACAGATTTGTCTATTTTAGCTTTTACAGTTGCTTTCTGAACTATTTTCTGAATGTTTCTAGTGGTTAAGGGGTTTTCTTTTGAAAACAAAAAATTCCACTCTTGATTTTTGTTTATGAACTTCTCTAATTTTTTTGATAGCTTAGTTGATAAAATAAAAAATCGATCTTTTTTCCCCTTTCCAGATCTAACCCATCCAATGTTCTCTGAAAAATCAAGATTAACAGGTTTGAGATTTACAAGCTCTGAAACTCTTAATCCAGAAGAATATAATAACTCTAAAATTAAACGACTTTTTTTTGTAGTGGTTGAATTGAATAAAGTGATTATTTCTTCCTTGGTTAAAACTGTGGGGAGCTTTTTTTCAGTCTTGGGCCTTTTTATTCCGGAGGTTGGATCTTTTCCTAAGATTGTGGAGTAAGCGAACTTGATGGAAGATAGGAAAAGAATAGTAGATGATGAAGATAAGTTGTTCATTCTTTCTGCTAGAAATAATTTTACATCATCTGAATCAATTTTGTCGGGCTGCTTTTTCGTGAGATCAAGTAACTCTCTGTTAAAGAAGAGATAATTTCTTAAAGTATAAGGAGATAGTTTGGAGATTTTAATTTCGGTTTCCAATTTTTTTAAGAAATCTTGGGAGTTCATTTTAGATGTAATTTCCTTTTATTTGTAAACAAGAATGCAATAATAAACCAGATAACTAAGAGGGCGATCATAATATAGAATTTCTCTATTTGAGGGATCAGGAAGGCTTTTAAAGAGTACAGAAGATATGCTGAAAATAGTCCGATGGGGATCATAAAAAATGGAACATAGAGAATTTTTTTGAAGGATTTCTTTTCTATGCCTGCGTCAAAAAAATAAAATGCTAGGAGATTTGGATGCCAACAAGAAAAAAATAGCCCCTTATTTGAGGGTTGTTTAGGATCAAATAATAAATCTTCTTCATTTAAATGTTTGAACCTTACGTGTTTGCCTAACCAATAGTTTATTAGAGAAGTGAATGTTAAAGTGAATGCAACAGTTATGCTGATTGACAGAAGTGAAATAAAAGATCCATCTGACAGAAAAACAGATAGGGCTATAACAAAAGAGCCGGGGAAATAAAGTCCGAGATAAACTATACCTTCTAAGAAGGTTGCTATGGATAATCCCAATAGTCCATAGCCCCTATAAAGATTCTCTAAAAAAGATATGATCTCGTGGGGAGGGGGAATCAAATGAATTTGCCAAAGAAAAATTGCACCTAAATAAAACAATAATGCTGAAATTGGAAGCCAAGGGATCCGGTAACTCTTTTTCATATCCTTAATTGTGCGAACTTGTTTAAATAGTTTCTTGAATCGATTATTAAAGTAGAGAAATGGTTAAAAAGCTGGAGTGATTTTTAATTAAAGACTAGAAAAAATCACTATGTGATTTATTCAGAGCCTCATATAAACTAATTTCTAAAGTTTATATTTGGTTCTAAAATTGGGTGATAATATGCAGGCTGAAAATTATTTAAAGGATCAGGTTAGGAAAAATCCAAGGGATGCAATGAATTATTATTATCTTGGGAAAGAGATAATGAATAAGAGATTGAAAGATATAGAGAGTTTGGAAGTTATAGAGAAGCTATTTAAGCAATCGATTAAATTAGGGCCCCACTTATGGGCTCCAAAGATTATGCTCGGAGAATTATTGTATAAGATTGGTAGATTTAAAGAGGCAGAGGTTTATTTTAAGGAGAACCTCCATAGAAATATTCCAGGAATTTCTATAAAAGAGTATCTAACAAAATGCATTTCTAACAATGCGAATCCGGGAGGAAACTCTTATCAAGTATCTAAGAGAGATAGTCTGTATTTGTTTGAAAATAATGTTAGAGAGCTCATAAGGATATTGCTTGAGATAGAACATGGAAGTAAATGGTGGAGAGAAGGAGTTCCAAAGAAAGTTAGGGCAAAATGTGCTTCTAGGAGAGAAGAGGGGTTGGATGAAGAAAGAGAAGTAGACCTCTTGTTATTTGCAGATTTCTATGATTATAAAGTGATTATAGAATCTAATAAGAATATTTTCTCAGATTATATTGATACAAAAGAATGGTGTAGTAAACTACAAGATATGGAACCCATAAGAAATGCTATCGCACATAATCGTCCATTGACAAATGCTCCCGTTAGAGTTAGGGATTATCACATAACTTTTCAAAAGATAATTGAGAAGGTTAGAGGGAATGTTAGTAGATGAAAAGACTGATTTTGATAATTATGATTTTAGTTGTTATTGGAAGTTTCATTTATTTGGGTTTTTATTTTAGTAATATTACTGGAGAGGTTGTTTTTGATGATGCTGAGTCTTTTGGTGATAAAGGGTTTGTGACAAGAGTTATTGATGGGGATACAGTTGTGATAAAGGGAGAGAGTGTCAGATTGCTTGGGATAGATTCTGATGAGAGAGGATATGATTGTTATAACGAAGCTAAGAAAAGAATGGAGGAGCTTGTTTTGAATAAAGAAATTAGATTGGAAAAAGATAAGAGAGACAAAGATCAATATAGAAGATATCTTCGATATTTATTTGTTGAAATCGGTGAAGAGGAGATAAATGTAAATTTACAAATGGTTAAGGAAGGGATGGCTATTGCTAGATTTTATGAGGACAAGAAATATAAGAATGAGATATTGAAAGCAGAAATAGAATCTAGGGAAGATGAAAGAGGGTGTAAGTGGTCAGGTATTAACTGATTTGTCACTTTCTAATTTATCGGTTTATAAACTAGATTGCGGGTCATATAATGCTTTAGTGAAAACACTTCTTTATAAAGAATAGATGGTTCTTGTGGGTAGGATGGAGGTGATTAGATTCGTAGAAGGAATTGAAGATTTTTATGATGAAGACAGCGATTGAGGAGAAATCTATTCTATTTTTTAATTTTATTTAATTTTTAGATATTTTTGACAAGATTATTTGTTTGGTGTGTCAAAAATCTCTAATAGATTTTTTCTAAAAATGTACATTAGTTAAAGAAAAAATCGATATTTGAGATACTAAATAACCAATTATAACCCCTAGTGCCATAGCGTATAAATTTGTTTGGAAACCTACCAGTGCTGCTCCTAAAATTAAGATTATGAAAATTATGTTTTTAATTAGATTTTTTGTTTTCTGAGATAACGGATCTTTCACTGTTTTCTTATTCCTTGCTTTCCTCTTTTTCATAGTTTAAGTAATAATGGGTAACATTTAAATGTTGTGATTTAGCTTAGTTCTTCAATAGTCTTTACTCCTGCCGCAAGCATGATTCCCATTTTTGTTACTTGGTTCCTATAATGCCCATCATACATAAAGATCCTTGTTCCATCTTCCCTCCCAAAGTATCCATCCATGGTATTGATCTCGGCTTCTTTAAACTCGGGATATGCATCTGTTAGTTCAAAATACCTTAGGATAACCTTGGCTGATAGCTCATAACTTCTTACTGCTGCAGCATCATCTTCCAAGGTAACTTTGGCAGAACTAGCAGTAACACAGCTGCAAGCGTTACGGACAAAATGTACTGCCCTATTTGCTGTTCCCCCATTATATTCCCTCTCTAGTTTTTCACCTGCCCACTCTACAAATAATCTTGCTTTGTTGTCCATTCTCTCTTGCAATCCGTTTACTGATGCCATTGTCAATATCATTTAAGAATAATTTATAAGTTTTTCGAACAGTAAATTATTAAACTATTGACTCTAGGAAACAATATGAAACTGAGTCTACCTTATGTTGTAATATTTTTAGTTATTATCCTAGTTCTATTTTTTGTTTCTAAAGACCATAAAATTCTTATGAAAGGGGATGTCAAGATGATAGAAAAGGTTAATCTTGAGGTTTGAGATATTGCATGAACTCTGCTGCATTGAAGTTCATCCCTAAAGAAGAGTTGATTGGTGAGAAATATGGAAAGCATATGTGGAGTTTGAATAGGAAAGAATCACAGATATTCTTAAAAACTGTCTTTCAGATAGAGATTAATGAGATTTTATCCTAGAGATATTGGAACTGTGGCGGGAAATCTGTTAGAAGTTTTAAAATCGGAGAATATTGGAAATGTTGATGATATGAAAAAGAAGGTGGGACGAACCCTCTCACTGGATTATAAAGATTCTGTTACATTTGATGAAAGGCACCATGCCTCTCCGATGTCCATAGGTATTAGCTATGTAGTTAGTTACCTCCGCGAAACATCGGGGATTCCCATTGAGTTTAGTGTTAACGATATTGCTGGTTATGCTTTGGTTATTGTTAAAGCACAAGAAGTACTGCCAGGTTACTCTCAGATGGCTCCGGGACTCGTTCCCCTAGATCCTTTTGAAAATATCTGTCAAGACAAAGAGAACAGGTGTGCGGGATTTGACTGGGTTAAAAGAGAATTAGAAACCTTGTATTTATCGAGTGGAAAATAAAGACAACTAATCCTCAGAAATCATATCTTCCCAATCTTCCTTATATTTTGATTCTGTATATGTTTCTGATCTTCTAAAATCTCTTTCTAGAAAATCTTCATCCTGGTAAGAAGTTTTATCAATTTCATCTTTCTTATCTTTTCTAGGAATCTCTTCTAGGAGGGATATCATTTCCTCATTAATGAATTCTGTTGGTTTACCTGAATAGCTTAAGTAGAGAGAGTGTTTGGCTCTTGAAATTCCTACATAAAACAATCTTTTTTCTTCCTCTTCCTTATTATATTCCCCTAACTTAATAAAATCTAGGATAGGGTGATCAGAAGATTTGCAGGGGAAATTTTGCTTATTACAACCCATGATAAAAACTATGTCTGATTCCAATCCCTTTATTGCATGAATTGTTGATATAATGATGTTTCCTCCCCCTGTATTTGTTAGATCATCTTCTCTTTTTATTATGTGGTGGATGTTCTTTTGCTTCATTACTAATGAAATATTTTGTAAGTGTCGATTTGTACGGGCTAGGACAAAAATTCTTTTTTTATTAAGAGTTAATTCAGATAATTTTTCTGTAATGAAATTTATTTCATCTTCTTCTGATTTGTGTTCAGAAAGGAAGATATTCTTTTCTCCATTTATTGATGATTCTAAATCCCTTAGAGATAAATCCTTGATTGAATGATTCATGAAGTTTACTAAATGGTTGTTGCTCCTATAATTTTTATCTAAGACTACTGTTTCGCAATCTGGATACTTTTTGTTATAATTTAGGATTAAATTTATATCTGAGCCTCTCCACCCAAAGATGGATTGTCGTGGATCTCCAACCAAGAAGAGATTTTTTGGATTGAGTAGATCTAGTATTTTTGATTGGGAATTGTTGACGTCTTGATATTCGTCTACAAAAATGTAATCATATTGCGGTATATAGTCTGGATTATTTTTGAAGAATTCTAGAGTATCTAATATCTGATCGTTAAAAGATCTAAATCCATAAACTTGTATGTATTCCTGAAGTTTCTTACAAATAGTTAAAATAGTTTCTGCTATCTTCTTGTTTTCCACATGAATATCTTGCGATAGTGAAGATAAATCTTTATTTTTGAGCTTAAAAAAATCTATTATTGAGAAGCAATCGTTGATTAAAATTGATGATAATTCTTCTTTAGTTTTTAATATCTTTTGTTTGTCAGTAAAATACAGGTCTATCACGCTATCTATTGTAAGATTTAAAGATTGAATGGCAAATGAAAATGAAAAAACCTTTCCAGAGTAATCTAATACCATTGTATTTTTATTGTAAATCTTATGCTGATACTTTCTTAATATTCTCTCTGAAAAAGAATTGAAAGTATGGACATTTGTTTTGATGTTTAGAGCTTCTAATCTTGATTCCATCTCTTGTTTTGCTTTTCTAGTGAAGGTTATGGCGAGGATTTTTGAAGGATCTACACTTTTGTAGTTTGTTAAAAAGTCGATTTTCTTGACTAATACTGATGTTTTCCCTGATCCTGCTCCAGCGATGCAGAGTATGTTTCTGCTATCTGAGATGATTGCTTTCTTCTGAGAATCATCATAGTTATTTAGGAAAGAGTCTAACTCTCTAAACTTCATCCTATCTGTTTCAGTTATAAGAGTTTGATTTGAGAATGAATGATTTTCGCCCATTTTTAGATTAAGAAGAATTTGCGAGTTTTTAAAGATAGTGTGTAATCTTCAGGATTTTATTGTTACTCTCTTCAGATGATAACAGATAGTAAAGTTTATAAATTAAAGATATGATAAGAATAAATGGAAATGGAACAAATTGCTATGTTAGGATTAGCAGGAGTTACTGCAAGTTTTTGTACTGCGATTTATTATATGGGGATGAGAATTACAGACCTATTTGTTGAATCATCAACTCACTTAAATTCATTGAGAAGAGTCTCAAATGCCAAGTATAAAAGTGCTTTGGAAAGGGACTTTGTTAGGCCTGAAATTCATGAGCAAGAAACTGAGGTTCCAAAAGGCCCTAAGATCTTCCCCATAGAGGTTTATGATGGTTGGAGTGTTCGGGAAGGAGATTTGTTACCGGGATATAGAGGATTGCTTACTGAAGTTGCAGAGTCCATGAATATCTATAAAAAACTTGATAGGGTTGCTTAAATGACTAGACTCTTGGATTGTTTTGTATGAATATCTTTGGAGCTTCGAAAGGAGGTAATCCCCTGGATTTAAGAGCTTCATTGATCTCATTGACAATTCCTTCCCTAAATTCGTATCTATGAATCTTCTTGTGATCATTAGGACAGAGTCCGACGAGATTAGTCTCAGAATTATTCTTTTTGTCTCCATCTAAATGATGGAGTTCCACAATATCAATATATCCACAAACAATGCATTTTTCAGTGATCTTCTTATATGTCTCCGGCTCTATGTTATGCCACTTTCTATAATTATATGCTTTTATTTTATCTAATTGAAAGATAGTTTGGTAACATCCAGCACAATATCCTTTGGAGTGCATTGGTAAATGTCTCTTACATCTCTTGCACTCAATCAATTTCCGTTTCCACAATAATCTACGGTAGCAGTTATGACAAGCTCCTTTTGTTAAGTGGCCTGTGCTTCTCTGACAGTAAGGGCATGTTTTTAGTTTGAATTTTATTTCCTCCAGTTCTTTTTATTGTTAGGTGCCTCAAGTATATAAATCTTTCGGTGCCTAAAACTTTATAAATCTCACTTTCATATTTATTTTATGAAATTGCAGAAAAGGTTTTTGAGGAAATATGGTGGAAAAGATTATTATAAGTACGTAGTTAACATCCCTCCAGAGATAGTTGAAAAGATCAACCTAAGTGAAGGTGATGAATTAAGTGTCGATATTAAAGCTGACAAGATCATCTTAAGTAAAAAACCCTGATACTTAAAATTAGGCACTACCCTTAGTTAACTACTAGAATTTAGGTATTACATTGTATATGCGAAAAGTTTTTGTTGATGATTAAATGTTTTCGCTAGAGAGAATGTAGTGTTAATTAATAGTTTTAATTGATCTTAACATTACTTTGTGTAGGGTTGTAAAAAAATTTAAAATAGACTTTTATTTAACTAACCTATGGCCTTAAAAAATTATATCTGTCCAAAGTGTAAGTGCAAAAACTGGAGTGTTAGTTCAAAAATCAGTCTTTTTGGTAATAATCATTACTCTGAAGGCGGGAGAATTGGAGCAGTAAGTGAAAATAAAGAATGTAACGAATGCGGTTATGTGGGCCCTTTTGCAACATCTGAGCATCCCTCTAAAAAGATAATGTGAACCTAGCAGATGCAAGAGAAAATCCACAAAGTTAGCTCTTAAGGTAAAGTTCCGTTAATGAGTGTTGTGCGAACCTTATACGTGTGAAACAGTAAAAAATGAATCTCTAGAGGTTTTTGAAGATAATCGCTATATTCCGGCCCCTGATTGGAACAATACATTACTTGTTTCCCTCGCTCTTTCTTCGAGTTTATCCATTATGTATGCAACACACTTTCTTTGAGATTTTTCCTGAGATATATCTGCAGCAGAAGCTCCATCACTTGGAACTTGAATTCCTTGTTCATAGGCATCAATTATTCTTGTTGCCTCTTCATCCGAGATTGGCCTAAGGGATTTTGAGAAATGTGGCATAAGGAGATCTGAATGATTATGACCTTTACTATAACTAAGGCCACTCACTTCTGAAACTCATTTCCATTAACGTCATAATTTGGACCCATCAGTAAACTCATATTGTTCTGAGGTGTAGATGCTATTTAATTATTTGTATCACTTAATATTCAAAACTGGCTAAAATTTAGCCATGCAAAAACTTCTTATCATTGCTAAAAACAATTAATAAATAGAAATAGATAAAAATAGAATTAAAATAAAAAAATGTAAGCTTATGCGCAACTACACATTTTGCAGGGTTTGACTCTCTTGATTAGGTATAGGGCTGCTATTATGACAACTACCCATTTGCCCCATGTTGAAGCAAGCCAACCTGGAACTAATGCTACTGCCAATAGCATTATGGGAAATAGCCAACCAAGGGAGCTGCAAGTTCCACATTTATGGCAGACCCCTCCGCTTTTACCTTTTGTATCTTTTTTCATTTTGACCTCCTTTTGATTCTTGTATTCAATTATATATTTTGAACAAGAACCATAGATACTTAAAGGTTTTTGTGACCATTATGTGAATTGCAATTTCGGAGAATGTGTTTAGAGAACTCAGAAAACTAGTTTTCTGATTCATTCAACTTCAAAGAAGTTGAAGACTTTGCTGCGATTTCCTTCGGAAATGTCAATTATGCAAAGTTCTCTTTAAAAAATGCTGATTTTCTGAATGCTAAAACTTTTTGTTTTTGATTAAAAGTTATTTTGATAATTATTTCTGAATGAAATCCCCGATTTATTTTTGTTATTTTATTGAATTTATTGGAAAAATCTAATTTTTATTAAATTAGGTTGTTTTTTGCTAATTTGTTAGCTAATTTTCGGTTAATTATGTGTGATAACTCTTAGCAGCTTTTATGGTAAGATATCCTAGGCTTGATTTATAGGGACGATATAGTGAATATTGTTGATTTTTGAAGATTCTGTTGGTTTTTTAATAAGAATAATTAGTTTTTTGGGTTGTTTAAACAGTTGTTTTTTGGGTTTTTTATGAGCTTTTTCTAGACTTTTACTACTAACTCTCCCTATCTTTGTTCTTATCCTATTTTTTTAGGTTTATGTATGAAAGATTACTTAAGTTTTACCGTCGATAAAGATAAATGTTGTCGAGGAGGTAGAAAGATTTAAATAAACTAGTTATTACCCATTGTTATGTTTGGATTTTTTAGTAAAAAAGTTGAAAAAACTGAATTTGATCAATTTAAGAACAGTGTTCAAACAGGCTTCAACAGTGCAAAGAAAGATATTGGAGATTTAATAACTTGGGTTAAACACTTAAACACTGCTGATGTTGATTTAAAGGAAGAGGTAGGAGAGCTAAATGAGGAATTATCGACGATAAAAGAAGAGTTGGAAAACTTGAAAAATCTTATTGGAGTCGTTGGAAATAAAGGAGTGTTTAAACAGGCTTCAACAGTGTTGGATAAACAAACACCTGTTTATAGTGTTTTAAACAGTGTTCAAACAGGTGTTCAAACAGTATTTTTAGACAATTTAACAACAAATGAAAGAGCAATTGTATTTGTTCTTTTAAATTCAGATATGAAGTTGAGCTATGAAGATCTTGCTGCAATGATGGGAAAAAGGAAGTCTACCATAAGGGGCCAGATTAATAGCATAAAGCAGAAAAGTGAAGGACTAATAGAAGAAGTGATAAGTGAGAATAATAAAAAGAGAGTGTTTATACCTGAGAGAGTGAAAGAGATTTTGTTAAAGAAGGGAAAGGTGAGAAATAAAACAAAAAAAAGGTAAAAAGGCAGTAATTTTTGAGAAAAGAGAGTGTTTTGGGTGTAAAAAAGGGTGTTTATGTGTAAAATAAGGCTAAAAAGATGGAAAAGTGAGAGTTAGAAAGGAGAAGATTTGGAGAATAATGATGAAATTAGAGTATAAAACGAGGAATAGTGAGTGTTTTTGTTAAAAAAACTCCAAAAATGGGAAAGTGTGCGTTAAAATATGATCAAAGATTGGTAAAAGTGAGTATCAAAAATAAAGAGTTTAACGAAAAGTGGAAAATCATAAAGATAATGAAAAAGTAAGATATGTGGTCTAAGGTCCTGAGATAGCTAAAACTGGGGTTTTAAAGTCCTTAGATTATATTGGGTGGGTTACTTGTTTAGCTTTGCTTATACATGATTTAAAATCGGTTAGGCGAATATAGCTAAGTTTAAGGACATCTCTAGAACCTGAAGTAGTTAAATCTACTTGTTTAAAGCTCTCTAAGCTGAATTATAGTGTTTAGAGATGCTATTTTCTTTAAATTGGGGGAAATTGATAGTAGTAATTTCTTGTTATTTATCTTCTCTTTTTGAATAGATATGCCTTTATTTATCATTCTTTGTACATAATCACGTATAGAGCTTTCTGAAAGTCTGAGAGTTTGTGAAAGTAACTTATAAGTTATTTCCAAGGTTCCTTGTTCTTCTAATTGATATATCGTCGAAAAAACTATCATTTCTTGGGAAGTTAAATGCTTAAATTTGAGTCTGATTTCCTTCTTTAAGGAATCTAATGAATTGAGTATTTCTGTTGCCTCTCTTATATCAGAATCTATTGTTTTTTCCTTATTTTTAGCATAAATAAGTGTCGAAGTGTCTGTCGAAGTGTCTGTCTGTCTGTCTGTCGAAACCCCTTCATTTCCTATGGAGATAGGTAAATTTGATGATTTTAACCCCTCTACTTCTAGTGGAACTGTCGAAGTGTCTGTCGAATTCACAGTATGTGTCTGATTTGAGTGTCGAAGTGTCTGTCTGTCTGTCTGAGTGTTTTTTTCCTTATTTTCTAGTTTTTTTGTTAAATTTTTAAGAATTACATGCAAATCTTCCATGGTTAGTTTTATGTTTAACAGCTCGTTGTTTAAGAAATCAATATCTTCCTTGACCTTGCTAAATGCCTCTTTTAAATTAGAGCTAAACTCCATGAAATAAGATCGTCAGAATTTATTTAAATATTTAGATATTATTTTTATGATAAATATCATAAACCTTATTTGATAATTTCCATTTTATTCTTTTGGAGAAGATATTCCCTTTATTGTCTTTTTTGATAGGAATAACTAATCCTTTTTCCTTCATTTCAAAAAGTATCTTTTTTATAAATTCTTCATCTCTTGCGATTTCCTTGGCAATGGAAGCCGTGAATGGTTGATTTGGAAATGATTGATACAAAAAATGTAAGATTTGTTCATTTATTTTGTCTATCTTTTCTTGACTGATCTTCATCTTGATATACTTAGAATAGGTAGTTAATTTTATAAAGTTTAGGTAGGGAAAGATAAGATGAAAGAAGTAATTTACGATAATGCAGAGATTAGGAAGAAATCGGAGTTAATTGGAATTCTGGATCCGCTGATTGAAGAATGGTTTTTTAGTAAATTTAAAGGATTCTCAGATAGTCAATTGTATGGAGTTATGAATATTCATGAAAGGAAAAATATACTTATTTCTGCAGGTACTGGAAGTGGAAAAACATTGACTGGTTTTTTGAGTATTTTGAATTATCTAGTTAAGTTGGCTAGGAAGAATGAGTTAGAGGATAAGGTTTATAGCATATACTCTAGCCCTCTCAAGGCATTGAATAATGACATTTTTGTTAATCTGGTTAAGCCATTAGAAGAGATAAATGAAATTGCGAAGGAAAAAGAAATAGAATTGCAGGAGATTAGGGTTGGATTGAGAACAGGAGATACAAGTGCCTATGAAAAAAGTAAGATGTTGAAAAAACCTCCCCACATTTTTATAACAACTCCTGAGAGCTTGGCTATTACTTTGACAACTGTTAAGTTTGTTGAATTGTTTTATGGTGTGGAATTTATTATTATTGATGAAATACATTCTTTAGGGAATAAGAGAGGAGTTTATCTTAGTATTAGTTTAGAAAGATTAGAAAATTTAAGTAAGATAACTCCTGTTAGGGTAGGTCTTTCTGCAACAATTGCTCCACTAGAAGTTATTGCTAACTTTTTAGTTGGAAAGGGAGGGGAATGTTTGATTGCTAAAGTTAAGGGGGATAAAAAAAAGGATATTAAGGTTTTGTCAGGTGCTGAAGACCTTATTAATACTAGTCCGGAGAAACAGCATAACTCTCTTTATGGTTTGATGGATAAATTGATCCAAGGACATAAGACTTCTGTAATTTTTACTAATACAAGGGCTGCAACAGAGAGGGTTGTTAATCATTTGAAGGATATATTTCCAGAGAATTATGTTGAAAACTCTGATGAATCAGAGATTTCTGGATCCTCCAGAACTAAAAGTTCTGGAGTCATACAAGCTCATCATTCATCATTAAGTAAAGAGCATAGGTTTATGGTTGAAGATAAATTAAGAAAGGGTGAGCTGAAGGTTGTTGTTACAAGCACTAGTTTAGAACTAGGGATTGATATAGGATATATTGACTTAGTAATTTTGTTAGGAAGTCCTAAGAGCAGTGCTAGAGTATTGCAAAGAATTGGAAGGGCTGGGCATAAATTACATGATATAAGCAAAGGGAGATTTGTAGTCTTAGATAGGGATGATTTAATTGAGTGCAGTATATTAGCTAAGGAAAGTGTTGAAAATAAGATAGATAATGTACATATACCTAGGAATTGTTTGGATGTTTTAAGCCAACAGATCTATGGGATGGCCATACATAAGATATGGGATATCGATGATATGTTTAATTTAATTAAAAAGAGTTATTGTTATTCTGATTTGAGTAGAGAAGATTTTATGAGTGTCATAAGCTATCTTGCTGGAGAATATGCATTAGAACATAGGAATGTTTATGCTAAGATCTGGTATGATAAGGAGACTAAACAGATAGGGAAGAAAGGAAAGTTGGCGAGAGTTATTTACTTGACTAATATTGGAACAATTCCTGAGGAAAGTTTTGCTAGTGTGGTTATAGGATCTGGAGAGAGAAAAGATCAGAAAGTTGGGATGATTGATGAAGCTTTTTTAGAGAAAATGAGGCCAGGAGATGTTTTTGTTTTAGGAGGTAGTAAGTATCAATTTATGTATACTAGAGGTATGAAAGTTTATGTTAATGCTGGAACTAAGAGAAATCCAACAATTCCAAGTTGGTTTTCTGAGCAAATGCCATTGAGTTTTGAATCTGCTTTAGAGATAAACAAGTTTAGAAAATTGATTAATAAGAAATTTGAAGAAAAATTGAAGAAAAGTGAGATGATTGAGTTCATTAAAGAGTATTGTTATTTAAGTGATAAAGTGAGTAAGACGATTTATAATTACTTTTATCAGCAATATAAATATGCGAAGATTCCTCATGAAAGTAAAATGATAATTGAGCACTATAAGGGGGACAAGAACTACATTATATTTCATAGTTTGTATGGCCGAAGGGTGAATGATGTTTTATCTAGGGCTTTAGGATATTTAATGGGCCAGAAAGTTGGAAGAGATATTGAAATGGGGATTAATGATAATGGATTTTATTTTTCAGGAGAAAAGTTGCCTATTGAAGAAGCGTTGAATGTTTTAAATTCTAAAAATTTAAGAGAAGTTATTGAAGAGGCTATTGCTAAGACTGAAATATTAAAAAGAAGGTTTAGACATTGTGCGGCTAGAAGTTTGATGATATTAAGAAATTATAAGGGGAGGAGTAAGAGTGTAGGAAAGCAGCAAATGAATTCATTTTTCTTATTAAGTGCTATTAATAAGATAAGCAAGGATTTCCCCATATTAAAAGAGGCTAGGAGAGAGGTTTTGGAGGATCTTATGGATGTGAATAATGCTAATAAAGTTCTGAAAGGAATTGAAAAAGGTTTGATAAAAACTGAAAAAATAAATACTAAGTTGCCTAGTCCATTTGCATTTAATTTGGTTTTGCAAGGATACACAGATATATTGAAAATGGAAGATAGAATGAAATTTTTGAAGAGAATGCATGAAGAGATATTACGGGAAATCAAAGAAAGATGATTTTCCGTCTCTTCAGAAGTAAACTTCCTCAGATAAGGGAGATTGAGAGGAAGTGAGGATGGATGATAAAATTAAATATTTGCATGATTGCATAATAATAAAAGATATTTTAGTAATTGGGGATATTCATATAGGGCATGACGGTGTTCATGGGAGGGCTATGTTTCCTAAGGCCCAGTTAGATAATATCATTGAGAAATTAGAGAGAGTTTTTGATAATTTAGAAAATGAGAAAGTTAATAGGGTTGTTTTGTTAGGGGATGTGAAGCATGATTTTGGTAAGATAAGTGATGCTGAATGGAGAGAGACTCTGGAATTACTTGATTATCTTAAGAAGAAATGTGATAAGATTATTGTGATAAAAGGGAATCATGATACTATGCTTGAACCTATTTTAAAAAAGAGAAATGTGTTGTTAAAAGATTATTATAAGGTTAGAATTGATGGGGAAAGTTGGTGTTTTTTGCATGGAAATGAGATGTTTAAACAGTGTTTGGACAGTGATTGGTTAGTGTTTGGACATTTACACCCCGCAATTACATTATATGATAAATATAAAGGGGAGAAGTTTAAATGTTTTTTAAAAGGAAAGTGGGAGGGCAAGAAGGTTTTGATTTTGCCTAGTTTTAGTGAGTTTAGTTTAGGATATGATTTGAGTGATGTTGAGAATCTTGAGAGTAGGAAAGGTGATAGGAAAAGGAAATTTTTTGTGATTGAAAATAAAGATTTGAAAAAGATGGATGTTGTAATTTATAATTCATTAGAAAAGAAGGTGCATGATTTTGGGAAGTTGAGAAAAATTATTTAAAGAGGTTCATGCTTGTGATGTTATGGCTGAAGGAAGTGAATATCGTATTGTTGATCAAAAACTTTATGTTGATACTAACATCCCAAGGAGAAGGAATGTTGCTTCCTCCGTAATCCGTAAATTGGGAAATGATTTTAATTTTGAATCTTATCAAAATGGGGGGGGAACACATGTTAAAGCTTATGAGAGAGAAAACGGAATAGGGTTAAGGGTTAATGAATGGATTGATCTTTTTGGTATGAAAAGTGTTTTTGTTAATTTAAATATTTATTCTGAAGTTGATGAAGATGTTTTGAAAAAAATAAAGGGTGTTTGTGAAAATCATGGTTTATATGATTTTGAAATTGCTTCTGAAATAGGGAATTATTTAAAAAGGAGAAAAAATCGGATGAGAAGAAAAATGATTGTTTGTGGAAAAAGGTTTAAGAGAAGATTGAATGTTCTTTTTGATTAACCACTCTTATTCTGATTAGGATTAATTGATGCTCTTGGCATTGGTAGATGAAGAGGTAAACCCATGTCATCTTCAAAGACTAGGGCTTTGATGTTACATTTGTCCATTATGAAGTTAAATAAAGGTATTCTAGATCCTTCTGGGAGTTGTTTGCTTTTCCAGCTATCTAAGAATTTCTTCATTTCATCCCTATCTGGAAGGATTAAAACATTCCCTTCAAATTCTATTTTTGCGTAATTATCTGAGTAATCAAAAGTTAATTTAAAGTTTAATTTTATTATCTCGCTTTTTGTTATAGGTATTTCTTCCTTTTTAAGATCTCTTATGTCTATTTTTTGATTTACTTTAATTCCTTTTGGTTGTTCATCTTTTTTTTCTACAAGAATTTTTGTTAAATTAAATCCTATTATTCTCATGGATGAAAAATGAAGTGTAGGTTTTTAAAGATTGTTGTGAGGAAGGGTTATTGAGAAAGGGATTGGTTTATTTCAGGAGTTGTTCTTATTAATTCAAAATTTAAATCATATTGCCTGTATTCAAGTTTGAACTCTTCATCTTGCTTTAAACTTTCAAAATAAGCTTGAAAATCTTGAAAATCTTTTTCTGATAACATAGATAAAGATCCCTCTAATAATTCTCTCTTTACTGATCTTGAGTTCCTTTTAATGCCTACAAGATAAGATAATTGATCCTCAGAATCTTTAAGTTTTATAATATCTTGATCATAAGTATGATTGAGAGCTAAACAGGTGCTAGTATGCAATCTTAGTCTATCTAAGAGGACTATAGTATGAGGTTCATCCCTATAAACAAAACCTATTGGAAGTGGGATATCAAAGGATGTTTGGACATGGGCTAGAGCTTCTTCATAAGTCCCTAAGATTAGTCTGTTGCATTTTATTCCTGTTCTTTCATCAACTGCAGGACATCTATATGCTTCTTCTTTAATTGGTTCTAATTTATTTAAAACTTGAGCCATCTTTATTTTGAAGATTTAACATTTTAAAAGTATTACTTCAATTCAGGGTATTGGTTTTGTATACATACCTTGCATGGTCTGTATTTATTTTTTGTGAAATAAATTTCTTTATCGTTACCTATCTTGTATTTTCTTTTCATTAGCCTTGATAATCTACATGTGTTTTTATGGTATGTTTTAGATTGTGTTGAAGCATAAAAATTAAATTTCTTTATTGGAGTCTTTTTGCTTGATTTCTTTGGATTTGTAACATAGATTTTTTTTACAGTTTCATAAGGTATTTGTTTGTAGATTGGCTTATTAGCAATTGTTTTCAATATTGGTTGTTGGATTTCTCTTAATCTTTTAGGTTCTAGAAGAAAAAACAGAATTATTGAGTAGATAATTATTATAGTTAAAAATAAGATCAGTACTTGAGTTAAATCCAAGTTAAGAAAATTAATTATGATAATGAATATTGCTACTAAAAATAATCCTATGAATAATGAAGTGAAGAAATGATTTAAGTTCCAGATATTTTTTTCAACTATGGATGGTTCTAGATAATGAATCTCCCCTCTTTTTTTCATGGATCATAGAATGAAGTTATTTATTTAAAGGTTTTGAGAGAAAATATCAAATCTTTGATTATTCAAGATCTTATTACATCAAATCTTCTTCAGAAATAACAACGAAGTCACCTATAGCGATTATGGAGTTATAGGGGATGAGGGCTTCGCCCTTTTGGGAGTTTTCTAGATTAAGTTGATCGCAATAAGGAGAAGGATCTTTCATAACAATATGGATTAATTCTCCTGTTCTTGTTTCAAAAGTTATGTCTTTAACAATTCCTAATTTCCTACCTTCTTTTGTAACAACAGATTTAGTTAATATTTCCTTATGAGGTTTTTTTTCTGTCATTATAGTTTAAGATGATTGCTCTTTATAAATTTATTTATGATTTTATTATATTATAGTTATATATTATATTAATTTGCTTATTTAGTTTTGATTATGTATTATTTATATTGTAATAATTTATGTGATTTGGGCTCACCCTTTGATTTCTATTGGAAAGATTTAAATAAGAATTTGTGATTTGGATTTTTATTTTTTAATTTTTATTTATAAACTTTATTATATTATATTATATATATTTTAAAGTATTTATTATATTATAATATATTGAAATGATATATCAGAGTAATATATTAGAATAATTTTTAAAATGATTGGTTTGAGATGAAATTGATTATTATTTTATGAAAATAAGAGATTTTGAATGAAATTTGAATGAAATTTACTGTATAATTTGAATTGGAGTGTGTTGCTTTTTAATTTTCCATAAGAAATAATGGTGTAGGGTTTGTCAGGATTTTATCTTTTAGTTTATTCTAAGTTTTCTATTATTCGTTTAAGTTAGCTTAAGTTAATATTATATATTGAGTTTTCTACTAGAAATTAAGGTATTACTTTTGGGAGAATAATCATGTTTATATAGTTGTTTCATTTTTTTAGGTTATGAAAGGGTAATGTAAATTGATGATTAAAAATGAGTGATTTAGATAAGATTTTTGATTCTATTAGTGAAAGGAATTTGTTTAAGGACAAGCAGATTCTTCAATCTAATTATACTCCTGATAATATTCCCCATAGGGATGAACAAGTTAAGAATGTTGCTTCAATATTAGCTCCTGCTTTGTTAGGTAATAGGACTAGTAATTTGTTTATTTATGGAGCGACTGGTTGTATTGCGGGAGATAGTTTGGTTTATACTAATAATGGTTGGAAGAGAATAAAAAAAGTTGATTATACTAAAGATAGGGTTTTGAGTTTTAATATTGAAGAAAAGAAATATGAATGGTCCGATTTTTTATTTTTGGAGTTTGAAAATAAAGATCAGCTTTTAAAAATAGTTTTAGATAATGGTCATGAACTTGTTGTTACTAAGGATCATCCGTTGCTTCTTTCTGATATGAAATGGAAAAAATCTGATGAATTAAGATTGAGTGATGAATTAGTTATAAGCTATGATTTGCCGAATATCAGTAATAATGAGATTTCTTTAGCATTGGCAAGGTTATTGGGATTTATTATTGCTGATGGAAGTTTAAATAAGCGAGAGCGAAGGATTAAACATCATAGAAGTGGTTGGTATAATTCTAATAAGCAGAGATGCCGGTTTTTTAATACTGAATATGAATTATTAGAGTTGGCTAAGTTTGATCTGAAGACTCTTTTTTCATGTACGCCTCAAATACGTTCAGATAAACGGTGTATGTGTGTGGAAACTATTTCAAAAGATGTTTGTAGTTATCTTAATAAATTAGGTATCCCTTTTGGTAAAAAAAGTGCGATTGTGGAAATCCCTGAGATTATTCTAGAATCTTCTAATATTTTTCAGAGAGAATTTTTAAAAGCCTTATTCTCTTGTGATGGATCAGTAAGTCAACAAACTTATCAAATTGAATATTCTTCAAATTCAAAAAAATTACTTCAACAAATGGCATGTTTATTATATCAAGAAGGTATAACTTGTAAGATTAGGAAACATAAGTCTCATAGAGTAGTAGATCAATTTAGATTGTATATTAATGGACAGGAAAATTTGGTTAAGTTCCATAATAAAATTAGCTTTTATGGTTCCAAAAGAGAGAGACTTAAAAAGATGTTAAGTAAGTATGTTAAAAATATGGGGGTGTGTGGTAGGAGTTACATGGTTTCTAAGATAGTGAAAATTGAAGAAACGTATGAACCTTATGTTTATGATCTGACTGTCCCAAAAAATCATAACTTTATTGCTAATGGTACCATCTCTCATAATACTGGAAAAACCCTTTCGGTTCAACATGTTGCTAATGAGCTTTCTAAGAGATCTAGGGAGAATAAGATCTTAAGAGTAGAATATTTGAATTGTAAATTGAAGAAAATTGCTGATACTGAGTATAGGATACTGGCTGAATTAATTAAGAAACTTGGAGGGAGTGTTCCGGCTACTGGATTACCGACTGATCAAGTTTATTTGAAATTTTTGGATATTTTAGAGAGTAGTGAGGAAAAGTTATTGATTTTGTTGTTGGATGAGATTGATCAGGCTGTTAAGAAGATTAATGATGAGTTTCTTTATAATTTGACTAGGCTTAATAGTGAACTTAGGGAGACTCAGATAATTGTTGTAGGGATTAGTAATGATCTTAGATTTTTAGATAGTCTTGATCCTAGAGTTAGGAGTAGTTTATCAGAGGAAGAGATTGTTTTTCCTCCTTATAACGCTGTTCAATTGCAGGATATATTAAGGAAGAGGTCTGAGGATGCTTTTAAGAAAGGAGTTGTTGATGAAGGTGTTATAGCTAAATGTGCTGCCTATGCTGCTCGTGAACATGGAGATGCTAGAAGGGCCTTGGATTTGTTGAGAGTTGCTGGAGAGATTGCTGAGAGGAATTCTAGTAAAAAGATAATGATAGATCATATAGATAGGGCTAATGATAAGATTGAGAGGGATAAAATATTAGATATTGTTGAGACTGGAACTAAACAATTTCAGTTGATTTTATATTCTATTATTGAATTAGTTGATAAATCTAGCGAGACTAAGGGTAGTGCATTTACTGGAGATATTTTTGATTTTTATGAGAATTTATGCAAGAGTGTTAATGTAGATTGTTTGACTCAGAGAAGGGTTAGTGATATTATTGCAGAGCTTGATATGTTGGGTTTAATTAATGCAAGAGTAATAAGTAAGGGAAGACATGGGAGGATGAGAGAGATAAAGTTAGCAATTCCGGAGAGCATTAAAGGAAAGGCAAAAGATATCTTGATTGAGAGGTTGGGGGTGTGAGATGTTGCTTTAGACTGGTTAAAAATCATTATAAACTTCTGTGTGCATTTGGTAGGCTAATTGTGAAAGCTCAGATTCTCTTTGTTTACTATTCATTTTAACGAAACTCTCCTTAAGATATCTCCAATATTCTATATCAATTCCTTCATAAATCAAAGACCCCTGAGTTTCTTCAGATTCTATAATTAGAATAACATCATAATTGTTTTTATGGGTTCTAATTCTGTTTATTGTAACTTTGGTTTCTCCGATGTATTCTTCTATAAATAAATCTGATTTATCCCTATAAACTCTCATACATGTAATTGGTGATAATATACTTTAAAAACTTTTAAGAACTATTTCTTGTATCTTTTTAGTGTTTTAAAGGTGTGATCTAAAATGGGAGATAATAAAATTATTTATTTTAAACCTCCCATTTTTCAAGATAGGTGAAAATGGGAGATATATTAAAATTGTTTGTTGAAAAGGGCTTTTTATTAGATAAAGATATGTTAGAGTTCTTGAATGATTTGAGTGATGAAAATGTTGCACATGAGATTCTTGATAAAATAGCTATAGTTTCTCAGAAGAAAATTATTACAAGAAATTTGGTTAATGATAATATTGATAAAATTAAGCCTATTTTGTATGAGTTAGATAGTGAAAAAAAGAAACTTGTTGATAAATATTTTGTGAATGTGAGTATCTCTCTTGAGGTTAAGAAAGAGAGCAGCGTTGAGGATTTTGGCGAGGTTGGGGAAGTATTGAGAGAAGGGGTTAGGGAAGGGGAGGAAAAGGAGGAAGAGGGAGAAAAGAGGGGTGAGGTTAAAATTATTTCAAGTCCTGTGATTAATCCTAGGAAATTAGAAGTTCAAGATTTTGTTAAGTATTTTAGAAGTAGGTATAATTTTATGAAAAGTATCTTGCAGGAGAGAAAGGAACTTGAAGGTTTAATTTCAATAGATAAAATAACTGGGAATAAGGACTTTTCTATAATTGGAATTGTAACTAGCAAGCGGGTTACTAAAAATAAAAATATTATTTTAGAAGTTGAGGATTTAACTGGAAAGGCTAAACTTCTAATAAGTTTTAACAAGGAAGAACTTTATGAGAAAAGTAAGGAAATTTTATTGGACGATGTGATTGGTTTCAAGTGCAATGGGAATAGGGATTTTCTTTTTGTCAACGATTTTTTTTATCCAGATAGTTTCTTGAAAGAAAAGAAAAAGTTGGATGAAGAGGTGTATGCAATTTTCATTTCAGATATACATATTGGAAGTAAGAATTTTTTAGAAGATAATTTTAATAAATTTATAGATTGGTTGAATGGAAGGGATTGTGATGAGAAGCAAAAAAAGGTTCTGAAAAAAATTAAGTATATGTTTGTTGTTGGAGATTCTATTGATGGGGTTGGTGTTTATCCTGGACAGGAAAAAGATTTACTTGTTAAAGACATCAAACAACAATATGAGATTTTAGGGAATTTTTATAAAAAGATACCAAGTCATATAAGTATAATTCAATGTGCTGGACAGCATGATGCGGTTAGAGTTGCTGAACCTCAACCTCCGATTGGAGATGATTTTGGAGAGATATTGCATGAGATACCTAATTTATCTTTAGTGAGCAATCCTAGTTTAGTTGAAATAGAAGGGATTCAGGTTTTGATGTATCATGGAGCTAGTATGCATGGAATAATTAATGAAATAGAAGAATTGAGAATGAATAATGCTCATGCGACTCCGGCAAGAGTTGTTAAACATATGTTGTTAAGAAGGCATTTGGCTCCTACTCATGGTTCTACTATTTATATTCCTGATGAAGACGATTTTATGATGATAAGAGATGTTCCAGATGTTATAACTACTGGAGATTTACATAAGACAGATATTAGTACTTATAATAATGTGTTGATTATTAGTAATTCTTGTTGGCAATCTATGACTGCCTTTGAGGAGAAGGTTGGCAATGAGCCAGATCCGTGTAAGGTTCCTATTTTGAATTTGAAAACTAGAGAGATTAAAATTTTGGATTTTAGTGATGTAGAGGATTTGGGAAAGGGTGATGAAAAAACAGACTAATTTAAGAAAGTTCTTTTTTATTGTATTTTTTCCATAAATAATTGAATTGATTGGAAAATGTTTTGACTACTTGGTCTGATTTTATTCTTAATACAATTAAATCTGGTTCATAAATAATTATTAATACATTTTCCCCAAAAACTACCCAGACAATTGGCATATAGATTTCTTTTGGAAGCCAGGTTACCCTAACATTTACCCCTTTTTTTGCTTCCTCCATCTTTTTCTTTATTTCATTTGATTTAGTTGAGAAAAGTCTGAAATTTACTTTTTTAAACCATTTAAAAAAATCAATTGGGAATGCGTCAAGAACCTGAAAATTACCAAATCCTTTCCAATATTTTGGTTTACTCTCTAAAATTTCTTTGATGATAGATTTGTAAGCTTTTTTACCTCTATAAACTTCAAATAAATCTTTTTCTTTAACAGTATTATATCTTGCAAGTAGGTTTGGCATAGCAACATTTATGTCTTTTTTAAGTTCGTCAAGTCTATTTATCTCCTGTTCTTTTTGGTCTTCAATTATTTGAGGGAGTTTACCAGGATTTGTTGGGATGAAAATGGTTTTGTTATCTTCTGAGATGGAAGTAATGAGTCCTAAATTTGCAAGTTTTTCCATTGAATCATAAACATTTGCTTTGTAAGTATTAGCTCTTTTTGCGATACCGTCTGCAGTTGCTTTTCCTAGTTCAAGAAGTGCAAGATAGGATTTTGATGAGGTTTTGCTTAAATTTAGATTTGTTAAGATGTTGTTTATATCCATATAGTAGTAGCATATGACTACTACTTAAGTTTAACTATATGGAATTATGACTACTATTAAGTTAAAACAAAATAAATAAAAAATAAAAAGAAAAAATGATAAATAAAAATCCAGCAAATCAACATGAATTTTCAGATGCAATCGAATTTGAAGAAAGAATGAAGAAAACTCCTAATTTTCAAGGATACTTTATAAATAATGGAAATTTTATTTCTGAAGTTGAACGTGGAAAAAAACATTTTTTAGATTTTCAAGAAAACAATGAGAGTTTTGAATCAGAATTAACAAAAAGAGTTACTACAGAAATTGAGAGAACTGAAGAACAAACAGAAAGAATTTTACCTTATGAAGATTTATTTAGGGCTTATAATCTGATGCGTGAATATGTTTCTTCTGAAATTGCAATTGATTCAAAAGGAGATTTAAATCCAATGTATCTATTTGGAATAGGTGGGTAAAAAAATGACAAATGAAATAGAACAACTTGAAATATTAGTGGTAGGAAGTAAACAATCTAATAAAAATTATACTAGAGCTTCTGAAGAAATAAGAAATATTAGTTTAACTTTTGCAACTAATTATATTGAAGCATTGGAAAAAATTAATGAAAGACCCTTTGATGCAGGAATTTATGAGCCAATGCTTTCAACTCCTGATAGAAGAGAAATTGGCGAAATTTCAAATGATGAAGGATTATCATTTGTATATGTGGCTTTTTGGGATAAAAAAGTAGGGGCAATGGGGAATTGGCAGGATTGGTATCTTAGAAGTGGTGTTAGAGGGGGAGGGGGGGATGGAGAAAGATTTGATTCAGGGAATTTACTTGAAGGATTTAGAGATGAAGAAAGTGGTGAAGAAGTTAGACAATATGGGGCGGCCTTTAATTATGCAACATTGCTTTCTCAGAAAGATGAATTTAATGATGAAGAAATGAAATTACTTGATAAAATTGTAGGAGCATATAATACAGGAGATTGTGGGGAGTTAACATCAAAATTTGTTGATATATTAGGGGCTAAAGGGTTAGAAGGAGAGGGAGAAGAATTTGTTCTTGAGACCCTTAGACCTTATCTGAATTTTACCCCCTATGTTGATGTATCAAGAATGGAAGGATCTGGTAAAAGATTATCTAAGGAAGAAAAAATTGTTAAATTAAATGAAAAAATGGGCATTTCAATTTAGAAAGAGTTTAAATATTATAAAATAAATTTATAAATGAAAGGAGGTATATAATAAAAAGAATGATTAAAAAAACAAAAAATGATGGGCATAATGAAGCTATTTTAAGCAAAGGTCGGGAATTTCTTGATAGTGTAGAAGATGACTGGAATTATGTTTTACCAACCGACTTAAAACTTGATTTAATACGTGGACATAAGAATTTTTTACTTGATACAAGAAAACCTCAAGATTATAAAAAAGGTCATATTAAGGGATCTAAAAATATTTTTTGGCTTGATGTTTTAAAACAAAATAATCTAAAAAAATTACCCAAAGATAAAAGGATTATTGTTTGTTGTTATGTAGGGCATACTGCTAGTCAGGTTTTAGTTTTACTGAGACTACTTGGTTATAATGTACGGGTATTAAAATTTGGCATGGGGAAATCACCTGCAGCAGGAGTTCCAGTTGCTGGGTGGGAAAATTATGGGTTCGATGTAGTAAAAGGAAATAAATAATTTATTTTATACTTCATAATGAAAAAGAAATTAAT
>NZCQ01000064.1 GCA_002688335.1 Candidatus Pacearchaeota archaeon | reverse complement strand
TCCCTTATAGAGCTTTCTGATAGCTTTAATGTTGTGGATAACAGCTTGTATGTTATCTCACTGTTTCCTTGTTCTTCTAATTGGTATATCGTCGAGAAAACTAGCATTTCTTGAGATGTAAGATGTTTAAATTTAAGGCGAATTTCCTTCTTTAAAGAGTCTAATGAGTCTAATATTTCGGTTGCTTCTTGTATGTTAGAATCCATGCTAATTTGTTCATTTACGTGTGAATTATGTGTTGGATAATTGGTAGAAAATTGTAAATTTTCCATGTCACTGTCTGTCGAAGTGTCTGTCTGTCTGTCTGTCGAAGCCCCTTCATTTCCTATGGAAGTGTGTATATTTAGTGGTTTCAACCCCCCTACTTCCTGTGGAACTGTCGTATTATGTGTCGAAGACACAGGATCTGTCGTATTTATGTGTCTGTCTGTCTGTCTGTCTGTCGAAGGCTGATTTTCGTTGTTTTCAAGCTTAATTGTAAGGTTTTTCATGATATCGTGGAGATCATTCATGGTTGTTTTAATGTCGAGAAGCTCGTTGTTAAGAAAATTAATGTCTTCTTTTACTTTGTTAAATGCGTCTTTAATGTTGTCTTCCATTTTGTTTTATGTTATGGATTTTATATAAAGATATATGGATATTGGTTATTGTTTTGAATGGTATAGATCGTAAACTCTTGAAGATAATTTCCATTTTATCTTCCTAGAATATTGGTTGCCTTTGTTATCTTTTTGTATGGCTACGACGATGTTTTTTTCTTTTAATTCTAATAATAGTTTTTTAATGAATTCTTCATCTCTTGCTGTTTCTCGTGCAATTTTTGCCGTGAATGGGGTTTCTGGGAATGATTGAAATAAATAGTGTAATATTTGTTCTACTATTTTCTCTTTTTTTTGATCACTGATTCTCATATAATTAATAGGATTGGGTGGAATTTAAAGTTGTTGATAGAAGGCTTTATAAAAGAAAATGGATTGTTATTGTTTATTACTATAATTATAGTAATTTCTACAGAAAACTTTGTTTTCTGAGAGTGACTTTGAATAAATTCCTTCAGAATATTCTATATCAAAGTCACCTAAAATAAATTTGAGAGGGTTTGTATTATGGAGAAACAAATATATCCGAGGACTGAAATTAGAGATGAGAAAAAGCTAATGGGAATTCTGGATCCGTTGGTTAGGGAATGGTTCTTTGATAAGTTTGAGAAGTTCTCTGATAGCCAGTTACATGGTGTAATGAATATTCATGAAAGGAAGAATATCCTTATATCTGCTAGTACTGGAAGTGGTAAGACACTTACTAGTTTCTTGAGTATATTGAATTATTTGGTTAGTTTGGCTAAAAAGAATGAGTTAGAGGATAAGGTCTATTGTATATATAGTTCGCCATTGAAGGCATTGAATAATGATATATTTGTTAATCTTGAGCGTCCACTTGCTGAGATAAATGAGCTTGCTAAATCGAAGGGCATTGAGTTGCAGAAGATACGAGTTGGTTTACGTACTGGGGATACGACCCCTTATGAAAAGTCTAAGATGTTAAAAAATCCCCCGCATATATTTATAACGACTCCTGAAAGTTTGGCTATAGTTCTTACGACAAAGAAATTTATTGAGCTGTTTGGTAACGTTGAGTTTGTTATTGTTGATGAGATTCATTCTCTTGATAATAAACGGGGAGTTTATCTTAGTATTAGTCTTGAAAGGTTAGAGGAATTGAGTAGTATTACTCCAGTTAGGATAGGTTTGAGTGCTACTGTGGCTCCGATAGATAAGATTGCTAATTTTTTGGTTGGGATGGGCAGGGATTGTTTGATTTCTGAAGTTAAGGCTTCGAAGGTTACTGATGTTAAGGTTCTTACTGGAGTTAAAGATTTGATTAATATTGATAGTAATGAAATGTATAATTCGATGTATGGTTTATTAGATAAATTGATTCAAGATCATAAGACTACTGTTGTTTTTACTAATACTCGTGCTGGGACTGAAAGGGTTATTAATCATTTGAAGGATATGTTTCCAGAGAATTATGTTGAGAATATTGGTGCTCATCATTCTTCTCTTAGTAAGGAGCATAGATTTGAGATTGAGGAGAAGCTTCGAAATGGTGAGTTGAAAGTTGTGGTTACTTCGAGTAGTTTGGAGTTGGGTATTGATATAGGTTATATTGATCTTGTTGTCTTGTTAGGGAGTCCTAAGGGCAGTGCTAGAGCCTTACAGAGAATTGGTAGAGCTGGTCATAAGTTACATGATGTTAGCAAAGGTAGATTTTTGGTGTTGGATAGAGATGATTTGGTTGAGTGTAGTATTTTGAATAAAGAATGTGTTGAGAAGAGGATTGATAAAATCCATATTCCGAGGAATTGTTTGGATGTTTTGAGTCAGCAGATTTATGGTATGTGTATTCAGAAGATCTGGGATATTGATGAAATGTTTAAGATGATTAAGAAGAGTTATTGTTATAGTGGATTGGGTAAGGAAGATTTTATGTCAGTGATTAGTTATTTATCTGGAGAGTATGCATTGGAGCATAGAAATGTTTATGCTAAGATATGGTATGATAAGGAGACTAAGCAATTAGGTAAGAGGGGTATGATGGCCAGGGTTATCTATATGACTAACATTGGGACGATACCTGAAGAGAGTTTTGTCACTGTTGAAATTGGGCAAGGAGAAAGGAAGGGAAGTAGAGTTGGAATGGTAGATGAGCCATTTTTAGAGAAGATGAAACCTGGAGATGTTTTTGTTTTGGGTGGAAAGAAGTATCAGTTTTTGTATACTAGAGGAATGAAAGCTTATGTTAAAGATGGCATTAGAAGGAATCCTACGATTCCTAGTTGGTTTTCGGAACAGATGCCACTTTCATTTGATAGTGCTATTGAGATTGGGAAGTTTAGGAAGATGGTTAATGATAGGATGGATAAAAAGATGAAGAAAGCTGAAATAGTTAAATTCATTAAAGAGCATTGTTATCTTGGTGATGGTGCTGCCAAATCGATATATAATTATTTTTATGAGCAATATAAGTTTGCTAAGATTCCTAGTAGTGATAGGATTTTAGTTGAACATTATAAAGGTGAGAAGAACTATGTTATTTTCCATAGTTTGTATGGTAGAAGGGTGAATGATGCTTTGTCTAGAGCAATTGGATTGTTGATGGGGCATAAGGTTGGAAGAGATATTGAGATTGGGATAAATGATAATGGGTTTTATTTTGCTGGTGATAATTTGCCAGTTGATGAAGCTATGAATGTTCTTACTGTTGATAATTTGCAGGAGGCCTTGGAGGAGGCTATTTCGAAGACGGAGGTATTGAAGAGAAGGTTTAGACATTGTGCGGCTAGGAGTTTGATGATTCTTAGAAATTATAAAGGTAGATCTAAATCGGTTGGTAAGCAGCAAATGAATAGCTTCTTTTTGCTTAGTGCGATTAATAAGATAAGTAGAGATTTTCCGATATTAAAGGAGGCTAGGAGGGAGGTTTTGGAAGATTTGATGGATATTGAGAATGCTAAGATGGTTTTGGGCTGGATAAAGGATGGTAAGGTAAAATTAGATCATATTCATACTAAGTTGCCAAGTCCTTTTGCGTTGAATTTAGTTATGCAAGGGTATAGTGATTTGTTGAAGATGGAAGATAAGTTGAAGTTTTTGAAGAGGATGCATGAGGAAGTAATAAAAGAAATAGGTGAGGGTTAGGGTTTTGCAACCTTCCATAATATATTAAATAGACTTAAGAAGGATTTTGCGAATGTTGGATCATTGATGAGAAACCCCCTTGGAACTTTTTCTCCAGAGTATTGTATCATTAGTGTGTTGCCAAATACTGCGAATTCGGCTTCGTTATCTATATCTAAATATCTTGGTTCAAATAAGCCTATCTTTTTTCTTTGCTTAGCCATTTTTTCTGCCATTTTTCCTTTTGGGATGATCATTCTTTCAAAGACTTTATTTTTTACTCTCTTTTTGTGGTGTTCTAAATAAAAAGGGTTTACTTTTTCCCAGGCCTCTGTGTTAGAGACTAGGATTATCATTTCTGAATTTGGTTTTAAAAGTTCATCAATTTCTAGCCACATGGCTCTGAATCCAGATATTCCTTCAAAATATTTGTAATCTGATAAAGATTCTGTGTTTAAGGATATTGGTTTAAGTTTTTTTATGGAATCTTTTATTTTTTTCCTTTGTTCTTCCAGATCTTCTTGTTTTTTAAGGTAAATTGTGTTTAGTGCTTCTGGTTTATTTGGGATGAAAATCTTTACATTGTTTATTACCTTATAGCTTACAACTCCTTTTTCTATAAGTGAGTCTAATATATTATAGATATGAGAGCTGGGAATATCTGTTTTTTTGCATATTACTCCAGTTTTTGCTTCTTTTAATTGTAGCAATGCTATGTATGTTTTGGCTTCTTTTTCTGTGAATCCAATTTCTTCTAGTGAACCTAATATTTCATTCATATTACTACTATTTTTAGTAGTAGGTTATATTTAAATATTGTTATTTTGAGGTGTATTTATGGTAAAAGCAAAAATAATACATGTGCATCCAGAGAGAACTGGTCTACCAAAGATGGTTGAGACTCCGACTGATTATGAAGCTTTGGCGATACCAATAGATGATATAATTAATAGAATTAGTTTCTTTCGCCTTGCAGATAATTATAGTGTAATAGATGAAGAATTTTCAATTAGAAACATATCAAATAGGCTGGAAAAAGATATTTATAGGAAGATAAGAGACTATGATCCAAAGGTAGTTAATATTTGGGATGCTATTCCCCTGTTTGGGACTGTAAATTGTGGTTTTCCTAATGATGAAACCAGAGCCTGGTTAGACTTAACTGGACCAATTGACCGTAGCCATGTGGATAGTGGTCTTGGACCTGATAGGAATTTATTGCATAGAAATAGTTGTACATATTTTGGTGGAAGTATCCTGAAGCAATCTGAATATGCTCCTGCTTATTTATTTAAAGGGTTTAAAAAGTTGGCATTGAGTAATGGCGTATATGTATACTTACCAAATCATTCTCCTGATAAACCTGAATTTATTGAATTTAGAAAAAAATTAATTGATAAGCTTGAGGAATCAGTCATAGATTGAGATAAGTAAATGCCATTGAATACACACCTATACCATATAACTGTAAATACTATTGAGCTAGAAATAGAATGTGCTCTCCCAGAATTAAACGAAAAATACTCAACAAATTTATCAAAAGAGGAGGTTAGAGAAAGAATCGGATGTAGAACATTAGTGGAAAATTGTAATCTTATAATTGGTATAACTGGTAATGGAATAGGTCATCCAACAACAGGCATAGATATCTTAAAACTTTATGAAGAGGCCATAGAATCTGAGGGGAAAGAACCCTCATATTTAGGTGAGGGGATATAAGATGCAAGTAGCAAGAAAATTGGATCAAATGGTGGAAAAGATAATAGGTAGGAATACACTTGGATTCTCCATTGATCCGAGGAGCCGTAGAATTTGGGGAGAAGTTCAGGATGGAGGAGTGTATAGGGAAATTAGAGTCTTCTCTATAGATGAAGCAATGTCAGAAAATGAGGCACCGGTTGATGGACATAATAGAAGGGGAAGAAGGGTTCCTTATTTTATTGATCATGAAGTTTTTTCTGAAAAATTTAAATATTAATTTACATATAGGTAGGAATTTAAAGGGATGTTTTTACTAAATATTATGAAAACTCCTATTAAGTTCCTGCATGATTGTCTTTTGATAAAAGATACTTTAGTAATCGGAGATTTGCATATAGGTTATGATGAGCAGTTTCATGGAAAGGCGATGTTTCCAGGGATGATGATAGATAATATAAAAGAGAAATTGGATGGTGTGTTTGATTATCTTGATTCAAATAATTATAAGGTTAAACGTATTGTTTTGTTGGGAGATGTTAAACATGTGTTTAGTCAGATAACTGATATTGAGTGGAGAGAAGTTCTTTCGTTTTTTGATTTCTTGAAAGTTAGGAGTAGAGGTGCTAAGTTGATGATTGTTAAAGGGAATCATGATACCATATTGGAGCCAATTTGTAGGAAGAGATATATAGATTTGAAGGAATATTATAAGATCGTTATTGATGGTGTGAAATATTGTTTTTTGCAT
>NZCQ01000063.1 GCA_002688335.1 Candidatus Pacearchaeota archaeon | reverse complement strand
TTTTCTTACACATAAATATCCCACCCACCCGCCCATAGGTATGTGTAGAAAAATCGATTCCGGACAAAGCTAAATAATACAAAGATTTAAATAAATTAATTCTCTGACTTTTTTATGAAGCAGAAAACTGATAGCTATGAGAATGTTGCTAGTTTTAACTTTGGATTTGGGTTCTTTTTTAATTTTGATTAGGCGAGTCATGTTACATAATGGCTTGCTGGGAGATTTTATTTAGAAAGAACTGTAAATTTAAATAATATGGGAGATAAGGTTTAAAATGGTAAGGAAGAAAGATAGTGTTAAGAATGCTGATATGGAAAGATTAGTTGAATCTTTGAGTCCTAATGAACGTAAGGTTATTAAGTATCTGGGGGAAGGTAGTTTGAGTGGTGTTGTTGGGAAATCTGGGATGGATGAAGTTAGTGTTCATAGAGCTCTTGAGTATTTGTCAAATAAGGGGATTGTTGTTGTGAGAAGTGAGGTTGAAGGGGTTGTTGAATTAGGTGTTAATGGTGTTTTGTATTTGAAACAAGGATTGCCTGAGAGGAGGCTTATGAATCTTATTTCTGAGAAGAGGAGTGTTTCTCTTAGGGATGGTAAGAAGATTACTAAATTGTCTGATAATGAATTTAAGGCTAGCTTAGGGGTTTTGAAGAAAAAAGTTTTGATAAATTTAGTTAATGGAAATATTATAATGGTGGGAAAGGTTGAGGAATTTAGTAAGCATAGTCTGGAGGAAAAGTTTATTGAAAGTTTGCCTAAGAAGGTTGATGATTTGAGTGATGAGGAAAGATTTGCTTTTGAGAATCTTAAGAATAGAAGGGATATTGTGGAGATTGTTGAGAAGAAGAGTGTTAAGTTTGAAGTTACAGATTTAGGGAGGAAGATTCAGAAAGAGAAGATTGATGTTGATCTTGTAGAAGGTTTGACAAATAATATGTTGAAGAATAATTCTTGGAAAGGTAAGAGGTTTAGGAGATATGATATTCTGACAAATGTTCCAAAGATTAATGGAGGAAAGAGGCATTTTGTTAATCAATCGATAGATTATGCTAAGAGAATTTGGACTGACTTAGGTTTTAAAGAAATGGATGGCAGGTTAGTGCAAAGTGGTTTTTGGAATTTTGATGCTTTGTTTACAGCTCAAGATCATCCCGTTAGGGAAATGCAAGATACTTTTTTTATTGATAAGATTGGAAAATTGCCGGATGGCAAGATTGTTGAAGGGGTTAAGAAGGCTCATGAAGGCAAGATCAAGGGGAGTAAGGGATGGCAGAGTGATTGGAGTGAAGAAGAGGCTAAGAAGACTGTTTTAAGAACGCATACTACTTGTTTGTCAGCTAGAACTTTGATGGAGATTGCTAAAAAAAAGGAATTTCCTGCTAAGTATTTTGCTTTAGGGAAATGTTTTAGAAATGAGACTGTTGACTGGAGTCATGGATTCGAGTTTAATCAGACTGAGGGGATAGTTGTTGATGAGAATGTAAATTTTAGGCAGCTTTTAGGATATTTAATTGAGTTCTTTAAGAAGATGGGTTATGATAAGATTAGGATAAGGCCGGGATATTTCCCGTATACAGAGCCTAGTTTGGAGATTGATGTGTTTCATCCGGTTCATAATAAATGGGTTGAACTTGGAGGTGCGGGGATGTTTAGGCCTGAAGTGACTATTCCTATTTTTGGGAAACATATTCCAGTACTGGCTTGGGGTCCTGGATTTGATAGGATTATCATGGAGTTTTTTGGGATAACTGATTTAAGAGATATGTATAAAAATGATTTAAATAAATTAAGGGGGATAAGAGTATGGGATCGGTGAAAATATTGAAGGAAATAAAGTTTTTAGAAGAAGATGATAAGTTTACATTGAAGAGGTTAGCAGAAAATATAAGTGAATCTGAGAACAAAACTGAGGAGATTCTCAAAAATTTAGAGAAAGAAAGTTTGGTTGAGCTTGATATTTATCAGGAAGATATTGCACCAGGAGAGTGCTGGCCTGTTTTGATGAATGTTTGGTTGACTGATAAAGGAAGGGAGTTAATAAAATGAAAAAAATGTTTTTAACTTCTAGTGTGAAGTTTGTGGCAGAGAATATAGCTAATAAAATAGGAAAGGGTTTGAGGACCGCATTTGTTACAACTGCTTCTGAAACTGAAGGTCCTAATTTGGATTGGTTGGTTACAAGTAGGGCTGCAATGGGTGATGCGGGATTTGATTTGTTTGACTATACTGTAACTGGTAAAACTTATGAGCAAATAGAAGGAGATCTGAAAGATATTGATGTTTTGCATGTTCATGGTGGCAACTCGTTTTATTTGTTGTTGCAATCGAGAAAATCTGGTTTTGATAAGTTTGCTAAGAAATTTATCGATAACGGAGGAATTTATATTGGATCCAGTGCTGGCTCAGTAGTTGCTGCTCCAGATATTGAGATTATTAGAAGAATAGAACTGGATAACCTTGTTGAAGAATTAAAAACATTCAATGCATTTAATTTAGTGGATTTCATTATTCTTCCTCATTGGGGTAGTGAGAAGTTTAGAAATGTTTACTTAGACGAAAGAATTGAGAATTCTTATGTTGAAGGTAATAAGATAATATTGTTAACAGATACTCAGTATGTTTTAGTTGAAGGAGATATGTATAGGATAGTTGATGTGGAGGATAAGAAAAAATGAAAAAAGATAAATTAAATTTGGGAGAGATATTTTTCTGGATAATAATAATTTTATTATTGGGACTATCTATTTATTCCTTATTTAGGGGAACGATATGGTAAGACTGAAATTTGAAGATATTGTGTTCTTTATTTTTTTAGCAATAATCTTAGGAACCTCCTTATGGCTTCTTCATGGTTCACCTACTCTGATCGGAGCAATTATATCTATCGGAATAGCGGTTTTTGGTTCGGAATTATTATTATGGAGGAAGGTTTTTTCTATTGATAAGAGTGTTTCTCTTGGTTTTATGAAGATGAAACACGATATTGATAAATTTAGAATTGAAGTAAATAACAAGTTTGATTCTGTTGGTGGTAAATTAAATGAGATATCTGAGAAAATAAAATGACTAAAATATGTTTAATACATAGATGGGGGGGAAGTCCTAGTAGTGAGAGATGGTTTGGATGGCTTAAAGGGGAATGTGATGAAAGAGATTGGGAGTTGATTATTCCTGAGATGCCTAATACGAACTATCCTGTTATCGAGGAGTGGGTTGGTAAGATAAAAGAGATAGGAGATGTTGATTATTTTATTGGACATAGTATTGGATGTCAGGCTATTATAAGGTATTTGGAGAGAAATGATGTTAATGTTAAGGGTATAATATTTATTGCAGGATGGTTTAATCTTATTGAGGAATGTTATGAAGATGATGAAGAAAGAGAAATTGCTAGGCCATGGATAGAAGAAGAGATTGATGTTAGTAAGGTTAAGGAGAGGTGTAACGGGATTTTAGCTATTTTTTCTACTAATGATGATTGTGTTCCTCTTTCAGATTCTAAGTTGTTTAATGATCTCCTCGGAGCAAAAATTGTTGTTAAAGAGAATGAAGGTCATTTTAATCAGACTGAGAAAATAAATGAAATTGGGGGGTTTATTGAGAATGGAGATTAAAGAATACTTAAAGTTGAATGGGATAATATTTAAGGAGTTTAGTCATGCTCCTGTTTTTACTGTAGAAGAAGCTAAGGATCAAAGAGTTTATGAGGATATTAGGGGAATTCATTCAAAGAATTTGTTTGTTAAGGATAGAAAGTCTAGGAGATTTTACTTAATTGTTATGCCTGAGAATGAGAAATTAGATGTGGGTGAAATGGGAGAGAAACTTGGAGATAAAATAAAATTTGCTAATGAAGAAGATTTGAGAAATCTGTTGGGCTTAACTCCTGGAAGCGTTTCACCTTTTGGATTGATAAACGATAAAGATCATAAAGTTAAAATTGTTATTGATAAGGAGATTTGGGACTCTGATTTTGTTAGTTTTCATCCAAATGTCAATACAGAAACATTAGAATTATCTGGAATGGACTTTCATAAGTATATAGAATCTTTGGATAATGATATGGAGTTAATATAGGATGGAGATTAAATTATTGAAAGGAGAAACAACTGCAAGGCAGCTAACATAGGAAAGGTGACTTGTTAGGAAAACCTAGGTTTTCATACGAGAATGACGATACTAACGCTTAATAAAAAGGAATTGGAAAAGAAGATTGGGAAAATAGATGATAAGGTTAGAGAGAGGGTTGATATGTTTGGGACTCCGATTGATGGGGAGAATGAAGATGAATTGATGATAGAGGTTTTCCCGAATCGGCCGGATCTTTTGAGTTTGCAAGGATTTTCTAGAGCGTTTAATTCTTTTTTAGGGAAAGGAGAAATTAAAGAATATAAAGTTGAAGGTAGTGGTGAGAAGTTGATATTATCTGATCTGCCGGAGGAGTGGCCTTTTGCATATGCTTGTATTGTTCGGGGGCTAAAGTTTGATGATAATGTAATAAAGAAGATTATAGATATACAAGAAAAGCTGGGCATGGGACATCTTAGAAAGAGGAGGAAGGGGGGAATAGGCCTTTATCCTTTGGATAAGATTTCTTTTCCAATTAGTTTTGTTGGAAGGAAACCTGAAGAGATTAAATTTCAGCCATTGGAGTTTCCTAAAGAGATAAATGGTAGGCAAATTTTATCTCAGCATCCAACTGGAAGAGAGTATGCAAATATTTGTAAGGATTGGGATCTATTCCCGGTTTTTATTGATAATAAGAATGTTGTTATGTCTATGCCACCCATTATTAATTCACATAATGTTGGTAAGGTAAATGAAAATACTAGGGATGTTTTTATTGAGGCGACTGGAACAGATTCTAATGCGTTGTTATCTGCTATTAATATGATTGTTTCAGCCCTGATAGATATGGGTGGAAAGGCGTATTCTATTGAGTGTGTTCAATTAAATGGGGATAAAGTAGTTGTTCCCGATCTTTCTCCAAGTAAGCAAGAATTTTCATTGGAGTATATTAATAAGAATTTAGGATTGGAGTTGGATGATAAGGAAATTGAGGAGTTGTTAGGTAAGATGGGAATTGGTGTTGAAAAGAATGGTGATAGTTATATTGCATTAATTCCAGCTTATCGTGCTGATATATTGCACGAAATTGATTTGGTCGAGGAAGTTGCTATTGCTTATGGATATGAGAATTTTAAGCCAGAGATCCCGGATATCTCGACTATAGGTGAGGAAAGTAAGATAAGTGTTTTGAAAAGGAAAATTGGAGAGGTTTTAACAGGTTTGGGATTGCTAGAGGTTTCGAGTTTTCATTTATCTACAAAGGAGAAACAGTTTAAGAGAATTGGGATAAAAGAGTTCAAGGATAAGATGATTGAAGTTTTGGATTCAAAAACTGAGAATAATATTTTGAGGACTAGTTTGTTTGGAGGGATTATGAATGTTTTCAGGGAGAATACTAATGCAAGTTATCCTCAGGAGATCTTTGAAATAGGAAAGGTTTTTAAGAATGGAGATGAGATTGAGGAAGAAGAGAGATTAGGGATAGGTTTATGTTCTGATAAGGCTAATTTTACTCAGATTAAGCAGATCTTAGATTATCTAATGAGAATGTTTGATATTGAGTATGAGATAAGGGAAGGCGAGAGGGAAGGTTTTATCGATGGGAGGGTTGGAGAGATTTTTGTTGATGGCCAGAGTATTGGGTTTTTAGGAGAAGTTAGTCCAAGAGTTTTAAAGAATAATAGGTTAATGATGCCAGTTAGTGCTTTGGAAATAAGTGTTGATTGGATGATGGAAAAGAATAAATAGTATGTTCCTCTTATGGAGAAATGGAGGTCCTTTATTTTTCTAGAGTTAGGCCGGAGATAAATTGGCGTGAAACTAAGAGTTATGATTGTTTTTTTATTCCAGAGAGGGATGATTTGTTTGTTAGAGAGGGATATCATGGTATTGTATCATACAGGAGAGTGACAGAGGGAGAGATTCTTGATGAGGCGAGATCTCTAGCAAAAGGTGTGGATCCTTATGAGGCTCAAAGAAGGTCAGGTGATTTTTGTCCAGAATTCTCAGATCATAAAAGATTTGAACATGATCAAGGAGATCTTCTGGAACTATTTGATGGTGTTTCAGGAAGAGATAGCTTTCAGTCACTAGTGGAATCTAGAATGGATGCATTAATGGAGAAGGCTGTGGGACCATAAATTTCTCGAAAGAAGATATCCTAATTATTTCTAAATCCACCCTTTCGTTCTCATATATAAAAACAATAAAATTATTATTATTAATAATATAACGATTCTCGGATCAATTTGTGCCTTGTTCTTTTTCATTTTAGATTTTTCTCGATATATGATATTCTTGCATCTAGTTTAGAGGCGCTTTTTATATAATCTATTTTATCTTCTATGTTATTTAAGGCTTTCTTAATCTCTTGAATTTGATTTGTATTTCTTTTAATCTGGTTTAGTTTTTTTATCAATTCTGTAATAAGATAAGATACTACGAAGAATAATGAAACAAAGATTAGAATTGATAAGACGATTATCATGCCTGTTTGCGGATCTCTAGCTTGTCCATAGACAGTAATTCCAACAGCCATAATCCCGATAATTAGGCCTATGAAGTTAATAACGGAGGACAAGTTATCTTTGCTCATATTATTTGTTAAATTTTGATCTTAATAAGAATTCTTATAATAGTTACCCTAAATAACTTCCATTATTTCTTTTAGTTATGTTGTTGCCATTTGAGATCTTCTTCATTATTTCTAATAGTGAATCTTTTATCTCCTTGCTACATAATTCAAATGCTTTGTTTATGAATAGGACTTCTTTTTCTTCGTTGTAATCTAAATCTAGAGAGATTGTTTGAACTTCTAAGGATGATAGTTTTTCGTATATTTTTGAGAGGGCTGTTTTATCTGTTGTTTCTAGTTTTTTTATTATATTGAAGAAGAACATTGGTGCTGAACTAGGATTTAGAAGAAGTTCTACGAATCTTATGTAGTTGGTTATCTTTTCTGTTATTATTCTTCTGATCTTTCTTAATAAGAATTCTGTGTCTAGTTGTACGTCTTCTATATCAAATTGTTTGTTTAGTTCTGTGAAGTCTGGTAGTTTGTGCTTTTTGCTTAACTCTTGATAATCTAGTTTTAATTCTTCTAGGCCTGAAAGGGGTTCTTTTGGTGTCATTTTATTTGTAGTGTTCTCTCATTTCATTTTTCCATTCTTGATAAAAAGAATCTGATTCTATTCCGAAGGATAGTTTTTTGCTTTCTGCCCGAAATAGGTGTTCTAAAGGTTCTGCAAAGTCTGAGTCGAAGATAGAGAAGCTTAAATCTCTTTGGGGGATAGCTACCCTTATAAATTCTAGTGATATTTGATTTGCATCGTTTCCTATGGAGTATAAGTCCATTAGATATTGTGATATTCTTCTTTTACCGAAATCAGATATTGAGGATAAACTCAGAAGTTTATCCAGATTTGATCTTACTGTTTCTGTATATCCATTATCTTTTGGTTCTCTAAGTGGGGTAAATTTTAGATTTGGGTTAATTGCTGCTGGAAGATCTTGGAACAGTTCACTCATCTTCATTTTCCCACCAGATTCTCCTTCTTGTAGTGTTTGAACGAATGTTTGTAAGTATTTTTGGATTTCTTCTTGATCTACCATAAACTCTGATAGATAAGAATGGTTTATAAAGTTTGTTGGGGGAAAGCCCCTGCTGAGATTCGAACTCAGGACCTCTACATTACCAATGTAGCGCTCTAACCAGAACTGAGCTACAGGAGCATAGATTTCATTAATTAAGTGTGTATAAAAATATATTGATTTATCTTCCTAAAACGTTCCATAACAATAAGATTATTGCTATTATTAAAAAGATCCAAAACAATACTTCTTTAATGTTGATTTTCATTTAAATGCTTGACCCGTCATAAGTAAATAAAGCATGACGAATAGCAGTACTGCAATGATTATCCAGAAACTTAGATCATTTAAGGTTATTTTCCCTTGCTTCATTTATTTGTTTTAATTTAGTTTATTGTGTTACCTTCTTTTCCCATCTCTGAAAAATTCTCCATCTGTTCGAGTCCAGTCCATTTTTATGGCTTTTCCAGTTAGTTCTTTTACGTTTTCGAATCCGTTTGCTAGCCATCCAGTGTATACTTTTATTGCTGAGAAAATTCCTTCTGAAGATTTTAGATCTATATCATTATTGTTATTTACCAGGGCCGCACTTGAATATAAGAAAAGAGCCAAGAGAATTAAGAGGATTATAAAGAATCTGTGTTTTAGGTGATTTAGTTTTATTGCAATTATTCCAACGATTACTAGTATTCCTATAACGAGCCAGTTAATTGCTAAAGCCATCTTATTTCTTCTATTGTTATAATGAAATATTCTATAAAAAGATATTGTTTTTACAATTTGATTTTGTAATTAAAGTTAATTAAAAATAAAAATAAAGTGTTTATCTTGATTGGTCCACTATTGCTAGTATTACGCTTACTAGTGTTAGTATTATTACTATCCATCCAGCTACTTGAGTAACTACTAGGGGTATCCATCTAACAGTTAATACAGAATCAGTCATACCAAATCCAACTGCTAGTGATACTAGAACTCCTGTTAGCCAGACTGCTAGGTTTACTACTCCAGATAATGCGCTACTTCTTTTCTTTGCCATTTTCACCTCCTTTTGCCCTCTTTATTATCCTTAGTATAGGAAAATGTGTATTATAAATGTTTTGATGATGGATTATTGGTTGTTATTGCTCCATAGATAGCTTCGCTAGTCTGCTCCGTTGAGGTATTGTTAATTGATAATTTCTATTATTCGTTATAGGGAACTTTGAAAAACTCCGTTTTTCTCATTCTCTAAGAAGAACTTTGCCTTGATTTGCTTAAGGAATAAATTCCTTAATCCATTCAACTTCATTGAACTTGAAAACCTGAAAAGTTTTCAAACCTTCACTACCCACATAGTTTCAGGAGTTGAAGTCTTCGCAAATGACATTTATGCAAAATTCTCTATAAGAGATATCTATATTGGATTGGGGTGTGTAATAATTATTACTGATGAATCTTTTAGTAAACTTTTGCGTTTTACACTTAATTTGCTGCAAAAGTTTCCTGCCTGAACTTTTGTTGAATCCCTTTGTAAACTCCCAAAGTCCAGAATGA
>NZCQ01000062.1 GCA_002688335.1 Candidatus Pacearchaeota archaeon | reverse complement strand
TATTAATATTCATCTTGCTTGGATTCTTGTGTGAAAAAACACACCCTGCAAGGTGCCATAAACATGTCTTGCTCGGCGCGGGCGTCCTTTCTTTAGGGTCGACTCCTGGAAGAAGTTTTTCTTAATCAAAAGATTTAAAAGGGCAAAATTTATTATTTTTATGCCTTAGGGAGAAGAGTTCTTGATAAGATAAGATGGAAGATAATAATCAAACAATAATAACTGGACATTTAGTCCTTAGTGACCGGAATCCTAAATGGGAGACTAGCCCAATAGTAGATAGAGAAGTATGCGAACCTTATTCAAGAGCATTGGGAAGAGGAGTAGGAACTACTAAAAAGGTTAACCTTAGTGATGAACCATTTAAACAGAAATATTTGACAGCTGAATTTCATTCTCCTATCATTACATTAGATTGTCGTGCATTTACTCCTTATGATATTTGTGAAAATGATCAATATGCAGGTATAGATATACGTATTCCTCGATTAAAAAATGATTTATTAAGAAAATTATTTGGAGAGAATTTTGATGGAGAAATTGATATGAGGAATAAAGATATTCAAGCTGCCTTACAAGATTTGTTTAAAGGAGGAAAGTTTGGATCTATCGAATCTTTTAGTACAGAAAGATTACTATCTCATTTCTTGAATAACCAAGATTTTACGAATGGAGAACATATGAGAGAAAGAAGTGGTGGAAAACTTCGCCATTATACTGGAGGAACTTTGTCTATAAATGATATTTCTTTTTTTATACCTGATTCAATAGATAAGAGGTTTGGTAGTTATAAAGATGTATGGAACACGCATAACGGTGGATATGGAAGAACCATTGAAGGAAAAAAAGGTATCTTATACGGGAGAGGATATGTTATAATTACAAAGAAAGATTTTATTGAGTTAGGAAAGGTAGAAAAATTATTTATGAAAAGAAGAATAGCTAACGCTAATGATGTTACTCACCTAAGGAATCTTTACTGGAGAGCTCCTAGGTAGAATAAATTTTCTAAACAATCACTTGTTTATTTTTTGACCATGTTCCGGCGCGGGCGTTTTCTTTTGATTGTTTAGTACAATGTAGTACATAACCGTAACCTTTAAATAAGTGTAGTACATAACTTTTCTATGGTAAGTTTAAAGAAAATTAAAGTTAAGGGAAATGAATATTGGATACTTATTCACTCAGTTAGGAAGGATGGGAAGGTTATTCAAAAGAAAAAATATATTGGGAAATCTCTTCCGCCGAAAGAAAGATTAGATTATCTAAAAAAGGAATTTCTAAAGGAGATTGTTGAAGGTAAGCATAAATACTTTTCTAATAATGAAGTGGAGAAAATTGAAGCAGTAAAAAAGGATTATATTGATAATCTAAAAAATATGAGTTCTCTCGAAAGGGAGGAAAAACTTAGAGAGTTTATAATAAGATTTACATATGACAGTAGCAAACTTTCAGGAGTTAATATAACATTGAGACAAACTTCATTAATTTTAAAGGAAGGAATTATTCCGAAGGATTTTAAGAATTTAAGAACTGCTAGAGAAATAGAAAATCATGAAAAAGGAGTAATTGCAATAACAAAATATAAGGGTAAATTTGATATGAATTTTATTAAGAAAATACATAGGATATTATTGTCTGGTGTTGATGATTCTATTTCTGGTAAATTCAGAAGTGAATTAAAAAGAGATGTTAAGATAGCTGGTACAACATATGTCCCTCCTAAATGGAATCAACTTGATAGTGAGTTGGAAGATTTTTTTAAGTGGTATGGTTCTAATAATAGGAAATTACATCCTTTGGAATTGGCGGCATTAATTCATTTGAAGTTAATTTCGATACAACCTTTTGTGGATGGAAATTCGAGGTTGTCTAGGCTTCTTATGAATTGGATATTGTGGAAAAAAGGTTACCCTTTGATAGATATTCCTATAGAAGATATTGAAAATTATTATGATGTTTTAGATAATTATCAGATTGAAAAAGATGAGAAACCGTTTATTGATTATATTAAGCAGAAGTATTTTGATGGAAGTGACGAAGATTAATGACAGCTAAATTCTCCATCTTTGTACCAAGCGAGCACATAAACATAAAATACCATTTTAAAATTCAATCCACTTCTTACCGCCTTTACTCATGATAAAGATTGCTAGGAGAACAATTATAATTATAGTAGGCCCCAATCCTGCCCAAAAGTATAATGCAATAGCTACAATTATAATAGATAGTCCACAAATCCAAAAGAATTTGTGCTTTCTAAGATTCTCTTTTAATGTCATTTTATTTTACTAACCATCTCTATTATAGGTGCAAGGGTTTGGTATGAAATAAATGCTAATAAGGCTAAGAATACTCCCGCCAAGGCAAGTGTGTCCCAAAAAAACTTTTTTCCATGTGCTCTCCAATCAAAAAACTTAATTATTGCACCTGCGATAGCTACACAAGCTACCGGAGGAATAAAAAGGCCTATAAAGAATGAATTGAATGTGAGATATATTGAAGCAAGAAAAATAAAGATTGTAAAAATGGCAAATATTTTTTTAACTATATCAAATAGATCTAGGTTAGAACGATGAGAACTGCCATGTCCACTCCAACTTTTAGAACCACTTCTAAGATAACTATTTAATGGGTTATTTATCTTAATTGGTGGTTGAACTGTCATTTAATCTAACCCCTATTCAAAAGATACAAAAAACAAACTATAAAAAGTTATTGGGGAAATGTAAAAACTATTTAATTAAATATTTCTTATGTAGTCAATACCTTAGAAATATGTAGGGCTGTTTATATTCTCAGCGCAGGCGTTTTAATTAATTATTTCGATTATCACCTCTATTAACCTAGTATTCTAATCAATAGAAATATTAATATATCTGATTAACTTGTAAATTTCATGTCAGAACCCACTACATTAATTGCTCTTGTTGAAAATATTTATCCAACTGATATTAAAAGAAAGGTAAAAGGCAGAGGTATTGTTTATATGAATATTGCAAGAATTAATATTGAATCAGGATCTTATGTAACATATGGGGGCTCTATTAGATATTGTGCTAAAGGAATTAGAAAACCGAGAACAACTACTACTTTTGATACCTCAGTAATTCCCGATGGAGCTTTTTACAATTTATCTAAGAAGATTTATACATTATCTTCTGAACAACAGGAACGATTTTATCGCTTTGCAGATAAAAAGAAGTTATGATTCATTTTATTGCCTCTATTTACTTAGTCTATGCATAAAGTCACATAAGTGTACTCTCTCGGCGCGGGCGTAACATATTCTTGGCACCTTAGAGGGCGTTAAATACAAGATTTATACAAGATGTTTATATAACAAAGATTGAGGTATGCATTATGAAAGTTGATCCATATAAACATGAAGAAAGATATTTAAAGTGGAAGCAAGAGGTAACAGCTAATAAAATTAAAGGAGTTTCATCTTCTAATGCAAAAGTCATTCTTGAATATGTTTTGGATATGGAAGCTGGTATTAATATTTCTATTCAGAGTAAAAAAGGAATGAGAAGTTACCCAAGGTTAAATAATATCAGACAAAGATTATTATTTATTGTTAAGCAGTTGGAGGAATTGTATCAAATTGAAGATATCACTAAAATAACTGAGAGAGAAATCTTTAGATATTTTGGTGCTATGGCAACCGGTGAAATTAGAACGCAAAAAGGTGCAATCTATAAATCTAGATGTGATTATGTGAAAGTTTTTAAGGCATTTTGGCATTGGTGGATGAAAGTAAATTTTAAAGAAGGGATTGTTGTTCAAGATATTACTCAAGATCTGGATACTACAAGAAGCAAGCCCCCGTGGGTTTACTTAGATGAAGAGAAAATTAAGTTACTTGCGAATAATTCTAAAATTGAATATAGAACATTAATTTGGTTTTTGTTCGATTCTGGAATTAGAGCCCCTTCAGAATTAATGAACATAAGAGTCAATGATCTTAATGCAGAATATAGTGAATTAATGGTTCGTGATGAAGTAAGCAAAACTTTTGGTAGGAAAATTAAGTTAATGCTGTGTTCAGATTTTTTAAGAGAATATATTCAATTAAAGGGACTTAAGGAGGGAGATTATATTTTTACAATAGATCCAAAGAATATGAATAGGTATCTTAAGAGACTATCTGAGAAATTATTTGGTGATAGTGTGAGTTTGGGGGGAGAAAAGTTTTCTAATTTAACGTTGTATGATCTTAGGCATTGTTCTTGTTGCTTTTGGCTTAATAGATATAAATCTGAAAGCGCATTAAAATTTAGATTTGGTTGGAAGAAATCAGATAAAATTCATTACTATAGTGAGTTTTTGGGAATGAAAGATAATATCTCTGATGAGGATATGTTAGTTGATTTGACTAAAACAGAGATTGAACAAAAATTGGAAAAGTCAGAAAAGAAATATGATATTTTGCTTGACAAATATAATCATATGGAAGAACAGTTGAATTTGATTTATGGTAAGACTAATGAGATTGTTAGGAGTATAGTTGATGAATATATGAAAAAGGAGGTAATTGTGGATGTTTGATTAATATTATCGTTTTTAGACAAAAACAGTAATATCTCTAAAAGATCTTCCCACCAATGGGCATATTAATGATTAATATTATCGTTTTTAGACAAAAACAGTAATATTTATAAAGAATGGAATCCAATGAGTATTATGAATATAGAGAAGTTTAATGGGAAAACTGGGAAGGTAGTAAAAGCTGATAATGCTGTGTTTTATTATTTTGAACCAAAAAAATTGCCATTACAGATAGAATATGATGAAGAATTAATTAAATTGCTAGCGGATGCTTCATCAAGTATTGGTAAATTAGCCATTGCTGGTCAAAGACTTGAAAATCCTCATTTGTTAATTACTCCCTATCTAAAGAAGGAGGCTGTATTAAGTTCGAAGATAGAGGGAACAAAAACCACTATGCAAGAAGTTTTCATAAACGAACCAGGTGATAAGTCTAATGATTTGGATCTTGTTGAAGTTTTTAATTATATTCGATCATTGCAATATGGTTTAGAGAAGATAAAGAAAGAAGAAATTTCAGAGGATTTAATAAAAGAAATGCATGTTTTGTTAATGCAAGGAGTTAGGGGGCAGGATAAGGATCTTGGAAACTACAAAACAGACTATAATTATATAGGTGGATATGGGGATGATATAGTAAATGCTACATTTGTTCCTGCAAGTCCTGAGATAACTCCGGACCTTATGAAAAATCTTTTTGAATATCTCAATTCAAAAAATAATAATCATGAATTAATTAAGTCTGCATTATCTCATTATCAATTTGAAACTATACACCCATTTAGAGATGGGAATGGAAGACTTGGAAGAGTCTTAATTATACTTTTTCTTTGTAAATCAGAGTTATTGGTTCAGCCTTTGTTGTATATGAGCGATTATTTTGAAAGAAATAGGGATGAATATGTTTTATTATTACAGGATGCTAGGGAAAAAGGTTCTATAACTAAATGGTTGAAATTTTTTTTGACTGGGATAAAATATGAATCAGATGAATCTCTTAAAATATTAAATGAACTTGAAGATTATAGATATAAAATTAGGAAGAAATTAATGGATAATTCTCAAAGCTCAAATGTTGTTAAGATTTTTGAGAATTTATTTTCAAATCCCTATGTTTCATTAAGAGGTGTTAGAGATATATTAGATTTACCACCTTCAACAGCAGATAGAAATATTAAAATATTAATAGAAAATGGGGTGTTGGAAGTTTTACCTACTGTAACAAAAGGTAAAACAAAGGCAGGAAGAGTTTATGTTGCTAAAGAAATTGTTAGAATACTAAAAATAGAATAATTATTTATTTCTTATAAGATTTTCAATTCTATCTAACTGTTCATTATCAGTTAATTTTAATCTGCAATATTCTCCTAGACTGTGTCCTTTTGAACTAGCCTTGGATTTTAGTCTAGATTTAATTTCAGATTCTATAACTATGTGAATTTATGAGTTCATTCCCATTTTCTTTTTCTTCAGATATTTTTTTAAATATTATTTCAATTTTCTGAAGATCTTTAATAATTTTTTTAGCTTATCCATTTTAGTTATCTATTCCTATCCTTTTATAAAGCTTTTCTATTTTTTCCCTTACATCAAAATCTTTTTCAACTATCTCTCTAATAAGTCTTGATCTTTTGTAACCGAAGTCATCACCTTCAGGTCCAACCCAAATATCTAAAGAAGGATTACATAGGGTAAAATATTTTGAGATTAAATCTCCAGTATAGGGATTCCCCTTGCCCCTATTTTCAATGTATGATACAAAACAATCTGTATTATTTCCTCTCTCTTCTAAAAATTGAATTGCTCTAGGTAATACATTATCATTTACACATATATCGTCTATAACTAATACCCTTTTATTTTCTGGAATATCTCCTTCTAATGCCTTAATTTCGCCTTCTGAATGTGCATCAATAATTAATGGATTATATCCCAAAAATTTTAAGTATGCTGCATGTGGAACTGCACTATTAGCCAAAACTACAGTTGAATCTGGTTTAACAATATCTAAGGTTAATCCCAACCCCAAATAAGTGTATAGAAAATCATAATCAAAATTGTTCTCTGTTGAAGTTTTACCAAAGAGATTATCGGTATCAAATGACCTGATACCAAAAGTCTCATCTTTTGTTTTGCCAAGTCTCATTAATAATCCCTTAGACCCTTGAGAATCATAAGGAAATGATTCCATTGGCCATTTTTCTATAAAATTTCTTAAATTACTTACTGTATATTTTTCATTCTGATTTTCATTTTTAGGATGATATTTATTCAAAAATTTCTTAACTAATTGAAATTGGATCTCAGACAATTCTTCTAATTTAGGCGAATATAATTTTCCTTGTTTAGATAATATTAATCCCTTATTAATCCCTTTTGTTGTTTGTCCATTTCTAGAGTGACCTTCACCAGTTAACTCATTCATAACCTCTTCCCTAGAATCAGTCATTTCTGATTGGCCTACCATCTTCTTTTTCTCCAACTATGAATTGATTAGATTTTTTTGGCTGATCTTCTTCCATATGAATATATGAATGACTTACTTTCATTCCAGGATTATCTCCAGTACCCGGACCTATAGGGGTTATTCCGTAAGTCTTGCCAGGAAATTTTTCATCTGGTAACAACACAAATGCTGTATGAATATTTCCTCCATCAAAATTTACATAATGTATCTTTACAATATTTGGATGATCTTGGTTTCCTAGAGCTGGAAATCTAACTCTACTAGCTACATAATCTCCATTCAAAGCTAAAATATTTCTTAAATCAATTGGATTAGTAGAAGGAATTATATCTGGAGAATCAACAGAATTAGTTACTGTGTTTTCCAAACAATCTTCATTCAATTTAGGATTTACTGGAAAGTTTTTTAGACTCACATAAGGATGGTTTAAATTAGCTCTTTGCAACTCTTGACTAAGCAAAGCTCTATCTAAAGATTCATCATGACCAGATTTTAGATGTTTAAATTCTGTTCTTGGTGTACTAGTATATTCTTGTGCATTCATTTTTAATCCTTATAATTCCTTTTCTATTGGAAATCTAATTTTATCTCTAGAATCCTTATGTTTTCCTTCAAACACTTCTCTCATTTTATCTTTAGCATCAAGATAATTTTTTTTGGCTTCATTATCTCCTTTATTAGCCTTATACGTGCCAATCATCGCTTTTGCCCATGATAAAATCTCCCATTCTCTAAAATTCCATATACTTACAAGAACTGGCTCCGCTTTGGGATCATTTCCAATATCATCTTTAGAATAACTAACTCTATCTAATAATGCAGAAGGGTTATTACCATTACTATTATCAAATTTACCAACCAAATATTTGTTTGTAGGATTTTTACCTTTAACAGTATCATCTAGTATTGAACTTGTAAAACCTTTTGAATAAGGATTATCTCTGTCTGAATCCATATTATTGGTTCTAATACCTTTATATTTTTCAATAGTATTTTCTAACATTCTATATGAATAGGGAAATATCACTTTTTAAACCTTTCTATTAGTTACTATTACTTAGTCATGACAATACAAAGGTTTAAAAACAATACTATTTACTTGAATTTATCGAGAAAATGAAATCAGCAATAACATTAAAGGAAGCAAGAGATTATTTATTATCTCAGCCATTTGTAGAGGGAATTGGAATTGGTGATGTATTAAGATTTAATCCCTATGCGATGAATATTAATCCAACCTTATTAGATAAAACAAATAGAGAGATTGGTAAAAATAGAGAAAAAGATTTGGAAAAAATTAGTGATGGTTGTGAAGTATTAGGATCTTTGGCTGGTCTTTTTAATAGAGAAGAAGGATCATTAGATATTCATTTAGATACTGAATACAACTTAGATACATTTGAAATGGGTAATTTAGAAACAGCTTGTTTAAATTTACATCCAGGATTAGGAGATATTTTTGAATCAGGATTTTATTTAAGTCATCCTGAAGAATTTAGTAGAATTTATATTGATTATTTAACTAGACAAGATATAGCCCTTAAATTACATAAAGAATATGGATTATTCTTACCCACTGATGGAAGTACAGGTTCTGGATTAAATGTTTTAACGCCACAAATAGAAAAAGTTGAGGATCTTAATCCATTATTAGATTTTGGTATGGCTTATACTGATTTGATATATAAACCTAAAATGCAGAAGAGAGTTGAGAAAATATCAGGTAAATTAATGGAAGCTATTAGTAGAACTTATGATAAATTAAGAGAAACTGAATAAATCTTATAAATAAGAAAGATGAAAATAATTAAACATGATGAGATAGAAGAAAATGATGACTTAATGAGATCAGCATATCAAAATTTAGACCCTGCATTCAGAAATAGGTTGATTGAAGAATATGGGGCATTTCCTAAATCAGAGTATGATTCTGAATTTAGTATTTGGTTTGGAAGTAAACTTCCTAATCTGATTATTCCTATTTATCAATTACTAAAAGGAAATATTTCTCAAAAAAGGGTGTTAGATCTTGGTTGTGGTTCTCATAGAGATACTTATGAGGCAAGAGAATTTGACCCCAAGAAATATGAACCATGGATTTGTAGGGCTTTAATTGAATTAGGAGCAAATCCCTTAGGAGTAGATATTGGAAATCTTGAAGGAGAAATGTTTGAACATTATACCTTGAATCTATTAGAACCTAATTCCTTAGGATTTATTCAAGAGAATTCTATAGATATAGCATTTGAAAGCTTATTATATGATTCTCCTACACTTACAAATATGAAAGGGCACGAAAGTCTAAGAGAGTTGCTGATCTCTCAGCTAGAAAGAATAGTGAAACCTGGAGGATATTTTATAGAATAATCTATGAATAACGGAGTAATAAAGAAATCATGAGAAAAAAACCAATAGCAAAAGTCAAACCTATAAAGGATTATGATCTT
>NZCQ01000061.1 GCA_002688335.1 Candidatus Pacearchaeota archaeon | reverse complement strand
TTGAAAATAAAAAATCAAGTGATTTTTTAGCATAATCTCTAAAATTATTTCTAACATCTTTTTTTAGAGGAATTCCAATTAATTGACTAGATGTATTAATATCATATTCTTCAGGAGGTCCTCCTCTCATACACCTTTTAGTAGTATCGTCTACCAATTTCATCAATCTTTCATCATAATCAACATTACATCCTTTTCTTGGTCCAATTAAGGCATATTTTTCAATATTTTTAGATGGATTCTCTATTTGAGTATTAGGGATTAAAAATCCCCAAGACCCTTCTCTTGCCGGACTTTTTTTATTTTTTCTTTTTCTATTTACCATATGATTAATCAATAAATTTCCTTTTTAAATCTTTCTAGATTGTAATATCTTTTAAGTAATAACAACAAAAGCTTTATTAAGCCAAATATTATATAGTTTTGAGGTCAATAGATAATGGAATAAAATGGCAGAAAAAGTAAAACCTATAAGTGAAAAAAGATTAATACCTTTGGAAAAATATATTGGAACTATTTTGGGACTTGCTGCAGGAGATGCTTTAGGTTATCCTGTAGAATTTTTATCAATTGATCAAATAAAAGAAAGGGGAGGATCTGAATTTATTTATCTTTCAAGTGATTTTTCAAATCATTCTTCAAATCACCCCAAGGGGACTTATTCTGACGATACTCAAATGTCAATTGCTCTAGCAAATGCATTATTAAAATCTAAAACGGCTCGGGTTGATGAAGTAATGTATCACATTGGAAGAGAATTTATAAAATGGTATGATTCTCCTGAGAATGATAGGGCTCCTGGAACTAATTGTATGGCAGGCGTTAGAAATTTAAGACGAGGTTGTGATTGGAAAGATAGCGGAGTAGATAATGCAAAAAGTTGTGGGGCTGCAATGAGAACTGCTCCTATTGGTTTAGCATTTTATAATGATTTAGGAAAACTAAAAGAAATTGCTGCTGCATCAGCAATTTCAACACATAATAGTAAATCTGCTGAAGCTTCAGCAATAGCTAATGCTTATCTTGTTGCAAGAGGCATACGAAATGAAAATCCCCAAGAATCTTTAAATGATTTAGAAAAATTTACTGAAGGAATAAGCAATAGTTTTAGTTATAAATTAAGAGAACTTGAAGGTACACTAAATCTTGAGCCTAGGGAGGCATTTAAAATTATTGGTGCAGGTTGGAGGGGAGATGAGGCTGTTGCGGGTGCTTTATATTGCGTACTAAAAACAGATTTTGATTATCGTGAGGCAGTAGTAATGGCTGCAGACAATGCGGGAGATTCGGATAGTGTAGCAAGTATTGCTGGAGGAATTATTGGTTCTCATATAGGATTTAAAGAAATTCCTAGGTTATTTTTAAGAGATCTGGAAAATAGGGACAACCTATATAAATTAGCAGTAAGTCTATATGATAGATTTAAAAAGTAAACTTATTGAGCACCGGTTCTTTCATAATAATCTGTTCCTCGTTGTTTGTAGGGTTCATATCTAAGATATTTAAAAGGCGTTGAAGTATCAGGGCCTCCATGAATAAGATCAGATATCTTATCTGGAAATGAAAGAGCATCTGGAACTTTGTGATCAAAAAAATCTAAGGCATGATCCTCTCGTATATCAAGTTTTTGCATATTATCTAAAATTTCATCCCTAAACATTAAATCAATTTCATAAGGATCTATAACATCCCTCACCATCCTTATGTCTCCACCAGATAATAAAGTTCCCCTTCCCTTAAATATTGTATTCTGGGCTATTCTTTTTTCAGCTTCAGAACTTGCCCTAGCTACAACTGCATAATATTTCAGATCTCGTGCGATATTACCTTCTGAAATAGAGTCAATATGATGAACTACTAGTTCTCCAGACTCTAAAGAAATTCTGCTTCCTGAATATGACGCATCATCAAAAAATACAAATCTAGTATTCCCTTCCTTAGCTAAAGCGCCTACAGCTGCTTTGTCATAAACAGAAACTGTATGTGAGGGTTTATTTTTAAGCCACTTAGAAGCAATATCATATGCCCATTTCTCCGATCCATCACTTTTTTGTACGAGCATAACATAAGGCTCATCGCCTATATGATGATTAAATTCTTTAACAGCACTTTCTAAATTTGCTGAAAACTCTTCAAACTCAATTCTTCTGGTATTATCTACTATTTTCATTCTATAATCTCTGATAGGCCCTCTTACATCCGGTGGTATTGATGGATCAGTTAGAGCAGAATCTGCCCATCCTGTTGCATCCGTCCTATCTAATTTTGGAATATTATCTCTATGTGGGATTGGAACCTTTCCATTTGGAGTATCAATAAATTCTAATGAAACTTTAGCTTCAGTGTCTGTATGACCAACATTACTATTATGAACAATCAAACCCCAAGGACCAACAATAAAATTATTAAAAAATGGAACTTCAAGATTAAAAACCCAAAAAGGTTTTTTTGGTTTAATTATCTGAATGTTTTTTATAACTGCCTTTTTTCCATCAATTGTTTTAAATATATTTCCAACTTTCAAATCCTTAGCAGAAACCCATTTATTGTCTAAATAAAATGGGTGTTCTTCTGTGACTTTTAATTCTGCAGAATTTATTAGGGTTAGAGATAAAAGAAAGACTATTGATGTAATTAATAATATTAAAGACAATCTTTTTTTGTAAATATTTTTCATTCTATCACCTCATATTCTATTTGATAATATTTAGTTTCTAAACGTTTGAATGTTGTCGAAACGGGGGATGAAGTTTTAAGGTTATTGAAAATATCATATGCTATTACTTCTTCTCTCAAAAGGATTTCTTCAATATTTTTATAGGTTCCATCAGCCATTAATATTTGTGTGTTTGGGAGGAAGCAGCCAAGGGTCGAAGTTTTCCCAACCACCCCATCAACCTCTTCTGTTAAAGCTCGAGCATTAGCACTTCTCCCAGCTATAGCTCCTCGTGAAACATCATCAGCAAGAAATAGATTTTTTGCATCCTTAGGTGCTAAATGAAAAACCACATCATTACCAGATTTATCAACACCTCTTAAAACCTTCCCGTCTGCACTGATTTTGGGCTTACCATTAAGACGTTTGCCTAATTCCCCCAAGGTTTTTTCATCAAAATTTCTTAAATAATTTTTATTATCATCAAGTCTTCTTAATACTCCCACTCCTGCAAATTTTCCACCTAAAATTCCTTTTCCAAAAGCTGCCACTCCTGCAGTAGTACCTGCTAACATCATAAGTGATCTAACAATGGGATCATCTCCTCCTCCTGCAAGCTCAGCCCCGCCAGCAAACGCCACATCTCCCGCAACATTTGCCACATAACCACGAACAAGGTTATTAACGCTAACCTCTCCCCAAGCCCTAGCAGTATTTTCCACTCCCTCCTGTAAACCCATTCTTAATGCAAGTTGAAGTCCGGATTTCGAACTAGCTCCAACCCCTCGTGCAATAAGACCGGCTCCAATGAGATTTGCAGGACTAACTAAAATATCTTTTGCAAAATTTTTAAGATAATCCTCACGACTTATTTCAATTGGTTTTCCCGATCGTGTTGGAACAACAAATCTTGTCTGATATAAAAGTGAGTGAAGCGTAGGATTATGATCTTTATTATTTTTATCCGTCAGGCTAGAAATTAATGCAACATGTTTTGCTGTATCCATAAGTCTTCGCCTAATTAATGGACTTTTTGAACTAATTCCTTCCTCTTCAATTAATTCAAGCATTTTATTAAATTTATCCTGAGGTCTTCTAAACGCATCAAGAACATCATTACGTAAAATCCTCTCAAGTCTTTCTGTAGAAATTACATCATCATAATTGTTAGATTGATAAACCATTAAGAACCTATCTATTGGACCTGCTTGTCTATATGATGCAAGAGTTTTTCCACTTGCAATAATCTTTCCCATTTGATCTGCACCAATTGCCTCAAGGTCTGCTTTTGCAATATTCACATTCGCTCTTTCTAAAAATTCATCAATTCTTGATGCCTGATCTAAAACACTATACGGTGAAGTCGCAAGAAACAAAGTATCAAACGCCCACTGCCAGTTACTCCCTTCCCCAAAATCTCCAGTTAATGAAGAAATATCTGCAAAACTCGCAGCTCCCTCATTACTAGCAAGTTTTGCAACAGCTCTAATCTGAGCAAGGGCAACCATTTCATTATTATATATAGCTTCCCCACTATTGGGATCAAAACTAGTTGCAACTCTTAAGTTCCCAATTGCTTCATCTAATTCTACCTTACCACTTAAAAACTGACTCATCCCAAGTCTAGTATACGCTGCAGCCGTTAACTCATCATTTTTATCCACTGCAATAATTCTCTCTGCTTCTTTAATCGCTAAATCATAATTACCATACTCTAGGTTAACATCAATCTTTCTTAATGAATAAGTATCCTCATCCATCCCTCCAGATTCATATGCTCTTTCGTAAAAACTACTGGGACTACTTACAATCCCATCTCCGGAGTATTCTTTAGAATCTTCCCCATTTTTTAATAAAGATAATAATGTATCTCCCGCATATTCATTAAACTGGGAATATTGCAAAAGTAATTTTTCTTTCTTCTCTTCAAGTATTCTTTTTTGATTTTCTCTATTTTCAGACCTTATTTTCTCTATCGCATCATTACTAAAGGATTCTCCACTTTCAGTTATCCCTCCATATTCATTTTCATTAGTTTCCAAGATTAAGTCAATATTTTCAATTTCACTCTTTATTTCATTAATTTGATCAAGTATTTCAAGGTAGGTCTTTTTTGAGATAGTGCTCTTACCAGACAATATATCAATGTTTTGCTTATTTTTTAATTGTGCAAGTTTTGCTTCATACCATTTCTTACTCCCTTTTTCTCCCTTAGACTCAAGAGTATCAAGAATGCCTTCATACATATCTTTTTTTCCCTCAAAGAGGCTTGTTGCAGCCTTACCATTTAATATCATTTCGCTTGAAATAGTTCCGCGTTCAATTTCACTCATTAAATCTTTAATAAAATAACTTTTCCCAGCATCTGTTATAAAAATTTCTCCGCTATCAGGACCCATTTTCCCACTAATTGTAAGTCCGGTTGGATAGTTAATATCAAACTCAAATTCCACACCACGTGAACTTTCATCTCGCAGTTTAAAAAATGCTTCACCATCTTCAACTTCAATCTGGTAATTAGCATTTCCAAAGCGTGCATCAGAACTTATTTCAAATTTTTTTTCATTCAGATCATAAGAATTATGCGCCTCATTTGTTCCATGATAAAAATGACGTGAGGCAGAAAGTCCCTCTGCACTAACAACTCCAAAAAACTCTATTTTTTCCTCCCCAACATACACAATATTTCCACCTTCAGAGATAAGTTTGTCAAATTCATCCTTATTAAAAACTACCGTTAATTCTCCAGTTATAGAAGAAAATTCTCCCTTTCGAAGTGAAGAAAGTTTCCCATTTTTAACTAGAGCTTTCTTCACCCACCCTTCATCATTAAGAGTTGCTTCAAAATAATTTTCCTCCGCACCCAAAATCACATTACCATCCTCAAAAACCATCCGATTAACTGACTCTCCCTTAATACTGCCAGCTTTTCCATCAAAAAGTAAAATACCCTCTTCATCAATACTTGCATAATAATCTCTCCCTTTATATCTGAATTTATATGTTTGCTTCTCCGTAGATTTAAACAACGCATATTCTAGTTCTCCATTTTCATCAACCCTAAAGACAGCAGGTTGTTTCTTAAATTTCTCAGTATCTTTTATTATAGGTCCAACCCCTCTATATTCTAAATCTCTTATAGCAATATTTACCACTCCCTTATTTATTATAACATTACTTTTCCCATCATTATTAACAAACTCAACCTCTGAGTTCTTTTTAGATTGAATATTAACCCCAAATATCTCAAGCCCCTCTTCTTTAACATGTCTTGTTCCACTAGTCCAGGCTCCCCTCTCCCTAACAGATTGAGAAAATATTCCACTTGCAATTAATCCAGACCTATCTTTACTTGGTCTTAAAACAACACCTTTTGGAATGCGCGCCACAAGCTCCCCGCCAGACCCATATATATCCATTATACCATTTTCGTAAACAATCACACTTCCCTTTTTTCCAGAAGAAAGTAATTCTGAGTCTATCATCAATGACATCACTGTCCGAATATTTTCATTCTCAATTTTATTTAAATTTTCATCTTCAGGTATTTTATTATACTCAAGTTCAATACTCGTTTGAGCAAACACAGGATTAACTAACATTAAGATCAATAAAATAGATATCCACTTCCAAAATTTTTGATTTCCCAAAATCATTCGCTCACCTCAAGATCTGCCAAAAATACAAAATTATAATCAAGACCGTCAATTTCTGATTTTTCATCATGAATTATATATACAATTGTATCTGGATCAAGATAGTCAAATACTACATCAAGATCTTGCCCAATAACTTCAAACAAAGGTATCTTATCTCCGACTTTTTTTTGTTTATTAATTATCCCACTTGCAACTTCAAGAATATGGCCAAGTCTAACATTAATTTCTACAGGATAATTATTCTCAAACAGAGTAGTTTTATTCTCATTAGTTATACTCAGTTTCAATCTTGTGTTTACTATAACTTCTTCTTCCATTATTTTTACGTCTGTTTTGGGTATATCCTGCGAAATAATTAAGTTCGGATAATCTGCACTATTTAAACAAAAAGGTATCGTTTGATCGATATATTCGCCAATATCTTTTTCAATCTCCCCCTCACTATATAATATATTATTTCCATTTCTTAAACCATATGAGACAGCCCCAAGACTTGTATTTTCATAATTTTCTGTCGGCGTAATTTTCCCACCCCCAAGCCCTGATAGTATCAGTCCATCCTCCGCCCCCTCCCTTATACAATCAGTCATTCCCCTATAAACCGGTCTAAACACCGGATCTATTTTTGATACATCAATCGCAGTCTGTTTAGAACTAGCGTTTAAAAAAAAGATAAATACTACTGTAGCAACTATGACTATTGCAACAACTAAGAGTATAGCTATCTGACCTCTTTTCTGCCCTTTTTTCATAACTCTATTAGGTTTTTCTTGTTTAAAAATTAAACCCTAAAAACTACATTAAGAAGATTAAGGAATGTAAGCGCTAAACACCCCTGCCATTTCTAAACCGACTTTTGTCTGCTTTGAAATATCATTTAACTTTATAAATTCCATTTTTAAATCTTTCTAGATTGTAATATCTTTTAAGTAATAACAAATAGTTAAATTTATAAATTCAAAATAACATCTTTTTCCAACTAATTAAACTCCAAATGAGATATTTAATAATTTCAGATATACAAGGAAATCTTGAAGCAATGCAGAGATTTGATGAACTTAGCAATGATTTCAATAGAGATTATACTCTCTGCCTTGGTGATTTCTTAAACAAAGGTAGATCATATGACGAAAGTAGGGTAGTTGATTTATTTAGAAAAATGCCAAATAATGTGGGGATTAGGGGAAATCATGAAGAATATACTGACGATTCAGATAAATTAGAAATTCATAATCAGTTTTTTTTAAACGGATTACCTCATTTCAGAGAACAAGAGGATTTATTTCTTTTTCATTGCTCAAGGAAGAACCCATTAAAATATTTAGAGCGTATTGAAGATATTAGGGAAGAAGCAGAATATCTTTTGTCTAATCATCCTGATACCAACTTTTTTTTATTTGGCCATACCCATAAACAGAAAGTTTATCAAGTTGATCCAAGTAATCCAAATAGTGGCCATACTTTCGAGTTACCTGGAAATGAAGTAAGTCTTGACACCAGTAAAAAATATATCATTAACCCGGGTAGTTTAGGACAAGGATCTAAAAGATCACAAACCTTTTCAGTTCTTGATACCTCTTTAGGAATAATTCGGCATTATAATTTAGAAGGTTTAAAAAAAATAGAGTTTCCAAGTAAAACTAAAAAAACAAGTAAGGAAAAATGAATGTTCGCGAATTTAACTTAGAAAGAGCATTAGATGAATGGGGTAAAAGTTACAAATATATTTCAGACCTTACAGGTAAGGAATATGAAGTAATGCACGGTCCAGTAATTAAACTTGATCCAATTAGAAGGGAGGATGTAGCAGAAGTCATGCAAAAGTTCAAAGAAAAAGTAAGAACAAATGATAATAATTATGATGAATGCCCTATAGATTTTGGAACAAATGAACATTTTCATTTTAGGTATAAACTAAAATCAGTTCGAGGTCAAATAGGCCTAAGATTTAGAACAAGTTCAGAAAATGAATCTGAAGATAATTTCCTAAATTGTTATAATGAAGCATTAATTATCTATAGTGATTGTGATACAAGAGACTTAATTAAGGATACAGCAGACAAATTTGATGAACTATATAATAAATCACTTCAAAAATGCCTTTCATTAATAGACTCTCCCAAGGAAGAAACTTTAAGTCTAAATAGGAGATTCAGAGAAGATTACATAAGAAGTAGGACTTCAACAATTTTCTCAACATTTCATTTTTTATCGATTATTGGAGAAGATCTTTCAGATCATCTAGATTTTGCACAAAACCTTATTATTCCTGGAATTAAAAAGAGAAATGACCCCATTTGGGAAGAAACATTATCAGTATTAAGAAAACCTAAAAAGTAAAATAATCTTATATACATATGTTGCAAAATAATCCCTTAATGCTCTAAGTGATTGTTCATTAAATTCATCAAGTGAAACTCCGGGTACTCTTAATGGAGCATAATGGCCTGTTTGAGTATTTGCAATTATTTCTGAAATTTTTCCCTTTTTAATTATAAATTTTATCTCACCCCCACCTATTACAGAATCTCCATAAGATAAAATTCCATGATTTAATTGATAATCATTTTCATTCACTCCAAATCTTCTCCCAATAAATAAAGCTCCATATTCATCAATTGTCCAAAGATATACCACATCCTCTTCAACACCTAAAAGATCGTCTGCACCTCTTATCGTCTGTCCCTTATTTACAAGTTGACCTTTGTTAGCATAAATACGACGTGCCTGATAATAATCTTCAACTGGACCTGGAGATTTAGCTCCAAGTATAGTAAAATCCTCATAATCATCAACGTTTCTATCATAAGTTCGATAATTATCGATATCAAATTCTCTACCCTCTTGATTCTTAATAGTACTTGGGAAAATACTAGTCTCTGGAATTTTCCTATATTGAGGATTTTTATATCTTGTCATCTCATCATTCACCATTTGATGATAAGGCGTACCCGGTATTTCATAAAACGGAACATGATCTCTGAATAAATTGATTAATTCCCAATTAAGTTCAGTATCATAAGATAACCTATGGGGAAGCAAAGTTGTTCCCGGATTAAATTTAGAATCATAAATATAATCTCCATGATCCGTTGCCCCTCTCAATGTATTAATTTCATCAACACTTAATATATCACTTAATGTTTTAACTTCTTGATTACTTACAACAACTACATCTACTCCATATTCATTCGCAGTTTTCATTATATTATCAATTACTGCCTTTGAACTATATGGTGCTGCAATATATAAAGTAGGTCTAATTCCAGATCCTTCAAAACTCCTACCAATCGATATAATCTCTGAGGAGTGTATACTAGATATTTGATCATCAAAAATAACAAATGTATCCTTACCCTCATCAATCCACCTTCCAATGTTTGCTCCTTTATGAATATTTTCAGATTCGAAACGAAACTGAAAAAAAGTTGATTCAACAGGTCTTGTTGATAAATGAGGATCTGCAAGCTCTGCAATAAATCTTTCAGATTCAGTGGGATTTGCACCGAGGAGTCGCACATAAGGTTTACCATTTTCTTTTAACAATGCATTAAGTTTTGCTGTTGTTTCTGCAAGGTTATCATCAAATTCATCAAAAGTAACGTGATCTACACTATCCACAAGTTTTTTTCGTGCTGCCGAAACTTCTGGATCTGGATGATCTAAAAAAGCCTCAACTTTTTTGGAATCAAAAACTGGAGAACCATGTCGTTTAATATCTGAGGTTGTAAGGGTTCTCCCCAAAATCCCCTGATCTCCAAGCAACTGCAAACTTTCTCTATTAACACCAAGTCTTCTTGACTCAAGAAATTTAGCTATAGGATTTGTTCTAAGCTCACTACCTGCAATAGGAACATTACCAGAATAATGTGCTACAAGTAATGCTTTGTCAATATCAGTAATTCCCTCTTCAGCAAGTTTTTCTGCATCAGCAAGGAATCTTTTAGCCAGATCAAAATTCCCAGCCTCCTCCGCCTCACGCGCACCCTTTCTTAAAGCAAGTTCTATATCAACTAATTTACTCATATCTTCCGGATAAAGATTCCCTTCTTTAATTCTTTCTATTGCAAAAGCATTATCAGTTTTAGTTAAAGATCCAGTACCAACCTCACCAACCTCTCTCCCATTAACATAATCACTAAGATCCTGCATTGCCCTTCGCGCACTCTCTCCCTCCCCAAATATTTCCATTCGCCTTAACATTTCAACATCATAAAGCCCTTTAGTATTGCCAACAGCAATTATCACTTCTTCTCCATTTATTTTTCCAATTAATGTTTTTCCATCAGGAGATAACCTTGCTACATCAAAATCAAAACTTTTCTTAAGCCCATCAACCGAAGTTTCATCCAAACTTTTTACAACAAATCTATTCCCTCCACTAAGATCTGAAAACACCTTCACCTCACGATTAACAAGTTTTTTTATTCCACTAATTCCAGCACCCCCTCCGGCAATTACCCCCAGTGCAAGTCCAAAATTTCTCGCAATAGCTGGTTCAACTTCTGCAAGTCCTTCAAGTCCAAGAGCAATTGTAGAATCAACTAAAACCTCTCTTAGATATGCTTTCCCAAGATTGGATGCAGAAATACTCGCCCATGCCTTAGCTGTGCTACGTAAACCCGTTCCAAGACCAAGTGAAGTTGCACCAGCCCCCCTTGCAGCAAACCCTGCCCCAAGTAGATTAATTGGATTTAAAATAATATCTGCAGCAAACAACCCATAATATTTCTCCGCACTAAGCCCAATTCTCTCACCTATTTCCCCTGTTGGAGCAACATAGTTCCCATTTCCCATTAAGGAAGCAAGTGTTTTGTCCCCAGTATTTGCATCCGTCATTTTCTTAAGCAAAGCAACATGTTTTTGCGTGTCAAAGAATCTTTGATAAAGTACCGGATTATTTATTGAGTACCCCTTTTCTTCAAGAAGAGATTTCATAACCTCATATTTTTTCTCAGAACCAGAAGCAAACTTGTACTGCCCATTCTCAAACACTTCACGCATTACTTCAGTAGGAATGATATCATCATACCCATTAGTTTGATAGATACTTAAGAATTTTTCCTCATATCTCAAATTTTGATAATTATTTAATGTCACTCCATTTGAAACTAACTTATTCAATTGTTCTGCTGCAAGTCCAATTTGACTCGCAGAATCAATATTTACCCCCACTTGCTCAATATATGAATCGATGTTTAATATTTTATATCCCGTAGTCCAGGGCATACTAATATATGTTAGTGCATCAATAGGTTTTTGCCAAATACTTTCTTCTCCAAGATCTGTTATAAATGCTGAAAGCTCATCATAAGATCTTTGATCTTCAGCTCTTGCAAGATCCATCATTGTTTGAGTCTGATATAAATCAAACTGGTCTCTATTTAATCTTCCAATTCCGCTTGAAGCCCCATACTTTTGGGAAAGCAATATATTCTTTTTTGCAAGAGCAAGATCA
>NZCQ01000060.1 GCA_002688335.1 Candidatus Pacearchaeota archaeon | reverse complement strand
TCTTTTTCAAATCCTTTAACATCAACACTAACATTTCTTTCCTTAGCTAATTCTAAAATCATCTCAATGGGAAATCCATAGCTCTGATACAATAAGAATGCATCTCTCCCACTAACTCCCTTTCCTTTTAATTTATCAAAAACCCTAATGCCTTTTTCTAAAGTTTCAAGAAACTTCTTCTCTTCCCCTTCTAAAACCCGAACAATTTCTTCCCTATTCTTCTTCAATAAATCATAATCATCATAAATATCAAAAACAGGATCAACCATCTTAACAACAAAACTCTCCAATCCTAACTTTCTTCCATATCTAACGGCCCTTCTAATAAGCCTTCTCAATACATATCCTTGTTCAGAGTTTCCAGGAACAACTCCATCCATTATAATAAAAACACTAGCCTTAATATGATCAGCAATAATCCTCATCTCCCTTTTATATTTATCATACTTCTTCTCAGAAACCTCTTCAATTTCCTTAATAATTGGGAGAAAATGAGGGGTCAAATAACTATCATTCAATCCAGAAAGAGTCATAACCATTCTTTCAACCCCCCCTCCAAAATCAACATTTTTCTGAGAAGCCTCAACAACCATTCCATTTTCATTTTTAACATACTGCATCAATACGTCATTCCCAATCTCAACCCATTTTTCATCATCAGAATCAAACTTCCTTGGAACCTTTTTCCCAATATAATAAAACATTTCTGTATCAGGACCGCAAGGCCCACTTTCACCAGCAGGCCCCCACCAATTATCCTTCTTTCCCAAAAAAGCAATTCTCTCCTTAGGAATTCCCAAATCCAGCCATATTTTCTCCGATTCAACATCCTTAGGAGCATCCTTATCTCCCTTAAAACAACTAACCCCTAACCTATTAACCTCAATCCCTAAAACCTTAGTCAAAAACTCAAAACTAAATTTGATAGCATCTTCTTTCCAATAGTCTCCTAAACTCCAGTTTCCCAACATCTCAAAAAAAGTATGATGACAACTATCACCAACTTCATCAATATCCTGAGTTCTTATACACCTCTGAACATTAACCAATCTCTTCCCAGAAGGATGCTTCTTCCCCAAAAGATAAGGAACAAGAGGATGCATCCCAGCAGTTGTAAACAAAACAGTCGGATCATTCTCAGGAACCAGACTACTATTAACAATCTCCTTATGCTCTTTGCTCTTAAAGAAATCTATATATTTCTTAATAAGCTGTTTTCTGTCTACTTTCATTTGTCAATCACGATGTTTAATCATATACTCTTTGAAATCAGAACCTAATTTAATAAAACTTTCCTCCAACCTATCTAGCTTTTCTAGCCTTCTCTCAACATGAAACAATCTTGCTCCATGGCCCCCAACTTTTAATGCTAATGTAAACAACAAGGCCATTGCCGCAATTGTTATTGACTGTTCAAAAGTTGGAGAATTTCCAAACAAATACCAAAAAAAAGTGATCACAGATAAAATGAATAATATCCAAACAATAATATTCTCTATTTTTATCATCTGAGTAATCAGGAAACCACACCTTTTAAGGTGTGGGATTACTCTAGATCCTAAAAACAAGGGATTGTACCAAACCACGCCCTTTAGGGTGTAATGGCCCATTGTTTTTTGATATTAAAAACCTCTAATCATTTCTACAATTATTGTTACTATAACCATTATACCTAAAATCCATAATATCAGATCTTTCCAATCCATAACCACTAATAAGAAAGAGTATTTAAAAAATCTAGCATTCAGACAGACATGTTAGGGGCCATCGCCTTCAATATTTCATAAGCTGTTTCTCTTCTATTTTCAGCTTTTGTAATAGCACTCCCAACAACCAATATAGAATTACTACAATCCTGCACAGCCCTATCAGGAGTATACAATTGCTTTTGACCAGCCCCTTGCTTCCCAGCCCATTTTATTCCCGGAGTCACATAGATAAAATCAGAACCAAATTCCTTTTCTAAATCTCCAGCTTTATTTGCGGGGCAAACAATTCCATCCAAACCCCAATTTCTAGCAAGTTCAGTCCTCCTCCTAACTAAATCATCATAACTGATTCCCAAACCTTGTTCCTCTAAATCTTCATCAGACAAACTAGTTAAGGCCGTAACTCCTATTACCTTGGGCCGTTCTATCTGAGTAAAACCAGCCCCATCTTCAGCCCCTTGAACAGCCTTCTTACACATCTCCTCTCCTCCAGCAACATGAACATTGAATACATAAACTCCATCCACTACTGAAGCATAAGCTGTTTCATAAGCAGTATTCGGAGTATCATGTAGTTTCAGATCTAAAAAAGTAGATCCTCCTCTAGAATAAATTTCCTTTAAAATTGGAACTCCTTGATTACATGCAACAGTGTGCAATTGCTTTCCAACCTTAAAAGTGCCAACATAATCCGATAACTCCCCACTAAGATTTAGAGCCTCATTAACATCACGAACATCCAATGCCAAACACACTCTTTTTCTAGCCTCTTGTTCCTTATCTGTTAATGTCATTCTTTCTCCACCAATTCTCCCAAAGTCACACTATATTTCCTTTCAACTTCACCTTCTAATTCAGGCAACTTTCCACTCTCTCTCAAAACACTTCCATATCTATCAATAAACTTCCTAGCCTTATCCAACTTTCCTCCTTCTGGATCAAAACTACCAACTAAAGCCAATGCTCCATTCTCCTGTAAATATGAAGTACTCCATGCCGTTGGATCCTTAGTATAATCAATTGCAACTTCTGCATTTCCTGAATATTCTCTTAAAAAATCTTCATCTATCGCAACAAAAGCATGCGTCTGAACACCCCGCCCCTTCAAATTTTCCTCTCCTCCTTGCAACCTTGTTACAACCGTCGCCAAATTATTGATATTTATTCCTTTCTTCCTTTGCCATGGAATCCATCCTGCTTCCACCCCATTATTATTCCTATAAGCACTACTACCTTCTGTCAATAAATCAGAAAGATGGAAGGAATCATAGTTATCTAAATCTTCAACAGCCCCCATAATCTCCACAGGATTGCCTTCCAAAAAACTAATTAACTCTGTCTTCCCACCCTTATACAAGGAAAGGTGACTTAAATTCAACTTTTTAGCTACTGGCCCGGAAAATAACCAATCTCTTCTCTGTCCTCCAGAAATTAAAGTAGTAGCTCTATTACTGAACCCTTCAGAATCAATCATCTCGGCTCTCACTCTTCCTGTTAATATATCAATCACTTCATTAAAAGTAGGATGTTCATCAGTCATCTTCAAAGCATGCTCTATCATTGCCCAAGAATCATTACCATATCGATTAAACTCTCCTCCATCCTGACAAAGTTTCTCTGTATTAACATAAAAAATTCCTAACTGCCCAGAAGCTAAGATAACTGGTTCATCTAAATCTCTATATGCTCCTGTTTCAACAAGCAACTCAGATATTCTAGGATGATTTTTCATAAACCTAAATAACAACAAACATATTTAAACTTTCTCAGAAATTTTCATCAAAAATAAGTACTAACTCAAATTCTCCAACTTCCTCTTGATCTCTTCCAATTCTTCTTGAACATCCCTACTAACTTTATCCTCTTTCTTAACAACCTTCTTAGTCTTAACCTTTTCTTGTTCTGGAAAGGTAGAAGCTAATAAATTAAATTTTAATCTCAAAGATTTCATCTGGCTTTTTAATTTATTCCTAGCAGTAAATTCTTTCTTCCTAAATAAACGATAATTACGAATTGATTTGGTTATTTGTAACAAATTTATTTCAGAATTTAACAAATTCCTTTTAGATCTAAGTGCTTCATCATAACCAATTCTTACATGTCTTGTTTCCATTCTCGTATGAAAACCCAGGTTTTCCTAACAAATCACCTTTCCTGAGTTTCTGCTCCGCAATTTTACCTCCCTCCATCTTACCAAGGATCATCCAACTTTACTAAACAAATTAGAATCAATAAAATCAATTTTAGATTTCATAACTCCAATCTCTCTTTCCCAATCATGCAGCTCTTTCTCTTCCTTGTCTTTTATTCCCTTTATCTTATCTAAAGTCTTCTCAACTTCCATAATCTTCTCCTTTATTTCCTCAATAGCATCCTGAGTAGTCTGAAACTTATCCAGCCTAACGTAAATCTCCTTACTAGAAGATTTACCCTTGACAGAACTAGAAGGTAATGGTTGACTTTCCATAGGTTTACTCATCATAGGCTCATCCATCCTTTCTTCAATCATACTAACAGGTTCAGCCAAAATTGGGACTTCATTCTTATCATCATGCATGACCGGAGGAGGACTAACTTTACCCTCAGCAATCATTGAAGATCCCAAAGATTCAACATTTCCTCCACCCCCAATAGAATCCCCACCAACATGATCCTCTACTTTTAAATCAGGCAAACCTCCCTCAACCTTATCAGCATTCAATAATGCATTATCATTCAAATCAGGCAAACGAGGTAATTCACTAGATCCAGAAAGCTCTGGCAACTTAACCTCTTCATCCTTTTTCTTTCTACTAAACCAACCCATCTCATCACCTTTTTAACTATTAAGATTAATCAATTTAAAAACATTTGCAAAAACTTTCGGAAACAGCTTTGTCCGGAGTTTAACCGAAAAATAATTATGTCCGAGTGATTTGAATTAGTTATGATACAAAAACAACTCACTCGAATCAATAATAAGACACAAAAACAACTAATTAAACTTTTCCATGATTCGGGATTGCCGAATCATTTCAATCATTACGGCACTAAAGACTTTACAAACTATCAGAGGATATCCTTGGTAATCTTATTCAGGAAGAGTAAGAAATCTCTAAGAACCTTTGTTGAAGAGTTGCCCGAAGAGAAGTGGTCTTCATGGTTAGACTTAAGGAAAATCCCAGGTAAGAGTACGCTACATGACTGGCTAAAGTTATTTGGCATGAATCTAATAAGAAAGTTGCAGGAACTTGTAACTGACACAAGCGATCTTAAGATCGCTGCAATTGACGGAACCGGAATTCCATCTAATTACAGATCACCTTACTACGATAAGCGGAGAAAGGATTTCAAGCTCAGAACTAAGAGACCGTTCAATAAATTGGATGCCATCGTCGATACTCTAGGTAAAAAACACATAATAGACTACTCGTTCTCACTTAGGAATCGGAGTGACACTTATGTTGGTAAGAAACTAATAAGAAGAACGAAGCTAAGTAGAGTTAAGTTTGTTGGAGATAAAGGCTATCCAGATTACAAGTATGAAGAGCTAGCTAAAGCTAAACAAAACAACTTCATCTCACCGCCAAAAGAGTATAAAGGAAAGTGTAGACAGAATAATTATAAGAGGCGGAGAAAGGAAGCTAACTATCAGGCCAATAAGGGAGTTTACAATCGTAGGCCAATTGTAGAATCGGTTTTCTCATCAATGAAGCGAGTTCAGGATTTGAAGTTACGTAGTAGATTGCCTTTTATGAAGAAGCGAGAGATGGGCTGGCATGTCTTATTGTATAATATCAGAATGAATGTCAAGTTTGATAATGAAACGGGATCTGTGCAAACACAGATCGATTATTTTTTTGTGATAATTGTGGTTTTAGATGACTTCGGACTGTGCTTCGGAAACATAACCTATAAAAAGCCTAATTTCGATCTAATCCTACATTTCATATATCTTTACAACTCTTAAGGGAGGGTGGGCGGGTCGAAGGATTTGGTTGTGAGGATTATTTCATACAACATGGCGACAAAAAACAAATCAAAAACAAAAGACAAAAAAGATAACGTAGATAAAAAGCAAATCAAATTACTAAAGTCTGTAATTGAAGATTTAATAAATAAACAATCCGTAACAATAATCGATCTTTTAGCAGGAAAGAAAAATGTCAACGAATTCAGCATAGCTGAAAAACTTAAGCTAACCATTAACCAAACAAGAAACATACTATACAAATTATCAGACTATGGTTTAGTCTCTTTCATAAGAAAAAAGGATAAAAGAAAAGGATGGTACATCTACTTCTGGACCTTAGACACTTACCAATCATTAAGTTTATTAGAAGAAAAACTGAAAAAGAAATTAGGAGTATTAGAAGCTCAGTTTAGAAATAGAAAAGACGGCAGGCATTATGTTTGCAACACTTGTTCAATAGAAGTAAACGAAGAAACAGCATTATTAAACGAATTTACCTGCCCAGAATGTGAGGAAGTTTATGAACTATCTGATGACGCAGAAATAATCGAGAAGATTGATAAGAATATATTAAAACTAAAAAGAGAAATTGAAAAAGTTTCTGCAGAAAGAATAAGACAAGAAGAAAAGATTGACAAAGAAAAACAAAAAAAGATCAAAAAAGCTGAAAAAGAGAAAGAGAAGAAGAGAAGAGAAAAAAGACTAGCAAACAAGATTCTAAAAGAAAAACTAAATAAGAAAGCAGCAAAAAAGAAACCCGCTAAGGAAGCAACTAAGAAAGCAGCAAAAAAATCAATAAAGAAAACTAAAAAATCTAAGCCAGTTAAGAAATCAACTAAAAAAACTTCTAAGACTAAAAAGTCTAAGAAATAAACTCTAAAATGGATCGTTGGTTTGAAGACAAATTAGATAAATCAAATTTAAGAAAACATACTATGAGAAGAATAAACGAAAATAGCGCTCTAAATTATGTTAACAACATTTTCAGGAGATTAAGCATAACTAATTGGCTCATAATAGTGAACATTCTAGTTTACATAGCCATAATTATTCTAATAACATCCAATTTTGGAGAAACAAAAGTTCTATCAATTTTCGCATTAAAAGCTAATAGTCTTTTCTCAGGATCTTATTGGACCCTATTAACAAGCATGTTCAGCCACATACACCCAGGACACATTCTTGTAAACATGATATCACTGTTCTTTATAGGTAATCTACTTGAGAAAATAATAGGCAGAAAGAAATTCCTATGGTTCTATCTATTATCAGGATTATTTGCAGGAGTCTTTGCATCAATACTATCTTTCTATCTAGGAAACACAGAACTCGGAGCAAGAATATTTATCTCTCCAAACGTTTACTCCCTTGGAGCTTCAGGGGCAATCTTCGGCGTCGCAGGCCTCCTAACAATATTAACACCCTACATGAGAGTATACTTAATTGCCGGACCAATCTTAGCATTCATCATTCCATCAATAATCTCAAGCATCTACCCAAACTTTCCAGGTTTAGCACTATTAAACATAATAATAACATTCTACTTCTTCTTTGCAGTATTCTCTATGTTCTCAATGAATCCTAGCATGAGAAAACTAGCCATCCCAGTAGGCATGCCCTTCTGGCTCCTACCAATAGTAGCAATCTTGCCCTTAGTAGTGATAGGGTTATTCACTCCCCTTCCCATCGGCAACACGGCTCATCTCGGAGGACTTATAGCAGGAATATTCTACGGATCCTATCTAAAAAGAAAATACAAAAGAAAAACCCAAATGATTAGCAAGTATTTTAGGTGAAGGAATTAAGTAATTTAATTCTTATTTATTCTAATGAACACTCAAGAGATATCAGCTCTAGCTAATGTCACAATAGCGATATCTACATCCATAGGAGTGGGAGCAGCTATCGCATATTATCTAAAGGAAGTAATAAGAGAAAGCGGATTGTTCATAATATTATTAGAAATAGAATATTTCTTACTCATAATTATCATCCCCATATTGATAAAAAGAAATTTAAACTAATTCTCCCTTAAGAGTTAATGAGCAAAAGAAAATCAGATTGGATAAGAGAATATTTACCTTGGATAATCATAGCATTACTAATTATAATATTCTTCTATCAAATATTTGGGTTACCTAGATAACAATCTAAAACATTTAAAAACACTCTGCCCGTTTTACTAATATGAAAAAACTTAACAAAAAAAGACCCAACATAATTTATTCAAACTTCAAAAAAGCCATAAAAGATTTAAGAAAGATTAAAACGCATTTCTGGATTTCATTTCTCCTATTCTTCTTAATAACCTTTATAGGATTTCTAATCCCAAATTTATTTGAAGAAAACATTAAAGAGATAATAAGAAATCTTTTAACAAAAACTCAAGATCTAAACACCTTAGAACTAATCAGATTTATAACAGTAAACAATATGACAAGTGCATTTTTTGGAATGGCTCTAGGGATAGTTCTAGGAGTTCTCCCTTTATCTGTAATAATATTAAACGGATATATCTTGGGTTATGCCATAAACAAAACAGTTGCCATAGAAGGATTTCTTATAATCTGGAAACTCCTTCCTCATGGAATATTCGAAATCCCTGCAATATTAATAAGCGTTGCCTTAGGCCTAAGACTCGGAATAGAATTAATGCATAACTGCATAAATCATTACACTAAAACATCTGAAATAAAGACTCTTTTTCTAATAATCCTATCAATAATATTCCTCCCAATATCGTTCATAATCTACCTTGTCTTCACATTCAAGAACAAAAAACTAAGAACTAGCCTCTACAAGAACATAGCAGAATCATTAAGAATATTTATCTTAATTGTAGTGCCTCTTCTAGTTATCGCAGGAATAATCGAAGGCCTACTTATAGGATTGGTTGGTTAAAACCACTCCATCAACCTTCTCTGTCCCAACTCCTTCAACAATTCACTTCTCTCTTTAAACACATCAACATTCAAATTAATTCTCTCTTGAATCCTTTCAAAAGCATCACTCAAATTATCAAACTTCTCGCTCTTCTCTAAAAAAGCTCCCCTACAACACTCTCTCAAGATACCAACTCCGAGAGGAGCATAATACCTAGGAGTTACCTCTCTCAAAATAAGAACACTTGCCTGCCTCTTAACCCTATCCAAGTATTCACAAGCAGCCAACTTAACTGCATAATATCCTCCAGTAACATTGCTCGCATAATTCTTTCTTCCATGAAAACTCTCATGATCTTGCCAAAACTTAACTTCATTAAGCTTTATCTCTGCTTCAATAACCTCAAAACTCCAGAATCTTGGAATCAATAAAATCTCATAATGATTCCCATTATATTCTGCATGAAACAGCTCTATATCACCAATCTCAGGATAATACCTTATCTTCTTCAACATCTCTTTACTCAAAGTATCATCCACAGCTGTTATCGACCACCTAGTCGGAACCAATTTCCTCTTACTCTCCAATCCAAGCAAACCAGCACTTAATATCTTAATCACATTACTCACACTAATATTAGAAGAATAAAGTTCTTTTATAGTATCAACAGACTTACTATGAACATCTCCAACTAAATAATCAACTTTCTTCTTTATCTTAGGATTTTCCTGCAATCTCAAATTCTCAAGCGGAGCCAAATTAGATATAAGAGGAGAGTGTCTATTTATCTCAAGCTTTCTCTTAACATTGTTCTTCAGAAAAAACTCAGTAGAAACAGGCTTATACGCCATGCTAACCTCTTTCATCACATCCAGAAACTTCCCACTATTTTTCTTAACACTTGCCTTAAACCTCCCATAAATTAGCTTATTTCTTCTCTCCAATATCTTCCCAATAGAAAACTTCTTAGCATGCCACAATTCAGGCATGCTCATCTCTTCACTCCCTTCAAAAGAATTCGGACTCAAAACTCCTGCATTAACGTTTGGATAATTATACCTTCCAACAAAAATCTCGGGAGGACTATTCCCAGAGAAGTGCTTACCAACCTTCACAAAATTATCCTTATACTCTATCCTCTTTCCTCTAAACCTAATTGGCTTATCAAAAAGCTTCTTATTCTTAAATATCTCAAAGTTCTTCATTCTATCACCTCTAATTATAAATTTAGAGAATCAATCATTTAAAGGGAAGCTGATTGATTTCATTACTCCCAAGGGCGGGTGAGCAAATCGATTCAGACTGCAAATGGAGGGTGGGAGGGACCAAAACAACTGAATCGATTTACGAATTGGGAGGGTTGAAAGATCTGGGAATGAAATCAATTTTAGTTTTTAAAGATCTCAATCACAAACTAAATACTATAATCACCAAGAACTATTTATTAATTTAGCAAATAAACATCAACATCACAAATAACTAAAACAAATAAAAATAACAATACACCATTCTCTTCAGAGAATTTTGCATAAATACGATTTCCGAAGGAAATTTGGCAAAATTCTCTCTTAAAGAACGAAGAAAAATGGAATTTTTCAAAGTTCTCTTCAATTAATCCTTTAAGTCACTTATTCCCAACATCAAGAAAAGCAATCCAACAAGTATTACAAGCCAGATAAGTCCTCCCTTAAGGAACGCCCATGCTGCGCTACCAAAGTCCCAGAAGCCATTAGCTCCCCATGAAGGAGAGTAAGCCCAGACTAGAACCGCCACAACAATTAGGACAAGACCTAACAAAATTTCTGCCCATTTATCCATAGTATTCTAATAATAAAGAATTCATTTATAAACATTATTATAACTGAACTAATCTTATAAAAGAACATGTTTAAAACTCAAACTCTACAACCACTCCTACAGGAGGGTGGGCGGGTTGAAGGATTTGATTGTAAAGACATATACAAGATCTAACTCAACCCAACAACATTTAAATAACCATTACTATTCATATCCCATGCTCACAGAACAACAAGTTGAAGAAATAAGAGAACATCTCGAAAAAGCTCAAAACCCGCTTTTCTTTTTTGACAATGATAATGACGGTTTAACTAGCTTCTTACTCCTTAGAAGATCGATAGACAGAGGAAAAGGAATCCCAATAAAAACTTATCCAGAACTAGATTCAACATATCTCAAAAGAGTTGAAGAATTAAATCCCGATTACATATTCATCCTAGATAAACCAGACGTATCTCCAGATTTCCTAAAACAAATTATTGAAAAAAATCTCCCAATAGTCTGGATAGACCATCACCAAACAGAAGAAAAAACTCTAGATCCATTAATTCATTATTACAATCCATACCTAAATGACAAAACTTCTGAACCCGTATCCTACATCTCATATAAGATAACAAATAAGAAAGAAGACCTCTGGATAGCAACAATCGGCTGCATAAGCGATGCCTACCTTCCAGATTTCTATCCAGAGTTCCTAGAAAAATACCCTGAACTAGGTAAAAAACCTACCGGAGTAAAACCCTCTTTCGACCTCCTCTACAATACAGAAATCGGGAAAATCGCAAGAATCCTAGATTTCTCATTAAAAGACACCACAACAAACGTAGTTAATATGCTGAAATTCATGATGAAAGCAAAAAATCCCCTAGAAGTCCTAGAAGAAAACAAAAACACAGAACAAATATTAAAGAAATTCAATGAGGTAAACGAAAAATATCAATTACTACTAAACAAAGCAAGAGCAAGCTCAGAAGATAATTTCATCTATTTTAGTTATAGTGGAGAAACAAGCATGAGCTCAAACCTAGCAAATCAACTAAGCTTCGAATTCCCAGACAAACTGATAGTAATTGCCTATCTAAAAGAAAACTTCGCAAACATATCACTTAGATGGAAAGACGATGTAAGATCTCTAACCCTATCAGTAATAAAAGACATCCCTGGAGCAACAGGCGGAGGACACACAAACGCAACAGGAGCCAAAGTCCTTCAAGAACATCTTCCCAAGTTTAAAGGAAATATTGAAAAGTATTTGGAAAAGGAAAAAAATAATTAGTGAACCTCCCCAGGGCAAGCCCTGGGGCATCTCCCACCACCCCCTGCTATACAAAGTCCACTAACTTCAGTTGCTCGGGCTTTCTCCCTTGATTCTTAATATACTTTCTAATTATCTCTGCGTTAATCCCTTCTCCAACTGTTCCAACAAACCCACCATCACTCCAAAACTCTCCTCCCCACAATTCTTTTTTAATATCTGGA
>NZCQ01000059.1 GCA_002688335.1 Candidatus Pacearchaeota archaeon | reverse complement strand
TTTTTTTATGTATAACATGAAAAGAGTTGGATGTATCTTTATAATCATTCTGTTTTTAATTAGTTTTGTCGTCAGTGAAAAGGTTGGAGATCAATATGGATTTGATAATAATGAAGACTTGGATGTTGATAATGTTTTCCATATTAAAGGTGAGGGGGGAATTTTATTAACAGTTTTTGATGATGGAGGATATATTAACATTAGGGGCAAAGAGTTTAGAAATTTAAAAAAAGGTTCAACTATTTTTATAAAAGATCAGAAGGTTGTTAGTGGAGCTATTGTTCCTGGCGAAAAAGGGGCTTATCCTATTGGAGAGAGTAAATTAGAGATTGGAGGGGGATTTATTTTTAGTTTAGATAAGAAAATAGTTAAGATTGATGGAGGGGAAGCTGAATTTAAAGTTGTTAGTGAAAATGAAATGTTCTATCAAATAGGGGATAAAAAGATAAAACTTCCTGAGGGAAGTCATGTTGAGTTTAGTGAGGGTAGGATTGTTGTTGATTTTTTTGGATATGGGGGAGATGATGAGTTTATTAACATTGAGAGACCTGCACTGCTTGATGAAGGAGAAGATTATGAAATTGAATATGTAGTAGATAAAGATTATGACTTTGATGTATATTTTGCTGGACTTAAGATTAAGCCTATGAAAGATGATGTTAGTGTTTACTTTAAACCTGGTGTGGGAGAGGATGGGGAAGGATTATTTTTTGTTGACCAGAATGTTAAAATAGGAGATATTGAATTTAATATTCAAGAAAGCGATGAGGGAATTTTCTTAGGAGAAATTGCAGAAGATGTAACAAGTATTACAGGATTATTAATAGTTAATGAATGGGATGAAGAGGGTCGTGATTCAGCAGTAATTGGAGGAATATACTCCCTATATGATTCAGAAGTTAAGGGAGATGGAAAGATCCTATCAATTCATAACCTTGCTTTGGAAGAAATGAAAATTAAAATCGGCAAAGATGGTAAATTATCGGAGTTTCATGCTAAGGCAACAGAAACGCAAGATGTTCAGATCCATGGAATTAAGTTCCAAGTTCCAAAGGATGGAGAGGTTGATTATAGTTTAGATGAAGATGGGAAAGGAGTGATAGAGGTTAAAGTTCCGGAAGAGGTTGAGAAGTTGGAGAAGCCTTCTAAAGATGAGAGTTATGAGGGTGATGAGAAGGTTGAGTTGAAGTATTTGTTTGGAAAGCAAGAGGTTGAGATTGATGAGTTTAAGTTTAAGTCGATTTTCAATTCTGATGGTGAACTAAAAAACGAATTCAGTTTGTATTATGATAGTGAGAATGAGTTGTTTTATATTAAAGATGAGATACAAGTTAATAATGTAGGAACTGGATTGTATAAGCGGGACGGCGAAAGACTATATATCAGTGATGTGGATAAAGACGTGGATGGGGGGATACTTATTTTTTCTGGGGGGAGTGTTAGAATGAAAACTCATAAGGGAGTTGATTCCTATGTTCGTTTTTATGAGGGTAATAATATTATTCCAATTAATGATAAAAATTTGATATATATAGCTAGTGCGAGTACTGAGGGGTATTCTAATTTTGATAAAGATATTGTAGTTAATAGGGAAGGGGTAATTGCTAAAGGGGATTTTTATATATATAATGGGAAGGGCTTTGTGATCTATTCTGAAGAGAATGGGGCCTTAAGGGCTAGTGCGAATTACGGAGAATTAAGTGAAAAGGAGGCCATTGACTTTAAAGTTACTATTCTCAAACATGATGGTGGTAATCCAGATTATCAATATACTGTGGATAATATTGTTTCTCAATATACAAAACCCATAAGTAATGTTTGGTTTTGGAAAAACGAAGATCTTTATAATGGGAATGAGAGAGTTACGGTTGTTGGGTTGAATGCTGAGTATAAGGGGAGATTAGATGAGTTGAGAGTCAGTAATAATGATTTGTATTTATCATTATTTGAGAAATCGGGGGGGGAAATTAGGAAGGTCTTGGATGGATTGGAGAAGGTAAAGTTTGGAAAGGAATTGAAAGTATTGAGTTATAATAGGAATACGGGTAGGGGGGAGAGATATGGAAGTAAGAGTAAAACCTTACAGGACATAATAAATCATGAAGCTCCTGGAGGCGGCAGTGAAAAATTTAAGGATCTTTCTACAAAAGGTCACGAGACTACTCATGGGATTAATAGTTACCTAAGAAATAAATTTGCAGGACAGGGGCATAATGCATTTTATTTAGGTGAGGGAAAATATGTAATTCTAAAGGAACCAAATCTTAATATTAGGGCTCTTGAAAATTATATTCCTTCTCAATTAAAAAATCATCATTCATATAGGACTTATATAAAAAGTAATAATTACCCAGTTAATCCAAATTCACGCATGGGTAATTGGTATTCTCAACCCCTTTACATTTTTGATGAGTTTACTGCATACAATATGGGGAGTATGGTGGCGGCAGAATCTAAAGGGACTCCTAGCGTATATATCCCTCAATATATGGCGTATAGTCTTTCTCTTGGTAGAGCTGTTGAGAATTTAGATGGAGGATATTGGAAAGGAGATGACGGAAATAAATTAAGAGAATTTATGGCATATTCTCTTGAATGGGGAAGTAATAATCATATTAGGCAAGTAGGAGATAGAGATACGGCTATGGGTATATTCCATAAAACTCTTGACCAAGATACTATTGATTTTGCCAAAAGGACTTTTGGTAAAAGTTGGACTGAAAAGTATTTAGGAATTTAAATAACGTGATGCATTAAATAACTTTATAATATTTAATTTCCTGGGAAGGTAATGAAAAAAGAGATCGTATTTGGTTTATTTTCCTTACTATTAATTGTTTTTGTGATTGCTGAAACGACTAATGGGTTTGATGTTGAAGATCCAAATACCTGGCCTGAAGATGTTGATGCTTTTATTAATAATCTGAATAGTGATAGTGATCTAAAGAATATAAACAATAAATGGGCTTCTCTTGGTGGTAGTGATAGGCAATTAGTTTTAGAACGGTTAATGAAAAAGGTGAATCCAGAAATTAAGATTGGAGGTTTTGATAATAATAATGAGTTGATGTGGAAGGAAGGAATGAAATTAAGTGATGGGAACAAGGTTTTAAATTTAAGAGAGATTCCAGCCGAGGTAAGTAAGGTGGAATACTCTTCTAGGGAAGATAATCTTGTTTATGAGTTTGGAGATGGAGGTAAGATAGAAATAGGAGTTGGTGAGATTATTGAAGAAGAGGGAAAGATTAGATATATGAATATAGAAAGAAAATATGGTAAGGAAGATATAGTATTTCTTGATGCTAAAGGTAATGAAATTATAATCTCTGATGAGGATACTTTTATTATAAAGGGTGTTGGAGAAATTGAAATAAATGGTAACTCTTATGTTGGAGAGAAAGGTGACGAAAAGGTTGGAATAATTAATAGAATTGGTAAAAAATCGGTTGAAATTGAAAAATTAAATGTGAATACTAGAATAGGGGAGATTGATATTGGATCTAGGAAGACACAAATAATTTACGATGGTGAAATAAAGAAACCCGAAACTGGGCAGTATATCATGATTGGTGAAGATGAGAGAGATAAAGAAAAATATTTAATCAATTTTAGAGGAAAATCTATGTTTATTGATATAAAAGGAGAATTAATAATGGATAAAACTATCTCCTTAATTGGTGAGGGCGATAATGTTTTGGTAAAAAATGGTGAAAATTATTTTGAGATTGATGGAAAGAAAATTAATTATTATAGGAAATATCAAGGAGAATTTCTACAAAAACCCTTTGATCCGTTGGAAAATATAAAGCAGAAAATAGATATAGTAAATATTCGAAATCCAGATTTTAAGGGAATTGTAGATACTTATGAGAAAATTGGTGTAAGTGATAAATCCATTCTTGAAAGTAAAGATAAAAGAGTTTGTATTGGAAGCTTTTGTTTAGTTGCAAATCTGTGGAATGGTCTGGAGCAAAGAATTATTGGATATGATTATGCTTCTGAAAGTAGTACGGGAGATTTTCTAATTTCTAAAACACAAATATTTGCTGGAGAGAAACAAGTAGATGATTTTGTAAAACTTGCCAAAGAAAATAAATGGACTGACAGTGAGATTGAGTTTGCTGCTTCAACATATTTTACAAATGTAAGATCAGAGGTTACATTAAAAAGAAAGATTACATTTGATCAGTTTGAAGGAGGCCTTAAGAGTGAGTTAGATAAATTGGCCCTTGATAAAGTAGAGAAAGGATTAATAGAACAGTTTAGATTAAATAAATTTAAAGATAAAAAGGGGAAGATAAATACTGAAACATTTCCTACGGGAAAAGTATTACCTGAGACAAAAACAATATTAATTAATTATAATACTGGAAGTGGATTATCTTCATTAGGTATCTTTTCATTAAAGATCTTAAATGGAGTAACATTAACACACAGGATTAATGGAGAATCTTTTAAAAAAGCTCAAGAAAGAAATTTTTTAATAAAAGATAAATCTGGGATGAATTATAATATTAATGATTTAATTAAATTAATAAATAAGAAATAAAGATCCCTCGTTCGTTTCGCTCACTTTGCAGTACATCGAGAATTTTAATTCTCGAGTATATTAGCTCTGAAGAGTTGCCATAAGTTTAAGAGTATTTTTAAGCTTCAACTGGAAAAGCCACTTTCCAATTTTTCCCACTCTTTTATTGTTTCTCTTTGTTCTAATGGTGAGAGTTGACTCCAACCCCTTTTGACCATATCTTCGTCTTCTCCTATAAACTCAATCGCTTCAGGTGTTAATACTCTTCTTAAATCTTCATACGTTGGGCCGGTTTTTTCGTATCCCTTACTTCCGATAAAATACGGAGCCACTGTAAATCCCATAACTAAAGCTAAAGTAGACATTGCAGTTGCAAAATATCTTTTATTTCCTTGTTCATTACCTTTCATTTTCTTATGATCTTTATATGTCTTTAAACTATATAAATCTATCTATCTGTTATTACTTTATAATAGTTATTAACCATCTAGAATATTTATATAATCTCTCTTGTTTTTATGTTTATGAAAAGAGTGTTTATAGTTTTAGGATTGATTTTAAGTTTATTATTTATGGGAATTGTTTTTTCTCAAAATGATGATCTAAATGATGAATGGGAAAAACTTGCTGAGGCAAAAAACGAACATGTTAGAAAAGTTGGTAAGTTGGGAGACATTAAAATAAGCGGATTTGATCATAAAGATTTGAAGTTGATAAGTAAAACAGCCCTTTCAGATGGAAGGATAATGATCGATATTTCTGGAATTCCTGAGGGGGTTTCGGAGTTTAGATATCACGGTAAGATCGAGGGGGCGAGCAGCGCGGTTTCTTATATATTTGAAGATGGAGGTGAGCTTTTACTTGAGAGTGGGCAGATAAACAAAGATCTGGTTTATCTTCCAGACATGATAAATGGAAAGAAAGCTGATTTGATGGAATTGAAGACTATTAAATTTAAGTTAAACCCTGGAAAGATATTGGTTAATGCTAATGGAAATATGGACGTTAGTGATGGAGCTAAGGTTAGTTATGGGGAAGCGATTATTGAACAAAATGATAAAGATGAACCTATAAAAAGATTAAGTATAATTAATGATGATCTAATTAGGGGAGATAATCTTGAAGTTACTCACGAAAGGATAGGGATTAAAACTACGGGAGATGAGGAAAAATATGTTTCTTTAGGAGAGCTTATTGATTATGGAGATATTCAGTTTGCTAGTGTTTCAAGATCTGATACTGGAAGAGAAATTGTTGTTAATGGGAGAGATATGGAGATTAAAATTGCTGAGGAGAAATATCTTGTTAATAATGATGAAATCTCTATTCCTCGGGTTAGTAGGGCTGAAAGTATTGATGATGAAAATGCTAGGATTATTAATTTGCAAAATGAAGGTCAGGAAATTATTTACACTAGGGAAAAGAATGATCAGAGTGTTTCTATAGCGGGGACTAAGGTTATTGGTGGTTCTTTGGAGAGGGTTTGTATAGCAAAATTCTGTACTCATTATTATGAGGGATTTAAATCGGATGAATTAAGATATTCCTATAATCCCATTTATGAAGGTAAACCTTCATCTGATTTTGAGATATCAAAGAGATTTATTTATACAAACAGGGACAACTATGATAAGATTATTAAGTATGCTGTTGATAATGAGTTAACTGATGATGAGATTGTTGGTGTTTTTGATAATACCTTTTCAGAGTTTCAAAAAACAGATATTGGAAAGTTAGTAAGTTATCTTGAAGTTACGACTGTGCCTAGTATTGAACAAAAATGGTCTGCAGTTAGTGAGAACTTGAAAAAAGATTTTAGTAACTATTTGCCAACTAAAGATCTGGAAAAATTTGATAAGTTTTCTGTTGAAGCGACAAATATATTTGTAAATGGAAAGGTGAAGCCTGGAACGAGATTCTCTAATGTAAGATTTCAATTAGGCAATAAAGTAGATTCTCTAGATTTCTTTGAAATTGAGACTGAAAATGGAGTTGTTGAACATCAGTTGCCTAGCGGACATATTGGAAATAAGAAGATAATTGATGTAGATAAAGTAAGATTTGCATTTGATGGATTGATTAGAGATATTAATGTTAAAAGACAGGAAGGCGATAGGGATTAATGAAAAATATTTACATCGCTATTTGATCCAGAGTTATGGAGGTTATACAAATGCCATCTAGTCTTGGGAGATGATTTCTCGTAAAACTTTACAGCATCTTTGAGAGGGTTAAGCCCTCCATAAATCGCTGCATATTCTTCGCTTGTTGGTGGACTCTTAATTGATTCTTTTTCGCTTAGCGGTTGTGATATTGGACTTGAGACTTGATTTCTTAATGATTCTGAGTTTAATTTAGGATTATTTGGACTCATAATTGTTACCAGACTAAGAGTACCAACTATTCCTGTTACCATTGCCATTAATCCTTTCGATACCATTTTGCTCTTATTTATTAGTTAAAATAGGTATAAATAATTATCGGTTTAGTTGTTTTCTGTTTGTTTTTAGTTATATTTATATAACTCTTGCCATTATGCTAAGTATGAAAAGAGGTAATAAGAAAGGGAACTCGCGTTCGGACTCTGTTGTCTGTCTTAAAATCTTCCCAGAGTCCAAACGCTCGCAACAGATCTTAGGTTTATCATTTGGGATGATATTTTCTATACTTCTAATTGTTTTCTTTATCATAATATCATTTATAGTGATAAAGCAATTTCTTCATGCGCAAGGATGTGCAGAAGTGGGGATATTTGTGGATAAGTTTAAACTTGATGTCAAGAAGACTTGGAACTCTCAAATAGATAGTCATACGTTTAAAGGAATCTTGCCTTCAGGAATAGAATATGTTTGCTTTGCTGATTTAAGTGTTGATGCTCAAGGAGGGTTTGAGGAAATAGGATATGATTTAGGGTTATATGGGGGGAAGAATGCAAATATGTTTTTTCATCCAACTGGAAAGGCTTGTGAGATTCCATATCATAATGTTCCCAATTTAAATATTGAGAGGATAATTGACAAGAGGAATCCTAATTGTATTGAGGTTGATGGGGGGAAGGTAGAGATTAAAGTAGAGAAGAAATTGAGTGATAAATTTGTGAATATTGTTATTTGAAGATCAGCGATCCCCAAGGTGTTCTCTTAATTCTCTGGTATTGAAAATCTTAACTGAGGTTTGTTTTTTAAATGCTGGTTCGTTGGACCAAATTGGACAACCTAATTTTAGTGCAAGAGCGAAATATGGAGTGTCTTTGTCTGATTCATGTGGAGAAAGATCTTGTGCTTTTGTTTCAAATTCCTTAAGAAGATCTTCTTGAATTATTTCTACAAGTTTTTTTAACTTGTCTATAATTGATTCTACCTCTAAAACTGATAGTTTAGTATATTTTATCAAATCTTGTTTGTTATTATTTAATTCATTAATGGCGTGTTCTGGAATAAATAATTTTAGTCCTAGCGATTTAGCATCTATAACAATAAACCTAACTGGATTATCTCTGAAGAAAGAAACTAAGATATTTGCGTCAACTACTAACTCCCTTATTTTCATTTCCCCAACCTTCTTTTTTATATTTCTCCCACATTCCTTCTTTAATCTCGTTACCCATCCTTATACAATCATCTTCAGTTAACTCAGAATTTTCTAGCATCTTATCCAATTTCTTAAGTAATAAGAATCTTTTTACTTTTTCCGACAAAAAATTTCTTACGGATTCTGATATGTTCAATTCTGGAAGTTCTTCTATTTGTTTTTTAAGTTCGTCTGATATCGATAAAGTTATATTTGGCATTTTAGGATTGGATTAAGCTGTGTATTATGTGGGAGATGTGAAACTTTATAAATCTTGTTATTTTCTAATAACAGATAATTATAATTAATAAAGATTGTTTAGAGTGAGATAATGAAAGGTAAAAAGGGGGTTACTATGGGAATGCCATTCAATTGGATTTTTGCAATTTTGGTTGGAGGGTTTATTTTGTTTTTGGCTGTTTTTGGGGCTGGGAAATTCATTAGAACTTCTGAGCAGACGGTATACACGGAAACTGCTGCCAGCTTAGTTAGCTTATTTGATCCTCTTGAAACAGGTTTGGCTAGCGGGAAATCTTCTGAGATTGTTTTTAAAAAAGAATCTAGAATAAGACTAGATTGTGATGAATCGGGACTGTTTGGAAGACAGAGGATATCGTTTAGTGAAGAAACCCTTGGAGATGAGTTCGGAGAAGGGGGGCAACGGATAACTATCAAAGATAAATATGTTTTCTCTGATAATGTTTTGGAAGGGAAAGCTATGTATTATTTTTCTAAACCTTATTTTGCAGGATTTAAGGTTGCAGATTTGTTAATGATGTATTCAAATAATCAATTGTATTGTGTGCACGATGCTAGTGCTGGATTTAGAGAAGATGTTGAAGGTTTGAATTTGAAGAACATTATTTTCATGAATCAAAGCGTTGAATGTGAGGGAATAGAGGTTTGTTTTAACCAAGGGAGATGCGATATAAATGTTTTTGAGAACAATAATCTGATTTTAAAAGATGGAGAAAAGTTGTATTATGTTGATGATCTGATTTATGCGGCTATTTTTTCATCACCTGAGATTTATGAATGTAATGTTAAGAGAATAAAAAAGAGGTTTAATGAATTAGGAAGAATTTATTTGGATAAAATAAATGTTATTAAGAGGGTTAATTGTGATGCTAAACTAGGAGATAAGTTAGCTTTGCTGGTTAATAGTAATTTTACTAGTTCTAAGAATCTGATTGAATTGAGAGATAGAATGGAGGAAGTTGATACCATAAATCAAAGGGCTCAAGATGGGTGTAGGGTTTATTATAACCTGAATTGGGAAAGATGAAAATGCAAAAGATTTATAAATATGATTTATTTAATAATTCCAACATGCTCCCCAGTGATCCTACGGGCTCACTGGATGATTGCTTTTTTAACTTGATTTTTGAGGTGTCTAACCAATGGAAGAAACTTTAGTTTTGGTTGATGCAGCTTTTTTATCTAAATTATCAAAACATCTGGGTAAGGGAAAATACATTAATTATAGTATAATAGATTTCTTCAAAAAACTCTCAAAAAAACAAAATCTTTTTTGTAAACATATCTTTTATTATACAGCTCCTCCGTTCCAAAGTGAGAATCCTAGTAATCAAGAATCAGAAAGATATAAAAAATATAGAAGATTTGTTAAGAAATTATCAAAAGATCCCGTTATTGCTATTAGGGAAGGAAGATGTCAAAGATTGAAAATTGATGATAATTTTGTTTATAAACAGAAGGGTGTAGATTCTCTAATGATTATGGATATGATGAAAATTCCTATTGACTATAAAAATATAAAGAAAATTGTTTTAATTGCTTCTGACAGTGATTTTGTTCCAATAATTAAATATTTAAGTAAATTAACTATAGAAACCATTCTTTATACTCATTATTCGAAAAATAGGGAGAGTAATCTGTCTAAGAGTAATGAATTATTAAAGATTGTTAATAAATATGTTGAGATCACAAAAAAAGACTTTGAAAATGCTCCACTGAAAAAAGAGGTCAAAGATGAAAAATAATTTAAAATCAAAAAAAGGTCAGCTTAAGATTCAGGAAATGGCATTTATGTTATTAGCTGTTTTTTTGTTTTTTATTTTGGTGGGAATATTTGTTCTTTCTGTTACCTTTAGCGGATTATCTGATGAGGCAACGAGAATTGCTGAAGATAGAACATTAACTGCGGTTACTAATCTTGCAGATAGCCCTGAATTTGCTTGTATATCTGCAAAATCTAATTGTGTCGATGGAGATAAATTAATAGCTTTGGTTGGAAAAGAGTACTATAGAGACTTTTGGCCGTTTAGTAGTTTAAGGTTAATTAAAGCTAGCGGTTTTGAGAAAGAGGATAAAGAGCTAGTTAAATGCAATATTGCTAATTACCCTGAATGTGATTTGTTTGAGGTTTATGATAGGAATGTAGAAGATGAGAGAGCTATTGGGAGTTTTGTTGCTTTTTGTAGGAAA
>NZCQ01000058.1 GCA_002688335.1 Candidatus Pacearchaeota archaeon | reverse complement strand
TGAAAGATTTGACAAATTTAAAAGAAAAGTTTCTAAGAATAATACAAATAGTTGTTATATTTTAAAAGCAGACATCAAACATTATTTTAGAGAAATAAATTACAAGATACTTTTACAAATAATAAAGAGAAGAATTCAAGATGAGAAAATAATCTGGCTAATCAAGAGAATCCTAGATCCTGAAGAGAGAGAGAGAGACGCAGGATTTAGGATTAATAAAAAAAGGCATGCCTCTTGGCAACCTAACTTCACAATTCTTCGCCAATCTTTACCTCAATGAATTAGATCAATTTGTAAAACACAAATTGAAAGTAAAATTCTATATCAGATATGTAGATGATTTTGTTATTTTACATTCTAAAAAAGAAAAACTTAGAAATTTAAAGTCTCAAATTAACGATTTCTTAAAAGAGAAATTAGATATAACTCTTCACCAAAATAAATCTTACATCCTAGGGTTAGAGAAAGGAGTTAATTTTCTTGGATTTAAGATATTTTATTACCATAAGATTCTAAGAAAAAGCAATAGAAATAATTTCGAAAGAGAATTAAATACATTAAAATTCCTATACAAAGAAGATATTATTAGTAGGGAAAAAGCAGTAATGTCATTAGAAGGTTGGCTAGCATATGCAGCACACGCCAATACTTTCAAATATAGAAAATATATTTTAAAAACATTCAATAAACATTTCACAATAGATAAAAGCAAAATTGCAAAAATAAAAAAATACAGAAACTTTACAAGAAAAATAAAAGAAAGCCAATTACGATTCAGCTCACAGAAAACTCTTTTTCTTTTTAATAAGGGACTTACTATAGAAGAGATCTCTAAAAAAAGAAGCATAAAAGAATCTACAGTTTACAACCATCTTGCCAATCTTATTGAACATAATCAACTTTCTATCACAAACATCTTATCTAAATCTAAGATAATAAAAATAATAAATAAAATCTACAACAAAAAAGACAAACTAAAAGATATAAGGAAAAGACTAGGGGATAGTTCAATAACTTATGATGAAATAAACTGTGTCTTAGCAAGTCTAAGGCCAATATAACCTAACCAAAAACTTAAATAATTCCTAGTATGTGTAATCCTATGGAAAAAGTTGACATCATTTTTGAAAAGGTAAACAAAGAGCTCCCAGAGAAAAAAGGCAGCATAGTGGCTATTGAACCTGAATCTGGAGATTATTTTGTAGGGGGCAACATAATGGAATGTTTAGAAAAAGCTAGAATGAAACACCCTGATAAGCTATTTCATTTTAAGAGGATAGGATCTGATGTGGTCTATTTCGTTGGAGCTCATGACGACACAATCAATAAAAGGCTATTTTAGGTCTCACTACCCGATTATAGACTTGGAAATAGATAACCGCAAGACCTCTCTAATTCTTGATACGGGATTTAACGGAGAGATAATGCTACCAAAAAGAATAATAGAAGTATTAGATTTGGCCCAAATAGGGTTTATGGAATATAGGACTGCTGATGGAAGAAAGAATATAACTCAACTATACACAACGCCAATTAAGATAATGAATGAAGTTATGAATGTTCCAGTAGTTGCAACAGATTCAAACTTCTCGCTAGCGGGAATAAAATTATTTAATAATTGCAAAATTATTCTAGAAGAAAATAAGAATATTGTAGAAATATCAGAACCTAATTAACGTTTCTAATTTTTAAATAGCTATACCAGATATTCTCAGCAAGATTATCAATAAAGCAATTCCTAAAAACAACCAAAACAACACATCTCTAATATCAACCCTCATAACATAAGAAAGACCTTGCAATTTTAATATCTTTTTATCAACCAACCTACTCAAAAACAGTCTTAAAACCCCAATAATCTTTAAATATCAATCAGAGTTCTCTTCATGATGGATGGTGGTTATGAAAAAGAGTATTCACAAACAGATAATTCTGATATAGAGGATCTTGAACAAAAAAAACAAGCTGCACGCTCTTTCGGAGTAGACACTTCTCAATTTAATCATAATTTTCATTCATCAGAGGATCCTAATCAAAAAGGTTTTTCTCATTTACCGGTAGAAAAGAATTCTGAACTGGCAGACATTGATAGAGAATTAGAAGAATTACTACAAAAGCAACATTCTAAGGTGAAAGTATTTGGAGTGGGCGGTGCCGGAGGAAACACAATAAGCAGAATGAAGGAAATTGGAATCAAAGGAGGAGAGTTTATAGCACTAAATACCGATGCCCAAGATCTATTATATTCCAATGCAGATCATAAAATCTTGATTGGAAAAGAATTAACAATGGGACTTGGTGCAGGATCTGATCCTAGAGTTGGAGAAGAGGCAGCACATGAATCAGAGCAAGAGATTAAGAAGAAGCTAGCAGGATCGGATATGATCTTCATCACTTGTGGGTTTGGAGGAGGAACTGGATCTGGAGCCGCGCATGTAGTAGCAGGATTAGCAAAAAAGCAAGGAGCCTTAACAATCGGAGTTGTCACGCTTCCATTCACAATCGAGGGAAGAAAAAGAATTGAGAATGCAGAGTACGCTTTAGAAAGAATGGAGTCAATGGTAGACACTCTAATAGTAATCCCAAATGATAAATTATTAGAGATAGCTCCAGAATTGCCTTTACAAACAGCATTCAAGGTAGCTGACGAGATTCTAACAAACGCAGTCAAGGGAATAACAGAACTTGTAACTAAATCAGGACTAGTTAATCTTGATTTCGCAGATGTAAAAGCAGTCATGGTAAACGGAGGAGTCTCCCTAATAGGGATGGGAGAATCAGATTCAGCTAACAGGGCTCAAGAAGCCATAGAGAAAGCAATAACAAATCCGTTAATAGATGTTGACATATCAAACTCAACTGGAGCCTTAGTAAATATAATCGGCGGAAATGATATGTCTCTCGATGAATCCAGAGCAATAATCTCTATCGTAGGAGACAGACTCTCTCCGGATGCAAAGATGATATGGGGAGCTCAACTATCTCCAGAAATGGACAAATCAATAAGGGTTATGATAATCATTACAGGAGTTAAATCATCCCAAATCATGGGATCCGACCTCCCACCAGAAATCCAAAAACAAGTTGAAATCGAGGATGAACTCGGTATAGAGTTTTTGGAGTAAGTAATAAAATGAAGATAGATAGGCAACAATATGCCTCTGAGGGGGGATAAGGGTTCTAGAATATTTAGGGATATCTAACCTAACTGAACAAGAGATTCAAGTTTTCAGAGAAAAATGGACGGATTTTTATAATGAAGATAACCCAGATTTTATAGGCGCTATATGGAAACTATATTCAGAAGCATTGCCCTTTAAATGTGGAAAGGGAGACAGACAATCATTCGTAGTTGCGCAATTAAGAGACTCTGATTTTGGGAAAAGATTAGAGGCTAGCGGATTAGATGAAGAATTAAAACACACTGCTTTAGACGATATTTTAAAAAAAGGCACTCATAGATTTATCACAAAGATTAATTTGAAATAACTAAACTTATCTATCCCGTAGCCTCTATAAAATAGTCCGCCGAGAATCAGCTTTTTAGTTTGCTAACTACTAATAGTCTAAGCGAAGCGGCTTGAACTTGTTCAGCTGCGAAGCAATTTAACCTTCACAAAAATTTAAAAACTCAATCAATTCTATACTATCATGTTCAACTTAAAATCATTCATAAAACAATCAATGAGGGTATGGCAATTACTTAAGAAACCAGACACTCAAGAATTCACAACAATATCTAAGGTATCTGCAATAGGTCTTGGATTAGTTGGAGTCATCGGTTTTGCAATTAACTTACTTATGACTTATTTTGGGTTGTCATAATAATTCTTATTAATACGGAAGATGTAGTTAATTGATGAAACAAGAGACAGGAGTACAGCTAATTGCCTTAATAATCTTGGTCACAGTTTCTCTATTCTATAATCCCTTCTCAGCAAATTTTGAGGGTAAACTAATATTCTTTGGAATTGTTTTAGCAACAGCTTTATTTTTAGTGGTGTTCGATTTGTATAAATTGATAGAGCAGAATAGAATTAAAATAGGTTTATTCGATGAAAAATTAGCACTTTTGGAAAGAATTAAAAGCTTAGAAAACTTCAAGAGAGATGTAGAAAATGAGAAAAAATAAAAAGTCTCAAATAGATCCAAGAATTTTGTTATTGTTATTAATATTGCTTCTTATATTTCTATACATTTCAACATATCCGTAAACTTTATAAACCGCCAGTTTTAAATAATATTAATTGCTTCTAAAGTCATTAAGCACTTAGCTGAAGCAAACTCATACGAGAATGGCAATTTACATAATAAAAGTAACCACAAATAAAGAAGACAGAGCATTAGAATTAATCTCAGACAAGGTCAATAAAAAAGAACTTGGAGTATATTCACTAGCTAGGCCCCATGGACTTAGAGGTTATATTTTTCTTGAAGCAGAAGATAGGGAAAATGCTGAAGAGGCTGCTTACAATCTTCCATATGTTAAGGGAATTATTGGAAAGACAGTTACATATGAAGAGATAAAAAATATGATCGAACCAGTAATGGAAGAAATTAATATAGAGAAGGGAGACATAGTTGAGATAATCGGAGAGCCATTTAAGAAAGAAAAAGCAAAGGTAGTAAGAATAGATAAATCTAAGGGAGAGGCGGTCGTAACCTTACTTGCAGCAGTTGTCCCAATACCTGTGACAGTTAAGCTTGATAACATAAAGGTAATTAGAAGAGAGAAGGAAGAATCAGAGGAAGAAGGAACTCAAGAAGAAGATAAAACCGAAGTTAAGATGGGGGAAGAAACTCCATTAGGAGATTCTCCTTTGATAAACAACGAGTATGAAGAACCAAGCGGAGGCTTAATACCAGATGATTACTAGTGTTCTACAAACATTTAAATAATAAGCAATTAAGAAATTAAAATGGTAAAAATTAATCTATTAATAGACGGCGGGGACATGAAACCAGGCCCAGCAGTGGCTCAACAACTAGGTCCAATGGGCATTAACATGGGCAAGGTAATTGGGGATGTTAATGAAGCCACAAAAGAGTTCAAGGGAATGAAAGTTCCAGTAGAATTAGATGTCGATGAAAAAACGAAAGATTTCACAATCAAGACTTCTTCCCCTCCAACTTCTGAATTATTGAAGAAAGAGCTTAATCTAGAAAAAGGAACTGCAGATCATAAGAAATCAAAGATGGGAAATGCTTCAATTGAAGACATAATAAGGATAGCAAAGATTAAACACCCAAACATGCTTGAGAAAAATCTAAAGAATGCAGTTAAATCAATATTGGGAACTTGTTCAAGTATTGGCATCTTAGTAGAAAATATGGAACCAAATGAACTAATTCAAGAAGTAGCAGATGGGAAATTTGATAATGAGATCAATGAGGGAAAAACTGAAACTTCTGAAGAAAAAAGAAAAAAGATTAATGAATTCTTCGAAGGAGTAAAATCTGAACAAGATGCCAAACTAGCAGAGGAACAGAAGGCTGCTGAAGAAGCAAAAGAGAAAGAAGAGGAAGCAGCTAAGGAAGCGCAGGGCGCAGAAGGAGATAGTCCAGCTCCAGCAGCAGAGTCCGAGAAGAAAGAAGAAGAGAAGAAATGATTACGAATTACCTAAAGATTTAAATATTTCTAAAAAATGAAAATCGCATGGGGAATGTACCTGGAGAACAAAAAATCACTCACAGAGTGGGAGATGTCTATTTTGGAGAATCTCTAATAGGTTTTCCACCAATTCCTGAAATTTATAGAAGATTCATCCCAGAAAACTATGAAGATTTAATAACTGATAAAGAAAGAACTATAAATTTTATTTCTATTGGCCGTCCTTTTGGGTGGCAATTTAAGAGTAATTCTCATCTAGGAATTATAACAAATTTTGTTATTGAGAACAGGGGTGAAGAATTTGTCTTAGCAGATTTAAAGGACAAATTTGAATTTAGCAATTTATCTTCCCATCTTTGTACGTTAGTTTTTAGATTTGAAAGAGAATCAGTATTTTATGAATTAACAAAATCAGAAAGTAAGCCTATCGTTTATTCTCTCGTGGAAACAACACCTAGAGAATATGACTTAGAACGTATTGCTAAGCTTGATATAGAGTTGGGGTTAGTTGAAGATAAAGACACAGGACTTAAAGAAAGCTACGATAGTTCCATGCTCTAGTAATACTTCTAAAGATTTATAAATCCATTATTTCTAATAATTTTATCAATCAGGGGTCGTAGTATAGCCTGGTTAGTACACGAGCTTTGGGAGTTCGTAACGCCAGTTCGAATCTGGCCGACCCCATTTAAATTCACAAACATTTAAAAACAGTACAAGTTAAAAATAATTAACGGAGATTAATCTAGGAACCTTAAGCAATCTTAGGAGGGTTGCATCTAGGGAACCTAGGTTCCCTGGATATGAGAACAAAAAAAGTTAAAGCAGCAGGAAGATTTGGAGCAAGATACGGAACAAGAGTTAGAAAAAAGATAGCTCAAGTCGAGTCAACTCAGAGAACAAAACAAGAATGCTCTTTCTGCAAGGGAACTGCAAAAAGGATCGCAGCAGGAATCTGGCAGTGCAAGAAATGCGACAAAAAATTCACTGGACATGCTTATTACTTAAAGAAGGAAGAGTAATTTCATATCGCCCAAATCCTTAAAAATAAATCTTTATTATCTTAACAATGAGTTCCAGAAGATATCCTTATCTAGAATTAACAAGAGAACAATACGATGAGATCCCTCGGGCTGAAGATATGCCTAAGGGTTTCTTACAGGGAACTTTGCATAATTGACATTTCCGAAGGAAATCGCAGCAAAGTTCTTCTTAGAGAATGAGAAAAACGGAGTTTTTCAAAGTTCTCTACACTTCTGTGGGTTTGGGACTTTTTTTAGATGCAAGGGGAGCAGTACAATAGAAAAAGCAGTAATAGGTCAGTTAGTGAGGGGAGAGGATGCTTTATGCAGTCAATACGGGGCAGGTTTATCTGTTCCAGAAAGATTTGTTAATCGCTATAGGATCAGAATTACAGATAAAGATTCTGAGAAACAAACCACAAAGATTTTTAAACCATAAAATAACTATTAATATATAATGACAACATACAAATGTTTCAAGTGCGGGAAGAAAATAACTAGCTCAGCTTTAGGGAAGAGATTCTTATGCCCTCATTGCAGATCAAAGATCTTCTATAAGCCAAGAAAAGCTGTTGTCAAAATTAAAGCAGTATAATAACAATAAATTTATATAACTCTCAGTTGATTGAGGTTATAACAACCGGGAGTTGCTAACATAGGAAATGTGACTTGTTAGCTAACCTAATAGGAGGTTGCATCTAGGAACCTAGGTTCCTGGATATTTCATACGAGAATGGAAATGGACCAAGAAACACAAGCAAAAATACAAGAATTACAAAGTTATGAGCAGAATCTTCAAGCCCTCTTAATGCAGAAACAAGCATTCCAGATGGAATTATCTGAAACAGAGAATGCATTAAAGGAAATAACCAGTTCTAACGAGGATGTTTTCAAAATAGTGGGGAACATAATGATTAAGTCAGATAAAAATAAGATAGAAGAAGATCTAAGGAAGAAAAAGGATCTTATGGATCTAAGGCTAAAATCAATAGAAAAACAAGAGGCAGATCTAGCAAAACAAGCAGATGAGTTGAAAAAAGAAGTAATGAAAAAGATAAAATAATCAAATCACAGAAATATTTATAAACTTCTTCCTTATCCTTATTTTATGTTCGATAAAATAAAAAGAGCGTTTTCGTTAGAGGACGATGATTCTGAATATATTGAGATTGATCTAAGCAAGGAAACAAAAAAGGCCAAGGTTCTTGTAAAACCCTTTGTTCTAAACAGCTTCGAGGATGTAAACTCAATATTAAACTCACTAAGGGAAGGCTATACTATAGCAGTAATCGATATAAAATCATTAAGGTCAAAGGATATCATAGAGCTTAAGCGAGCAATCTCTAAGATAAAGAAAACCGCTGACGCGTTAGAAGGAAGCATAGCAGGGTTCGGTGAAAATATTATTCTAGTCACTCCACAATTCGCTGAAATACAAAGGGCAGCAGAGAGTTCTCCTCAAACAGAAGGCAGTTTGTGATACATCTAGATATAAACAGATATTAGGGATCATAAATTTTGAATAACCCAATAATACCAATTTTTCCAGCATACATATATATAATAGGAGAATTGTCTCAAGGAAATTTGGCAAGATTTTCTCTTAGAGAACGAAGAAAAATGAGATTTTTCAAAGTTCTCTTAAAATAACTAATAAATTCACCACCAAAAACAAACAAAAAACATCAAAACCAACCAACCAAAAAGTCACAATTACCCATTAAAAACCAGAAAACAAAAACAACACAAAAACAGATTACCGTCGACAAATGATAGCAGAATATACAAAAAGTCCTACGAAATAATATATTTTTTAAAACCACAATGTTTAAAAAGGTGTTATAACTCAAAAATGATATCAAAATGAATTCAAAAATATTATCAATGTTTTTATTGACAGTTTTCTTGTCACTAGCAATGGTTAGTGCAGCTTCATTAATCACTGTTGGAACGCCAACAATTTCTACTACTGTTAATCACAACGCAGGATCATTAACTTTTGCTTTTCCTGTTACAAATACTGGCGCTGATGCAACTTCAGTTACTTTCAGTTCAGCTATGACTGGAACTGCTACCTCTTCATTCTCAGCCCCTACAACTTCTGTTGGTGCTGGAGCAACTGAAACTATTACAGGTACAATAACATTTAATCCTAATCAGCAAGGAACTCTTGCGGGAACAATAATCGCTGTAGGATCAGACAACACAGACTCTGAACCTTTCGGACCAGTTACAATAAACACTTCACCTTCTTTATCTGTTTCATCTTCTACTATAACAGATACAGACACTTCAGCTTCACTAACAGTTAAAAACGAAGGAAATGTAGACTTTTCTAGTGTTTCACTAAACCTTCCAGACCTTACTGGAGCAACATTCACACTTTCTCCAACTTCAATTTCAAACTTAAATGCTGGTCAATCTCAAGTGATCGCAATAGGAGTAGACACAACTTCTTCACTTGGAATCGGAGCTAATGAAGCAACATTAACAGCATCAGCTAATGATGGAACAACATCAACAGGAAAGCTTACAATAAATAGAAACTTCTGTAAGGAAGGAGAGCAAGGAACAGACTTATCAATTTCAGACGTTAAAATAGATAACAACGATGGGGACGACGAAGAATGGAGCCCTCTAGATGAAGTAGAAATAAAAGTTACAGTAGATAATGATGGAGATGAAAGAATAAAAGATGTTCATGTTGAAATCGGATTATTTGATCAAACCGGCAAGAACGTAATAAAAGATATGGATGATCTAGATGATGAAGAAATCGATCTTGGAAGCATAAAAGACGGAAAAGACGATACAGCAACCTTTACCTTCATTATTCCTGCAGATTTCGAAGATGACAAATACAAACTTGTAGTAAAAGCTTATAGTAAGGATCTAAAAGAAGAAAACTTATGCGTATCACATTCATCAGATCTTAGTGATGGATTCTTCCAAGAAATAGATGGTCAAAGAGAAGAAGATGAAGAGAAACACATAATATTCGACAATATAAAAGTAAGCCCTTCACCAGCACAATGCGGAGAACTTGTTCAGATTACTGGAGAAATATTCAATATTGGAGAAGATGATCATCTAGATCAAGTTAGAGTAACTATGTTCAATAGCGATCTTAAGATTAATGACGAAAGAATCGTAAGGCAAGATTTCGATCAAGGAGACTCGGAAGTGATAGATTTCGAATTAAACATACCTTCAAACGCAGAAGAAAAGATCCACGTTTTAGAGTTTAGAACTTACTATGACTATGATGATGGAGATGACGTCTATGATATAGTGTCAGACGATAAATTCACAGCTTCATTAAGAGTAGAAGGAAATTGTGGAGTAAGTACTGAAAAAGATGTTCAGATTACAGCTGAACTTGACTCAGAAACTCCTCAAGCAGTTGCAGGACAGCAAGTAGTTGTTAACGCAATACTAAGAAATACAGGTAAGGAAGAAACAACTTATGCAGTTGGCGTAAACGGAATCTCTTCATGGGCTAGACAAGTTTCAATAGAACCCCAAATAATCACACTATCTCCCGGAGAATCTAAGGAAGCTAGTATTGCTTTAAGTGTAAATAATGATGTTTCTGGAGATCAAGAACTATCAATAAAAGCAGCATTTGATGGAGTAACTAAGGAGCAAAAAGTAGTACTATCTGTGAACTCAAAAGCTCAACCAGCACAAATCGGTCCTGTTGTGGATCATTTAAGAAATAACTGGTTTATCTACCTAATAATCTTGGTAAACACAATCTTAATAATCGCAATAATTCTTGTGATTAGATCTATGGTATCACCATCAAGACCTCTTTGATTTCTTTAATTTTTAAGATGGCAGTTCAATTAGAGACAAGAGAATATAGGGATAATTCTTCGGTAATGCAGGAAAAGATATTTAATTTAGTTGAGAATACGACCAATGAGGGGGCGTTTACAAGCTATGATTTATTTCCAGCCCACAAACAGGGGTTTGAAGAAGAATCTACAGTATTAACATATATTCTAGAGCCCGCCACTACAGTTCTAATTTGTAATAGTGAGGATCATGGATATGAGATCAGCGGAACTGATAAATCAAGAGAAGCTGCACGTTTAAGTTTTGGAAGATTTGTTAGAGAAACTGCAAAAAGTAGTGGAGTATCCGGATTATCTAAGTTCAAACTTGAAGAAGTTGCTGATGAGGGCGATTAAACTAATAAGTCTTGAAACCCCTTCTTGAAATCATATGATTTCTAATTATATCAGTAAGCAATTCTCTAATCATTAGTTTATCATAGCCCCTGACAGAGCACATCTAGTAGTAATCTTATCACATCTCAAAACGGTTAGCGAAGAAGTCAAGCGGAGCTGACTTCGAGAGCAGTTGTTAATTATTTGTTAATATAAATAACAACTTTTCTATAACCAAAAACCTTATAAACAGCTGTTAATATCATTTAACACATGTTAGAGATAATTAACAACCTAAAACCATTTTTTGAAGATTGTTATAGGAGGATAAGCGTTAGAGAATATTCTAGAATAACTAAAATATCGCCGCCTACAGCATCAAAAATACTTAATAATTACTCAAAACTAAACCTACTAATAAAAGAAGAGGATAGGAATTATTTATTCTTCCATGCAAATAACAAGGATAAACAGTTTATAGCATTATCGATAATATACTGGGGAATCAAACTTAGGGGGTTAACAGATTTATTAGAAAAAAAACTGATTTCTCCAACAATAATTCTATTTGGTTCTCTTTCAAAAGGAGAAACAAAACAAGAATCCGATATAGATGTAGCCATATTTGCAAATAAAAAAGATCTAGATATAGAAGACTTAGAGAAAAAAGTTAAGAGGAAGATCCAAATCTTCTGGTTTAAATCATTAAATGATATCAAAAATAAAGACCTAGCTAATAATATAATAAACGGCTCCAGATTAGTTGGGAGATTCAATATATGATCGAAAAAAAAATTGACTGGAAGGAATGTTGTGATAAGAGAATTGCTAAAAGAATAGCTCCAGATACAAACTTAATTAATTCTTTAAAGAAAACTAGCCATAATAAATTAAAATCCTCTGAAGAACTTAGTACGAGCGAGGTAACCGCAAGCTCGAAATTTATCTTAGCATACGATTCGCTGAGAGAGCTTTTAGAAGCCCTTGCTCTGACAAAAGGATTTAAGATATACAATCACGAATGCTATACTTCTTTTCTTAACGAGATAATGAATGAAAGCATTAAGGCAGAAGAGTTTGACGAAATAAGAAAAATAAGGAATAAAATAAATTACTACGGTGAAGAATTAGATATTGAGGATTCGCAAGATCAGTTAAATAAAATAAGGAGTATAAGAAACTTTATTCTTAATTTATTAAAATGAAAAGAACCAAACCTCCCTTTTATTCAATTTTAATCAGATACTTAATCCTACTAATTCTAGCCTTCTCTCTTCCAATTTTCTACAAAATACTAACTCCTCTAACCCTATTATCAACATCAAACATACTTAGAATTTTCTACAACATATCAACCACTCAAGACATCATAGTAATTAATTCTCAAACATTTATCCAATTAATCCCTGCTTGCATAGCAGGATCTGCATACTTATTACTAATTATTCTAAATCTAACCATTCCTCTATCTCCAAAAAAAAGGGCCTATTCTCTAATCTTTTCAATCCTAACATTCTATTTAATAAACATATTAAGAATAACTCTGCTATCGGTCTGGTATCACGAAGGCCTTAGATTCTTTAATATAACACATACTCTAACCTGGTATATTGGATCAACTCTCTTAATCTTGATGATCTGGTTTATAACAATAAAATTATTTTCAATTAAAGAGATTCCAGTTTATACAGATTTTAAGAATCTTATAAATGTTAGAAGAAAATAAATCACTTCCCCTTCTTCTTAACTAACAAATAAACTAGAACAACAACCAGTGAAAAACAAATCAATAACGAACTAACAACTCTCAAATTACTCTGAATCAACGCCTGATTTTCTCCAAATATATAGCCTATCATTATTAAGATTAAGCTCCAAACTCCCGCTCCTATTGATGTATAAACAGCAAACCTGCCTAAGTTCATCTTACTAAATCCTGCAGGTATAGATATTAATTGTCTTATCATCGGAATTAATCTTCCAACAAAAGTAGTTATCTCTCCGTGCCTCTCAAAATATTTATCACTTTTTTCTAACTTTTCCCGATTTAACAAAAAGGCCTTACCATATTTATCAATCAATTTATTAACTGCTCTACGGCCCAAATAAAGCGCCAAATAATAATTAATCAATGCTCCAATTAAACTACCAAAAATTCCCGCAAATAAAACTAAAAGAAAACTCATCTCCCCTCTTTGAACCAAAACCCCGGCAGGTATTAAAACAACTTCACTGGGAAATGGAATAAAGGAACTCTCAATAACCATTAATAAAAATATCCCTAAATAATCTAAACTCCCTATTAAACCAACTAAACCTTCAACTACCTGATTAAAAATCTCTCTTACCATATTAATTGTCTAAAGGAAATAAAGCACTTTTTAGATTTTTCCTAAAAAATTCTAAATGGCCACATCCAGTTATAATCAAAATATTTCCCTCCCCGATCATAGATTTATTAATATTATCGAGCATTTCAGATTGACGTTTATTTAATTTATTGATATCAACAAATTTTTCATCAGTTAAATCAATAATCTCTTGATTCTTTAGTTTATTCAAGTCTTTCCAATTATACTCTTTTATTATTTCTTCCTGTTCCTTAAACAATCTTTCTTTATCTTCTTCATTAATCTCTTCTTTTATCATATCAACATTCGAGTCAAATCCGTTTAATTTTAGTCCATTTTTTATCGCCCAGCCATGTACAAAGACCATCTCCGGAGGATAATCTTTCAACTTCTTATCATCAATATCTTCCCGAGTAATCTCTACAAAAATCTGATCCGGATTAATCCGCGCAATATACTTCTCCAACTCTTCATTAGGAGTCAATCCCAAATGAAGTGTGCCAATAATGAATATCTTTCTCATCCTAAGAAAACCTATCTTGAGTTTATATTATTAATTAAAATTACTTTTCTCTTTAAATCTATTAGCATACTCTTCTAAAATTATTAGCATAAATCTCTCGCTTACATCTAATACTTCACAATTATTAAATTTCAATTCATAACAGTTCGGAGCTATTTCTTTTATTGAAGTTTCATCTCCATCAGTTACAACAATTACGGTATCAAACCCATCATTATGGCACCACCTTTGTTCAACACCTTTTTGTTTAGCATAAGCTTTGTCTGTATATGCAGATCTTACTTCCAAACCAGAATCTTTCAAGAATCCGGACAACGCAGCGAAACTAATAACACTATCATCACACATCTCCATAAAAGGATTGAGAGATATATATGCAGGTCCAAACTTTCCTTTATCCAAGGCAAACTTAATTTTCCCATCACTAACATTAACATAAACATTTTCCAAATCTCTAGGATCTTTTCTAAGGTTAACTGAATAAGTTCCAATTGACTGCCCAGTTCCAGTAACAACAGGAAATCTTGTTGAATAAAAATTTATATCCCCCAACTTGGTCTTATGAAATTGCAATCCATGATAATCAAATGTATTCACAAAATTCTGAAAAACAAAAGGAATAACTAATATCAATAAAACAACCCCCCCCATTAAAAACATCATCCATTTTAATTGATTACCATGAATACCTTCAATATCTTTATTGTCTTTAGGATGGTTATCATTTATACTGTCCTCATGCTTATCATCAGAACTATCTTCACCTTCACCATCAATCAGGGCCTCTTCACCACTAACAGCATCGTCAGACTTAAGATCTTCATCATTCAAGGAATTCTCATCTTTCCTCAAAGAATCTTCAGCTTCTTTTTTCTCACCCTCATCCATCTTAATAACAAATACAATTCCTTTTTAAATTTTCTTAAACTATATAATATACATCTAGATTCCTAAGGCATCGAACAAAAAAGCATCGGCATATTTTAGCCTATTTTGAACCTTAGAGGCAATAAACACACACTTGTCTCTTTGATATATTCTCTCATTGTCACTTTCCTCAAAAACAATAAGATTATCAACACAACCCTTAATGGGAAGATCTTCCTCACATTCCCCTATACAAGCCCTACTACTCCTCAAAAGATAGCTATTTAAGTTACTATCAATTTCAACAATCCCTTCATTCATCTCACCAACATAATAAACAACAGCGCCATCATAATCAGTAATGTCAAAAGAACTAGAAAAACTAATACCTTCATCTTCAAGATCTTGAGGGTTATAAGAGGTAATGAATTCCTTATCATATTTTTCAAAATACCAATAATATCCATCACTAGAGAAATCTAATCCGTTATAATTAACACGATTAACACTAGTAGAATCTGTGTTATTCAAGAAAGCATAACCCACACTACTAAAAAGCATCAAAATAATCAACACAACTCCAATTACAAGTTGACCACTCCTCCTTTTCCTAGCCTTCTCACTTTCACTAAGTATCTTTCTCATCTCAGTAATCCAATGAAGCCACACTTTTTAAAGTGTGGGATTACTGTAGATCCTAAAAACTAAGGATGCACACTATTAGTTTTTTTGATACATTATTTTACAATTAAATATTTAAATACTTTCTCCTCATAAATAAGATGCAAGATAAATCTTTATTGATAATCCTATTAATAGCAATCATAGCTTCTATCTTGATATTAAATATAAACCAAACCGAAGAAAGACCTCTTTCATCATATTGCAATGGAACTCTTGAACAACTTAGAGTAGAAAGTCCCAAACTATTTCTAGAGGCATATGATGAAGCAAAATCAAATAACTCTACTCATATTGTTGTTTCTTGTGGCGGAATTAGGGATATACCTACATGCATAAGTCTAAAAACAGACTTATTAAGGAACGCAAATTGCATGGGGGAATTTCTAAAAACCTCAGACATATCTGAAAAAGAAATTGAAAGATTAAGACGCATAGTAACACTATACTAAAAGCTATATGCAGAATTCTAGAAAATTAACATAGTTCTCACCAACCAATTAAAAAATAAAAGAAAAATAAAAAAATAAAAATTAAACTTAAGCAGCTAATTCAGGATAAACCTTCTCAGTACCAGTATCAGTCGCAACACCTTCAGTTGCTTTATCAACAGCATTCTTTGTGTCAGCAGCTTCATATCCAGCAACTAATAGAGCAGTCTTATCATCGCTATATGGCGATACAACACTTTTAATAATGTATTGTGTAGGACCAACTCCAGTAGCATCTGTGAAATCTGTTGTACATAAAGGAGAATCACTTCCCAAGATCTTAGCAGCAGCAGTATTAATACAGCTTCCACCAACAACAAACAAGTTTTTTCCAGCAACAGAAGTTACTTCTGAATCTTTAACAATCATAACCTGTCCACCACTTCCAGAGCTCGCGCTTCCGGGAGTAATACTCGCAGATTCTTCAGCTATAAAGATTTGAGCCTCTAATTGATTATCTGGATAACTTATTCTGGCAGTAGTTTGATCACTATCTCCCTTATTAAGTTCGAATAAAGTTCCCCAAAAGTCCATATCTTGATATAGATCATTATCAGACTCAAGTCTTATCTCATTTCCAAGGTCGTTATCACTTCCCCAAGATCTAATTATATCACTAACACCAATACCTGCACTGTCTCCATCATAACCAGCATCAAGTGATGCAATGAATGCTTCGTAATTACTACTGTCATCTTTTTCTTCAAAGAATACAATAGCAGGTCTAACTATATTCCCTCCTTCAGGACTTGTTAAGTAAACCTTTACTACATCCATAGATCCAGATGAAGTAACATTGTAAGTGAGCTGTCCAATCGAAACAGTAAATGATTTCGCACCATCTGTAGCATTTGTTTCAAGCTGATTAACAGTAGAACCTCCCGTTGTGAAGTTCCAATACCCAGTAGGGTTGTCTCTAGCAATACTTGTTATACTGGTATATCCATCTCCGTCTGGAAAATCAAACTGAGTTACAGCATTTGTTCCATCCCACAAACTAAGATTTGGAGTGGTAGTTGGTTGGTAGAACGAAGCCTTTGCACCTAAGCTGGTCTTAATGGTAGGGAAGTAAATCTGAGCATTTCCAGAGCTTTCTGGATAATTAACTCTAACTTGCATAGCCTTACTATTTGAACTAGTACTCGCACCAAAATAAGTGATAGTATAAGTTTTTCCTTGTTGGTCGCTAACTGTGACAGTACCCTCGCTATCTGCTTTATAACTATTTGAATCTCCGGTAAAAACATTTCTCAATGTTATGGAGTCATCAGAAGCAGTAGAAGAAGAACTATTAGTTATTTGAGTAACTTCATATAAACCTCCTTCTTTATCATTAGCAAGAATAACAAATCCTGATTGATTAACAAGTCTCATTTCATCAACAACAAACAAGTCTTTATCGTTATCTGCAAGAACCATGCTATTTGAATTATTATGAACCCAGGTGATAGTCTTATCTTCACTACCATCATGAGATTTCATAGTGAACACCATCTTATCATTTCCAGAATTCTTAATAATAAATTCCTCTCTTGCCGAACTATCAATAGGTAAAGAAACTCCAGCAAAATCTACTTTCACACCTCCAAATATTGGATCTTCATATAAATTTCCAGGAACTATCGCATCAGTTTGACTATCCTTTGCAGCTACCTGAAATTCAATTTTTCCAATAAGATTGGTAGATGAAGTAGCAGTACCATTAGTTTGATAAAACTTTACATTAGTTCCATCGACAATGTCTTCATCTGTGCCTTCTTTAATAGCAACTCCGTCTTGAATAGTAATTCTATTAGAGCCTACAGAAACCGAAGCAGCTAACTTAAAACTCGTTTCATCAGCAGTATCTACAGATACCTCCAATCCTTGAATCTTTTTAGATGCAGCCTCTGCAACTGTTTTTTGTTCTGAAGCACCACTACTATCCGTAACTTTGATTGTCGCATCTTCATCGGAAGAAGAAACTAATTCTATAGTATAAACACTTCCATCGACAGTAACGTCTACTGTAGGATTATCACTATCCAAATTAACTTTTTCCGCAGATCTAAACAACACAAGCTTAGTCGTTGTGGTAGCAGCACCTACTGTAAACTTTTGACCAAACAAATCTAAATCTTCACCAATAGAATCAGCATGAGTAAAGTTAACAACTGAATCAAAACTAACAGTTGCATTATACAGATAATTACTCAATGCATTAGTCCCAAGAGAAATTCCAATTTGAGGATCATCTGAATCAGAAGGTTGTTTAGCAAAATCAATCTGATTTGATCCAGGGTATAACCTCTGAGTAAACTGAATTGAACTTGCACCCTCAAACGTTCCATCTGCCAAAACAATCGGTAAGTCTGATGCACTTAGTGTATCTCTTACAGTTTTAATTGTGTTATTTAGGAACAAAGGTGACGACGAGGTAAACAAACCTACAGCTTCTCCAGCAACAGCAGCATCACTACCACCGCCTCCAGAGCTTACTAAATTACCCAACTTTTGTTGAACATCAATAGCAGCTGTTACATCGCTTATAGCAGCATTAGCTCCATAAACAACAGCAGCATCTGCAGTCCCACCATCTACAAATGGCATAGGATAACTTGCAGCAGCAGCAAATCCAATAGTACTAGATAACATAACTGCACTTGTTAGCACAGAAGCTATCTTTTTAAAATTAAACATATTTTTTAAACCTCCTTTCATCAATCTTAATCATTAT
>NZCQ01000057.1 GCA_002688335.1 Candidatus Pacearchaeota archaeon | reverse complement strand
TGATTGTGATTGTAATGAGATGCCTGGAGATGTTCAAGTGGATTTGTGTTTTCAGATTATTGAAGCTGAGGAATCTGGGGAAGACTCTAGAGATTTAATAGACCAATTTAGAGATAGTTTGCCCTCAGATTTAAGGGAGATTATGGATCGATTTATGGAGGATTTTGAGGAGGAGGATTATAATCGTCATGGGGGTCCGAGAGAGTGTGAGGGCTTGGATTTTAAGGAGTGTATGTTGGTTATGGTTGAAGATGAACTTCAGAACGCTCCTGAGCCATGTAGGGAACCCATTAGACAAGGGATTAGGGATGGGACTGTAAGTGGAGAGAGAGATGGTAGGGAAATTTGTGAAAGGATCATGTTCGAGGAAAATGCTCCGCAAGAATGTATCGAAGCAGGAGTAGAGACTCCTGAAGAATGTGAAAGTATTATTGTGGATAAGTTTGGAAAAAAAGGCTTGCCTGGATTTGAGGGAAGAGGACCAAGAGGCCCTGGGTTTGATTATACTGTTTGTGATGCTATAAATGATATTGAGGCTCAACTGGCTTGTTATAAGGATAATACTAAGAGGGCTGGATTACACGGGGATTTTTACGAAGAAAGGGGTCGATTTAGAGATGAAGGGAGAGGTTTTGATGAGTTTGATAAGAGATTTAGGGAGGAACATAGGGATGAATATGTTGATTTTGCTAAGAGAGATTATGATTATGAATATGGAAGAGAGGAGAGGAATATTGGAGGTAGGGAAGAACATCAGGCCAAGTTAGATGAGTTTTTTGAAGTAATTTTTCCAAATGAGTGTCAGGCAAGGGGATTGACTCAATGGTTCTGTGATGGGGGTAGGGAACCAAGTGGTAGAGAACCTGGTGATCCTGGTAATGAAGTTTGTTATTGTCCTAAAGGTTATGATTATGGAAGAGATGATGGAAAGAATGGAGGGCCGAATCCTTGGGAAGGGTGTGAGGCAATTTCTTGTCAGCCTGGTTATTATTGTGAATATGGAAGGTGTATTTCTGATGGTGGCGGAGAGAATGGAGGGGATGGGGATTTTTATGGTGATAGAGAAAAAGATGATTGTCGTGGAGAGGGAGGAGTTCCTATAACCGATTCACAAGGAAGGTTTACGCATTGTGAGTTTGGATATGAGGAAGGAGCGGCAGTGTGTGATGATTGTGCTAGTCAATGTCCAGGAGCTTCTGGAACAGGATGTGGACCGAATGGATGCGAATGTTATTATGATGAACAGCCTCCTGAATATATTCCTCCAGAAGATGGTACGCCCTATACTCCTCCTAGCGAGGCAATTCCTGGACCTGTAGATGATAGTGAAGGTGATTCAAATAGTGGATCTGAAAATGGAGATGATTCTAATTCGGATAGTGAAGATAGCTCTGGATCTGAAAATGGGGGGGGAAGTTCTGGAACAGGTAGTGTGATCAAAAGTATCACCGGAAATGTTGTAGGCAATAAATTTTTAGATTATTATTTTAGTTAATTTTATAAGTTTGATAATTGGTTAGTTCTTATGGTTAATTTTAAATATTTTGCCCAGGAAATTCCATTAGAGGATTTTCATTTAGAGGGTAGTGCTATAGTATCTGGGATGAATAAGAAAGAGGCGATTGAATTTTCTCATAAGGTTATAGGGGGTTTGGAAAAAGAAGGGATTAGTTCCGTTAATTTTTATGATCTTATAAAATATTCTAAGAATTTTATTGAAGATAATTCTGTTAGGAAAAGGTATATTGTTTTGAATCAATATCTTTTATCCACTTATAAAAGAAAAATTAAGAAGCCCTTCTTTATTTTTATAGGGGGGACTAGCGGTGCTGGTAAGGATACTTTGTCTTCAGATCTTCAGTATTATTTAGGGATAGATAGGATTCTTTTGACTGATTTATTGAGAGAAAATAGCAGGACAGAGATGATAAAGAAATATGGTTCTGTTGATAAGGTTCCTAAAAAATATTCTGCATTGTTTGATGCTAGTTATAGGGTGAATGAGAAGGGTTTTGATTTACAGTTGGAGTTTGTTAAGAAAGATGTAAAGAAACATTTGATTGAACAAGCTGAAAGAGAATATAGATCATGGGTACATCCATTTTATATCTTGCAGGGTTTTTTGGTTGTTCCCGGAATAGATGATGAAGTGAAAAAGGGTAATAAGATTCTGGCTATTGTTAATCCTGATAAGGATCATTTATTTTCTAGGATTCAGGCTAGATGGGAAAGGGAAATGGGGCCGATGAATGATAAAAATGAGAAAGAAAGAACGGATCAGGCTAAAAGGGCTATTAGTATAAAGAATTATATCGAGGATTTAGGAGTTAGATCTGATTGTTTGGTTATTAATACAGATTCAAGGATCCAAGTTTTGCATTTATTTGGAGAGTACCTTATTAATAAGCTAGAGAAGTTGTTGAAGAAGGAAGGGATTAAGATTATTGATCACAATAAAGCTTAAAAGTTGATTGGTTTTTTGTTAATCGAGGTGAGTCCTCAGATAGTTCTGAGAAAGTTAAGTCAAAATGGAACAGTCATTAAATATTTTGGGAAAGGCAGTAGTTTATGACGACTCGATAATTTATCTAGAGGTTACGAGGTTGCCTTCAGATGAATTATCGCAAGAAAGTAAATCTGATACTAGCGAGTTAATTAAACAATTGGATCTTAGAGAGTTAGAAGAAGAAGCAAATTATCAGAGAGATGAACTGAATCGACCAGGACATTTTGGGGTTTTGGTTGAACAAAGACTTATTCTATTATATAGGGATCTTACTGAGGGGAAATTTCATTATGATGATAGGTTTAGGGATGAAATAATAGGGTTTGTAAAGCCAGAACATAGGGAAGGTCTTGAAAATACGGTTACCTTATATGAGTCCATTCTAGATGCTGTTGGACATTCCCAAAAGTTATCTAGATTGCCTAGAGAGTTATATAGGGAGAGCGAGGTTTGATTAAAATGGATCCGAGAGTTAGAAAATTAGCGCAACAGACGATTAGATATTCACTTAATGTGGAAAAGGGAAGTAATGTTATTATTAGTGGAGGGGAGGAGGCAAGAGAGTTTATTCTTGAGTTGTATAAGGAGGTTATCTTGAGAGGAGCTTATCCCATAGTTAATATGAAGCTTAATGGAATGAATGATTTTTACTATAAATATGCTAGTGATGAGCAATTGAATAAGTTTCCTGATCTGTTGATGGATCAATTGAAGAAATCTCAGTATTATATCGGGATAAATACAAGTGGGAATACAAGAGAGTTGAGCAATATTGATCCCAAAAAGATAATGATGAGGAAGAAAGTTACTAAACCCATTGGAGAATATATTGTGAATAGTGCGGATAAGAAGGATGGTATGAAGAGAGTGACTATTGGTTTTCCATGTTCTGCGCTTGCACAAGATGCGGGAATGTCGTTAAATGAATATGAGAATTTTGTTTTTAGTGCGTGTTTAATTGATTGGAAGAAGTTTGGTAGGAGGATGGATAGATTGAGTAATGTTTTTGAGAAAGGAAAAGAAGTTTGGTTGAAAGGGGAAGGTGTTGATTTGAAATTTTCTATTGAAGGAAAGAATTGTGTTCCTGATAAGGGAGAGGAGAACATGCCTGGAGGAGAGGTTTTTATGGCTCCGATTAGGGAAAGTTTGGAAGGTTGGATAGGGTTTGATTATCCTAGGGTTGTGAATGGAAATAAGATTTCAGGAGTTAAGTTAAAATTTGAAAAAGGGAAGATAGTTGAATATAGTGCTGATGAAGGAGAAGATTTTTTGAAGGAATTGTTGAATACAGATGAGAATGCTAGATATGTTGGAGAGTTTGGAGTTGGTTGTAATCCTGGGATAAAGAAATATACTAATGATTTGTTGTTTGATGAGAAATTGGATGGGACTATTCATTTGGCATTGGGGATGGCCTATGAGCAAAACGGAGGAGGGAATGATAGTGCGATTCATGTGGATATTGTTAAGGACATGAAGAAAGCTAAGATTTTTTTAGATGGAAAGGTGATTCAAGAAAATGGGAAATGGAGAGTATGAAATGCAAATGTGGAAACGAAGTGAAGATAAAAATGGGTTCAAAACTTATCACGAATGGCTGTGAAGTCTTAACTGCGATGACGGTGGTTGTTACTGCTAAATGTGGAGGATGTGGTTCTATATTTCAGGTTCCTATCAAGAGTGATGGAGTGATAGTTAGAAATAATTGATGTGGACCTATCTAATTGTTATTTTATCTGTTTCAATTTGTAAATTATTTTTATACTGACTTACTCTTCCAGTGACTATTAGGTTCTGATCTTTCTTGAATTGTTTATTTGTATTTAATGTGATATCTATCTTTCCGGTTTGGTCACTGATTGTTAATATCTGGAAATCTTCGTTAATGTTTCTTATTTTTGTTATCTTTCCTTGAACTTTTACGTTTTTGTCTATATCTTTTGTGGATAGTTCATTTATGTTCCTTAAGGGAGGTTCTAAGATGTTTGATAATAATAGTAATAAGAAGATTCCTAGTAATGATATTGTGAAAGAGATTTTTAGTAATAGTTTCATGGATTGTAATCGGAAGATTTATTAATAAATTTATGTTGGATTTCTAGGATGAATATTAAGGATAGATTGGAATTGATTAAGAGAAATACTGCAGAGATAATTGGAGAGGATAGTTTGATGGAGTTGTTGAAGGGAAAGAGAAAGCCGGTTGTTTATATCGGGACTGCTCCGACTGGCCGGCCTCATGTTGGTTATTTTCTTTGGGGATTAAAGGTTGCGGATTTGCTTAAGGCAGGTTTTCATGTTAAAATCTTAATTGCGGATTTGCATGCTGCTTTAGATAATACTCCTTGGTCTGTCCTTGAGAAGAGATGTGATTATTATGAAAAGGTTATCCCTGAGATGATTAAGGCGATTGGTGTTGATGTTAAAGATCTTGAATTTGTTAAAGGGAGCGAGGTGCAGTTAAGCCCGGAATATATGTTTGATGTTTTGAAAATGAGCAGTAATGTATCTGTTCATGATTCTAAGAAAGCTGCTGCAGAGGTTGTTAAGTTAGGAGATAATCCTAAACTCTCTGGTTTGTTATATCCTTTGATGCAGGCGATTGATGAGGAGTATTTGAAGGTTGATGCTCAGTTGGGAGGAACTGATCAGAGAAAAATTATGGTGTTAGCTAGAGAGAACTTGCCTAAGATAGGTTATTCTAGGAGGATAGAGATAATGACTCCTTTAGTTCCTGGATTGATTGGGAAAAAGATGAGTAGTAGTACTGAGGAGGGTAAGGTAGATTTATTGGATGATGAGAAGATTGTTATGAAGAAGATTAATAAGGCCCATTGCGTGGAGGGAGATCCGGATAATGGGATTATGGCTTTTTTGAAGAATGTGATAATGGTTATGAAAGAAGATAATGGGGAGAAATTTGTTGTTGAAAGAGATGAAAAATATGGGGGAAAGTTGGAGTATAAGGACTATAAGGGAATTGAGAAGGATTTTGTTAAAAAAGAGTTGCATCCTATGGACTTAAAGGTGGCTGTTGCTAGAGAGATTAATAAACTGTTAGGAAAGTTTAACCGTAAGAAGTTATTGGAGTTAAGTGAGAGGGCTTATGATTAATCGGTTTATGATATTAGGGCTTTTATTATGATGTAGATTAAGAATATAATCGCTAGTGTTTTAATTATGTCTAAAATATCGGTATCTGAAAATCCTTTTTTATTCATCTTCTTTTTAGTTTGTTCAACTCCTCCAACCTTATTAATCTTTTGTCTATTTCTAAGTCTCTTTCTAGTTTGGATAGTCTTTTAGCATTTTCCTTGATTTGTTTTATATATCTAGACAAATATGCAAATGCAATGGCTATAAATCCTCCTGTGATGGCTGCTACAAAAAATTCTTTGTTCCACGATAATATGATTGCTATTATCGCTATTATGATACTTAAGGTACCATATTTTGATTGCTCGTCTATTTTATTCAGTCGCAAATTCAACTATATCTTTGTCCTTAACTATGTGTTTTAATCCGACTTTTTGGTTTTTGAACTTGCTTGAGGGCCCTGTAATTTTGGCGTATTTTACTTTTTTGCTAAATCCATGAAGTATTTTTTCAGCTACTTCCTTAAGGCTTGATCCTGGAGGAAGTATCACTGGAATGTTGGGCTTTTTCTTTCCTTGGTGTTTTGTGTACACTCTTATGAAATCAAATGAGTTGAGAATTTTTCCCTTTAAGTCTTCAATTCCCTCATTAGTTATCGTGGAAGTTAGAGTGAAGTTGTATTTTTTTGACTTTAAGGTTTCTGAAATCTTTCTTTTTGTTTCTTCATTGAATAAATCTATTTTATTGAAAATTATTATTTTCTTTGCATCTTTATTGGTAATGGACTCTAGGATTGGTTTAATTTCGTCTATTTTTTCTATTACTATTAATATTGTGTCTGTATTGTTTAAGATTCCTTTGTCGAAGTTTTCCGAGGCTATTGGAGGGAGGTCGACTATTTGAATATTGCATTCTTGATATGTTAGTGTTCCGATTATTGGTTCGCTCGTTGTGAATCCATAGCTTGCGATTTTTGGATTAGAGTTTGTTAGAGATTTTAAAATTGAGGATTTTCCGGAGTTTGTTAATCCTAGAAGGACTGCTTGCATTTGTTCTTTTTTTACACCTTTTTTCCCTGATTTTTTTGATTTTTTTGCTATATCTTGTTTTAATCTTTTATAACGGTTTCTTATGTTTTTTCTTAGGTTCTCCGCCCCTTTATGGCTTGGGAGGTATTTGATCATTTCTTCTAACGCTTTTATTTTCTCATCATCTGTACTTGCGTTTTGAAATCTTTTTTCTGCGTTTAAATAGTCTGGATGAGCATTGATTGGCATAGAATAAACAAGATGGAATTATTTTAAAATGTTAGTATAAAATCAAAAAGTTTTTATATAATTAATAACTATATAATTCATGGTAACTACAATACAAATTGATGATAGAACTTTAGATTTGCTTAAGACACTAAAGGAAGAAATAAATGCTAGATCTTATGACGAAGCCATTGTGAGGATTGTGGGGCAGAGGAATAAAAAGTCTTTTGCTGGATCCTTGAAGAAATATTTTCAGAATGATAATGTTTCTAGCATAGCTAGAGAGTTACAAAATGAAAGGAGAAAAGAGAGATTCTGAATTGCTTGATTCTTCGGTTTGGATAGCATACTTTATTGAGGGTATTTATAAAGAAGTTATTGAAAGCGAAGCAAGGCTATTAGTTTCAACTTTGTCTTTGTTTGAGATAAAGAAAATATTGTTATCTAAGAAGATAGATAGTAAGGTTATTGATGAAAAGGTTTCTTATATGAAAAGAAGGTGTGTGGTCATACCAGTAAGTAGTCCTATAGCTGAAGAGGCTTCAATCATTTCGGTTGAAAAGAAGATTCCTGCAATTGATTCAATTATTTATGTTAGTGGTAAGTTGAATAAGGCAATGGTTGTGAGTTTGGATAATGATTTTAGGGGTTTGGAGGGAGCGATCGTCTTGTGATTTAATTAAAATGAAACTTGGGATATTATTTAGTGGGGGGAAGGATAGTATGTATGCTGCTTATTTGGCTAAGAAAGAAGGATCAGGAAGAAAAAATAAGATTTTTTCCTCTGATTCTCCTGATTCAAAAGAGGGATCAAAATCAGGAGATTATGAAATTAGTTGTTTGATTAGTATCGAATCAAAGAATAAGGAGAGTTATATGTTTCATACTCCCTCTATCTCTCGGGTTCGGGAGCAGGCTCGAGTAATGGGAATTCCATTGATTGTTGTTAGGAGTAAGGGTGAGAAAGAAAAGGAATTGGATGATTTAGGAAGGGCCATTAAAAAGGCCGTTAGAGATTATAAGATTGAAGGGATTGTTAGCGGGGCTGTTGAAAGTGTTTATCAAAGCTCTAGGATACAGAAAATATGTAATGAACTTGATGTAGAATGTTTTAATCCCTTATGGCAGAAAGGTCAAAAAGATATTTTAGATGAATTGATAAGGAACAAATTTGAGGTTATTGTATCTGGTGTTTTTGCTTATCCTATTGATGAGAAATGGTTAGGAAGAAAAATTGATAGAGAGTTTGTTAGGGAGATAGTTAAGTTGAATGAGAAATATGAGATTAATGTCGCTGGAGAGGGGGGGGAGTTTGAGAGTTTTGTTTTGAACTGCCCGTTGTTTAAGAAAAGATTGAAGGTTGTCGATTTTAGGGATTTTGGTGAGGGGAATTCGTGGAGGAGGGAGGTGAAGGTGAGATGAGAGAGATATTTACTGAAATTGGTTTTGGTAATGAAAGTTTCTTTTCTACGGAGATCGAAGAAGGTAGAAAAGAGTATCGAGTTAGAGAATTAGAATGGCCGGGTAGAATAACGGGGGTTTATTTTAGGATTTGGATATTTAAACTAGTTCTTATCTTATCTACTCTTAATGGATTGGAGTTCATCAAGAAAAATAAAAATAGATTTAAATTCATTTTTGGAGTTAGAGGGATTAGCAAATGATACTTTTAATAAATATTTGCAAGGAAAAACTACATTTTTATGAGTTTGTGAAACCGGTTGGAGATATATTAGTTAAGAAGAAGATTCGAGGATTTATTAGACATTACACTTGCGTTACTAAGAAAGACCTAGATAAGGCGAGTAAGGTGATTATCTGTGGGACTAGTTTGAAGGATGATTATTTTGTTGAGAGTGTTGAAAGGTTTTCATGGTTAAGAGATTTTGATAGGCCTGTACTAGGGATTTGTGGGGGTATGCAAATTATGGGTTTGGTTTTTGGAGGAAAGTTGAAGAAGAAAACTGAGATAGGTTATTTTAAGGAAAATTTTAAGAAGAAGTTTTTGGGATCGAAAGGAGAGAATGAAGTTTATCATTTGCATAATAATTATATTGATTTTAGTAAATTGGATTTTGATGATTTTGTTGAAGGGATGGTTAGTCAAGCGGTTAAACATAAGAAGAAGGAGATTTATGGAGTATTATTTCATCCAGAGGTTCGACAGAAAGAATTAATCTTAAACTTTTGCAATTTGGATTAATTCTTATTTCCTTTAAATCGATAATTTAAAGGAAATAAGAAATGGTTTTAGGGTTTTGTAGGTTGTGAGTTATCTTTTTGCAGCTCTCCACAGATATCTAAAATATTTTTTATAACTTTGGGCTACGGATTTGTTATCAATTAGTATTATGAAGGGTTTATCTTCAAAGACATTGATTGATATTTTGTTTCCGAAAATCATCGTAGAGGTGTTGGTTAGTTCTTTGATGTATTTGATTTTAAAATTAGGTAATTTTGTAAATAGTTTTCCAGATAATTCTGAACTAGTTATGATTTTGCCTTTTATTTTTTGTTTTTGTGTTCTTTTCTCGTGATGACCCATCTCATATTTTAATATTTCGTAACTTTTTCCTGTGCCTCCAAACACAAGAACCTCATTAGTATTTGATTCGAAAAGCTCTCTCAGAATAGTTCTTATTCCTGATTTTCCTTCTAAGATGGCTACATTTGGTTTAATTATGGTTTCTTTTTTTAATGATTCTAAACCCGGCAATATCTCTCTTATGACATTCTCTTTCTTTTTTATGTGATTAAATAGGTTTTTTGGTGAATTAGCTTGGAATAATGTTTTTTTATTTTTGATAATCGAACTTGCGAGTCCTTTGTTAATGAGATTTCTTAAGATATTGTATGTGTGTGTTCTGTCCATAGACAAGAATTTGGAAAGATCTCCTCCGCTGATAGGAGATTTCTTAAGCAAGGCTAGATATACTTTAGACCCCCTGTCTGACAACCCTATTTCTTTTAATTCTTCTATAAATTTCATTTAATTGCTAATAAACTTTGATTTAAAAAGTTGTTGTTTTTAGTTACAACAAATGTTTAAAAGGTCATTAAGAGGAAAAAAGATATGGCAAAATACAATGATATTAGGCTTTCATATGAAGAGCGGGAAGAAAGTTTTATTGAAGAAAACAACAATATTGGTAGTCTATGTTTAGAGAGATTGAAGAGTGTTGGAGGTGAAAAATTGTTGTTAGCATTCTATTATGAAGGATATAGACATGTGGGGGGTCCGGAATCAGTTGGAAAATATAATTTAGGGATCTCAAAAAGTGGTTTAGGGGTTAATATGTCCAGCCACTGTTTTCTTTCGTCACACCTTAGTTTTCATTTAGAGGAGATTCCGGTCTCTGATCCAAAACCAGAATCAAATTCCTTCTTAAAAGAGACATGTATGTTAGAAAAAGTCATACATAACCGGATAACTAATCGATGGAGTAAATGTTATGATGTTAAGGGGAAATTAGGAGAGATCTCTCAGTTTGAATTATCTGTTGAAGCGATAATGGAGATAGTTAGTACAGCCTCTGAAATTGAATTATTTGATGGATCTTCTGATAAAATAAAAAAACTTGGGAATATGATAAAGCCACAAAGAGATTATAGAGTTGTAGCCGATGTATATGAACCAAGAGGAATGCTTAGTTTCATCTGAAAACAAAATGAATCTGGATGATAAATTAAAGGAATTGAATGATCATGAGAGATCTGAACTTGATGAGTTGCAATTTAAGACATTGGAAGGGTATTTTGGTATCATAAGGGATAGTTTTAGATCTTTTTCTTATGGAAAGAGAATGCAAGCGTATAGGGCTTTGGATAGGGTTATTAGGAAATTAGGAGATGTTATAGACTTTGATTATGAAAAAGCTAGAGAAATAAGAAAGAAAGCAGGCCTAAATCAGGGAGAGTTAGCTAGAGAATTAGAAATTAAACAGCAGAATATTTCTCAATATGAATGTGGTGAGGTTTCTCCCATAAGCAAATTGCGTGGTAATGATGAATCCCTTGTTAAGAACAGATATATGGGTTGGTTGAGAGAGCAGGGATATGATGATTAGGAATATTTAAATATAACTTAGTGTTATATAAAGTATAATAAGATGAAATCTTTATCAAGGACAAGAGTTATTGGGGGGTCTTTAGTAGTGACGATCCCTAAGGAAATCGTTAGGGAAAAATCTTTGCAGGAAGGAGAATTAGTGGAGGTAGATGTTTCTAAATTAAAAAGAGATGGTTTTGGGATGCTTAAGGGAATTGGACTGTTTACCAAGGAAGATAAGTTTAAGGGTCAATTTGAAGAATGAAAATAATTTTAGATGCTTATGCTTGGATTGAGTATTTTAGGGCAAGTGACGAAGGTGAAAAGGTCAAAAAATTATTAGAAAATAATGAATCTTATACTTTATCGGTTAATCTTGCTGAAGTTATTAGTAAGATCAAAAGAATTGGTGGAGATGTTGAAGGGCCTTATAAGGTTATCATTGCTAATTCTAAGATTTTGGAGTTGAATTCTTCTATGGCAAGGGAGGGAGGATTATTGCATGCCGAGATTTATAATAAAGTTAAAGATATGGGAATTGCAGACTGTTTGTTGCTGCAAGCTGCTAGGTCTATTAATGCCAAGATTGTTACTGGAGATAGACATTTTAAGGAATTTAGGGAAGCTATTTTGATAAGATAGTTTTATTAACTTGTCTTCATATTTCTTGAAATGAGTAAGGATGTGGGTTTTTATCGGAGAAGATTGAATAATGGGGTTACTGTTTTGTTTGAGAAGCGGGAAAGAGGGGTTGTTGCTGTTTCTAGTAGTGTGAAGTTTGGAGCTCAGCATGAAACTGTTGATATGAAGGGGATAGCTCATTTTTTAGAGCATTTAGTTTTTAAAGGAACGAAGAAGAGAAGTGTTAGTGATATAGCTGGAGAAGTTGAAAGTAAGGGGGGGATTTTGAATGCATTTACTGGAGAGGAGATTACTTGTTTTTGGAATAAAATGCCTAGCAATCATTTTAGTTTGGGAGCAGATATTAGTAGAGATCTGGTTTTAAATCCTGTTTTTGAGGGCAAGGCTTTAGAAAGAGAGAGAAAGGTTGTTTTGGAGGAAATAAAAATGTATCATGATAATCCAAGTAGTCATGTGCTTGAGGGGATTAAGGAGATGTTATATAAAAAACCATTTAATATGTCTATTGCAGGAAATCATGAAACTGTTTCAGGACTTTCTAGGGATCAGATAATCGATGTTCATAAGAATATTTATTCTACGAATAATATTGTCTTTTGTGTTGTTGGCAATGCTAGTCTAAAAAATGTTTTAAGGGAAGCTAAGAAGTTTCCAAAAACTCAGGGGGATCTGCCTAAATTGCAGATTGAGAAAAGCAACGGAGAAAAAATAGAAAAACGGAGCGGGATTGATCAGGCTCATGAAGTGATTGGATTTCATATGCCTACATTGTTGGAAAAGAACAGGTATGCTGCAGAAGTTTTTGATGGGATTTTGGGGGGAGGGATGAGTAGTAGGTTGTTTCAAGAAGTGAGAGAGAAGAGGGGTTTGTGTTATGCTGTTAAGACAAATTTGGAACAGTCTAAGGATTACGCTTATGAAGTTATTTATGTGGGAACGACAAAGGACAAGGTTAAGGAGGTTAGGGAAATAGTTATGAAAGAAATAAAAAAGTTAAAGAATTTGAAGAATTCTGATTTGAGTGAGGCTAAGGAGCGGTTAATTGGATTGAGAATGATAAGTAAGGAAAAATGTGATTCAACTATGATAGAATTACTACAAGAGGAAATGGGGGGAGACGCTGAGAATTATTATAATTATGATGAGAATATTTCTAAGATTAAACTCCAGGAGGTTAGGGATTTAAGTAATATTTCTGGAAGCAGTTTTGTTGCTTTAGTTCCTAAGTGAGTTAGGTTAAATTAAGAAGTAGAGAATAATAAAATCAATAAAAAAAACAAAAAAGATTTTTATTTGTGCATTAGCATCTTGATACCTACAACAAGAACACCAATTGCAATCAACCAACCATTATAAGCAGTTAAAGCCGATAGGACATTTAGTTGAGCAAGTACTAACAAGATACCGATGATTGTAACTATCCATGCAGTTAACTTATCCATTTTTCACCTCCTTTCTCTTTTTTATCATACTCAGAAAATATTCCATTTTCTGGGTATCCAAAAAACTATTCTTATGTGTTTTTTGCATATGATGTTTAGGAAAAAGCTATTTAAATAGGTTTTGGATTAAATGGTAATGGAGATTGTTCGAGTTAGGCTTATAGATTCTGATGAAGCAGAAGGTTGTGAGGAAGCTCCAGTTTTGATTTTGAATGCTTTAAAAGAGATTAAGAATAAAGAAAATGGTGTGGAAATAGAATTTGATAGGTTTCATTTGGAAGAGATTCATGTTGATTTGGGAAATATTGATGAGGCTAATCATTTAATCTTTGAAAACTCTAAGGAGATTTTTGAGAAAAATTCTAAGGCCTTTTTTATTGGGGGAGATCATAGTATTAGTTATTCAATCCTGAAGGGATTTGATAAAGTACAGGAGGGTGGTTTGTTGATTGCTTTTGATGGTAGATGTGATTGTAGTTTAGAGGGAGGGAATGGGGGGTGGTTAAGAAAGCTGATTGATGAGGGGTTTGATGGAAGAAGAATAATTTTAGTTGGAGTGAGGGATTTGAGTATGGGAGATAGAGATTACTTGAAAGAAAATGGAGTTGTTATTATTGGAATGGATGTTTTGCAGGAAGATAGAGAAGGGGTTTGTGACTTGATTATGGAAAGGGCCAAGGATAGTGAGGGGTTTTATTTGAGTTTGGATGTTAGGGTTTTGGATCCAGCATTTGCTCCAGGGGTTAATGATCTTGAACCGGGGGGATTGAGTAGTAGGGAGCTGATTTATTTTGTTAAGCGTTTAAGTTTGTTGGAGAATTTTAGGGGTGGGGATATTGTGGAAGTAAATCCTAAAAAAGATATTAATGGGATGAGTGTGAAACTTGCTGGAAGGTTGTTGGGGGAGATGGTTTGAGATTCTTGAAATGCATTCTAATGCCATAGTTTTTTTAAATGGATTTGACTATGCCCCAAGATAATGATAAAAGTAGTGGATTTTGGTAGTCAGTTGACTCAAAATATTGCACGAAGGATTAGGGAGTTTGGCGTTTATACAGAGATAGTACCTTTTCATACAAGTGCAGATAAGGTGCTGGAGGATGATTTGGAAGGAATTATTCTCTCTGGTGGTCAATTTAGTGTTTATGATTCTGAGGCTCCTAAGTGTTCCAAGGAAATATTTGAATTAGGAGTTCCTGTTTTGGGGATCTGTTATGGATTGCAATTATTAACAGAAATTTTCGGGGGAAAGATAAGTTCTGCGGAGAATAGGGAGTATGGAGAGGCAAGAATTGATGTGCTCAAGGATAATAGGTTATTGATCCCAGGCATTAATGAAACGAATCTAAAGGTTTGGATGAGCCATGGAGATATCGTGAATGAACCTCCTCCGGATTACGAAGTTATTGCTAGATCTGACAAGGGCCATATCGCGGGACTTAGAAATGGTGATATTTACGCTGTGCAATTTCATCCTGAAGTTGATCATACAGATCATGGAAGGCAGATCTTGAATAATTTTATAGAAATATGTGGAGCGGATAAAACTTGGGATCCCAGCCAGGATTATGATAGAATTGTTCGCGATGTTTCTGAAAGGTTAAGGGGCCGGGTTGGAGTAGGGGGGATAAGTGGAGGTGTTGATTCCTCGTCAGTTTCTGTTTTAGTTAATAAAATTGTTGGACAAGATTATCATCCCATATTTGTTGATAATGGTTTACTTAGATTAGATGAGGCAGCGGAAGTTATGAGGAGTCTTGAATCTTATGGTTTGGGGATAAACCTTGTTGATGCTGGTGAAAGGTTTCTTTTAAAATTAGAGGGTGTTTCAGATCCAGACGAAAAAAGAAGAATTATTGGTCACGAATTTATTGATGTTTTTCAAGAGCAGGCTAGGAAGATTGAAGGTGCTTCATACTTGGTTCAAGGGACGCTTTATCCTGATGTTATCGAAAGTGTCCCCTTGTATGAGAAATCTTCCGTGA
>NZCQ01000056.1 GCA_002688335.1 Candidatus Pacearchaeota archaeon | reverse complement strand
ATACTAGAACAAGTAAAAAGCGAGCTAAAGCATACATAAAAACATCTCCCCCAAATAAATTAGTAAAATTCAACATGGGTAAACAAAAAAAATACCATGACGGTGACTTCGACACAGTATTAAGATTAATGGACAAACCTAAATCAAAATCAATAAAGGAATAAAATGACAAAAAGAAATCTTCAAATAAGTGAACAAGGACAGAACCGGCTAATAGTTGAAATGGCTGGACAATATGGAAATCGTCCAATAGATGCATTAAAAGAATATGTCACAAATGCTGTAGATGCCCTATCTGGAACAGATAATGGACTTGTAAGTGTGCTATTAAAACCAGACATTAATAGCATTGTTATTCAAGACAACGGCCCAGGTATGAGTCCAGAAGAATTAGAAAGATTGCCTGTTTCAATTGGAGAATCAGTAAAATATGACAAAATTGATCAGCGTGGTGAGAAAGGAGTGGGTCTCCTAGCATTCGGATCACTAGGAATGAAAATGCATATTATTTCAAGAACGGCTCGTACAGATCCTTATGTATATTTAAGATATGAAATTTCTAGAAATAAAGAAAGAATTACGTATGAATTGAGTGAGCTAAATGAATCGGATATGGACAATCTTGGAGGTCCATTTAATTACGGAACACAGGTCCTAATAAATGTTGATGAGAAAACATTTAGAAATAAATTCAAATCAAGTTTAGTTAGGGGAGAACTTCAAGATATTTATCACCCACTACTATGTGAGGGAGATATAGGATTTGAAATAGGGATTGGAGATAAACCAAGAGATCGAATCTCAGCAAAAAAATCAAGAGGTGCATCAATAATAGATGAAGATGTTAGTTTTACAACAAGAAAAGATAAAGATCTTGTTGATCACGTTTTCCATGTTAATCTAATTTTTGACAAAGATACGGATACAGGGAGAATTGGAGTTTACAGTAAGGGAGTAAGAGTTCACGATAGCGTCTTAGGACTTGGTGAGGATTTAATACAAGGATGCGAATTATGGAAATGCCGTCAACTAAAAGGATATATAGATGATCCAAATCTAACCCTGACTATAGGAAGAGACAAAATTGACTCCCAAAGAAACAGTAACGCCTATCATGGATTAATTGAAATGCTAGTTAATCTAGATGACCTATATTGGCCTAGTGTTGAAGAAAGATTAGAAAGAAGTAGAAATGAAAAAGATAGAAAGTTAATACATACCTTACATAAAAAACTTCAAAGAGTATTCGAATACGAAAGTATAGATCCATTAAATAAACCAGCTAAACCTGAGTCAACAAAAGAAAATATTGATTGGGGAATACATGAAGAAAAGAATGAGGGGCCCAAGAAGAAAAGGAAAAAAAGATCTTCTCCATTTGGAATGCCTGAATTAGCCACATTTGAAATTGGCGAAAGAGATCTCCGAAGCCGTCTAGAAGATAAATCCGGTGAAGCCCCATATATTAGAATTAATGAGGGACATCCAGACTACCAAGAAATTGTTGTCGCTAAACCTCAATCAACAGAAGCAGAATTATATGTTATCAGAGCCATGGCTGGACCAATGGCATTATGGGAGAGTATAAAAGCCATAGAAGATGGTGCAACTTTTATATCTCCTGAACAACAAATAGAGAAGGTAATGAGAAGAACCGATGATTTAATCTATAAACTTGTTTAACTATTTATCTTCCAAAAGATATCTTTATAAAATTTAGTAACGTTAATCAAACATGCAAAAGAAATGCATTCTTTGTGACCATAAAATAGAAGAAAATCACAGCAAGTTAAATGGAACAATAATCCGATCAAAGGATGAAACCAATAAAAATCAACTCATCTATGTCTGCACAAATTGTCAGAAAACACCTGATTGGTATAATGAAGCAAAAATAAAAGGAGTTTAAATAAAAAACATAATTAAGGAGAATTTTTCAAACTATTAATTTCCTTAATGGTTTCTAATTTAAATTTTTTTAAATCTCTTACATCCTCAGAAATATTCTCCAGTTTGTGCATGCCCCATCCGGCTAAATAGACTAATCCAAATATGGGAGAATACTCTAACCAATCTGGCGTATTAATAACCCCTAAGAGTTTCAATATTAACCAAACAACGATCAAAATAAGAACGACCCATGCAATAACATCCCAAAAACTCCTCGATCTATTTTTCATAAATATAATGGACAATAACAATTAATAAACATTTAGAAAAACAAGAAAATATCAAAGCTTTTTTAAATACTAGATTTTTTAGCTTCTCATGCGAGGGTAGCGAAGTGGTCAAACGCGCAGGACTTAAGATCCTGTGGCTTAGTGCCTTCGGGGGTTCGAATCCTCCCCCTCGCATTATGCAATCGAAGATTGCATTATCAGGAAGATTTAAAAATAGCTGAATATTAGCTTCTCAAACCTGAAAGGAAGAAGAGTTCTGATACAAATTAGGAGACAAAAATGACGCATGATATTAAGGAACCATGGAGGCCCCTTCGTGAAGGGGATAGGCAAGAGCTTAAGGGATTGCATGAAGGGTATATAGAGAAATTAGCTAATGGAAAGTCTCTGCTGTATATGCGGGAAGGTGAAATGGAAGAATTTACTGGTTGCCCTTTGTCTTATTTTGCTTATCAAGGAGATGGAAACGACAAGCTTAATTTAGTTGCACAAATGGTTAAAGGAAGAGTTGCTATGCATAATTCAGGAGATGTACAATGTGCACATCTATACACAGTAGATTTACCAGGATATCTTTCAGTTGTATCTACTAGCCTAGAAGGTTTGTTGCCTCATTTTAACAAAACACCAGCAAAAAATGAGTACTTTCAAAGAGAATTGAAGACTTTAAAAAGAATAGACTCTATATCTAAAAAGCTTAGAGAAGGCAGATTAGATGATGAAAGTAGAAATCATATCTTTTGGATGTGCAGTGAATAAATATTGTTCCAATAAATATATAAACAACCTTTCCCTTAATTGTCTATCAAAATCAACCACATCTAACTTTTGATTCTCAGCATTCCCCTCGCATTATTCTCATCTCACAAATCAATATAAACATCTCCTACTTATTCAAAACATCAAAATGATAACAACACCCTTACAAGAAACTTGGAATCTTTATCTCCTACGAACTCCTAAAGATGAATATTTCCCAATTCTCACAACAACTATCCACGAAGATAAAAACCCCAATCTAAAAATTGTCGGAAGACTTGAAAACCTATCGGAAGCAGAATATCGTTGCTTAGTAACAAAACAAATTGGCAACAAGCGTTTAGCACTATTACTAGAATCATTCAACAACGGAAAAAACAAATCAAATCCTCAACAAGCACTAAACCGACTATATGGAGAGATGTGCAAAGATTTAAAAAACCATTAGCGCTATCAATTACTGTAGACAGGCTGGCGAGGTAGCTCTTCGCTGCTTGCAAGTGAGCTTTATGCAGGCTTAAGAGGGGGAGTGATAAGGATACTAAAAAGTCTTAATACTAACGTTGAGGTTTTGTCCTTCTTGATCTTGCTATTGCGAAACGGGTCAGATCTTGATCGAAGCAGCCCTAACCATTAGTTAAGATGCTTGAAGGGTCGCAAGACTGAGGAGGTATTGAGGTAGCCTTTTATTATTTTTTGAGCAAACCTTCGGTCTACATTTCCTTATTAAACATTAATCAACTGGTGATTCCCGAACCGGCCTCCGGCACGGTTCTCATTAAAACCCATCGAAATCTGATAAATTATATCCACGTATAACTCTATCTCTATCGGAACTCCATCCCAACAAAAAATATCTCCATCTAGTTTTAAGAATTATCACATTTCAATACATCTGCGAAGAATTCTAGCGAAGCTGAATTCGAGAGCATCATTCAACACTCCAAAACCATTCAACAACTTTAAATATCTAAAATAACTTAATTCATCATGAACAAAAGAGGCCAATTTTTCTTAGTTGCAGCAATGCTAATAATCCTAATAGTGATGGGATTGAACAAGGTTTCAACAAATATATCATTTAGCCCAGAATCCAGAGAGATAAATGAACTAAGCAAGGACCTTTCAAGAGAAAGTTACACTCTAACAGAATACGGAGTCTATAACGAAAAAGACGTAGAAAGCTTATTAACCAATTTCACAGGAGAGCAAATAGGAGACTACTTCCTACAAAAAACAGATGATGCCAACATAATATTCTTATATGGAAACAAAGACAGATTAACTTCTCTCCAGTACAACAAGGGGTCTCAGGGAAAAATAAACCTCGGAACAACTTCTAGTTGGAAAAATTTCAAGAATTTCGCAAAAATCAAAAACATCAATAAAGAAGAATTATCTGGGAGAGATAATATAAACGTAGAACTAGAGCTATCAAGTGGCAAGAAAGCAAATTACAACTTTAAGTTAAAAGAAAACGAATTATTTTATTTTGTCATAGTTAAAGAAAATAAAAATGAAGTAATAGTCAATACAGGTAATTAAGATGATAAAAAACAAAAAAGGAGTTAGTCTCATGGTTTCTTATGTGCTTCTAATTTCAATAGCAATTATAATGGCCATCAGCATATTCTCATGGTTAAAACTAGTTGCAAATGTTAAGCCCATTGAAGGATGCGAAGAAGGAACTTCTGTTTTAATTAATAGCTTGAGTTGCACTAACGAAACTTTAATATTAAATCTTAAAAATAACGGCAGATTTAGCGTAGATGGATTCGTTGCCACGGTAGGAGATAGTAAAGATAAATTTCCAATCACTCCCTTAGCTCCAATTGGAAGTGGGGGGAAGGTAAGTAACGTCAAGGGTTACTACATATATCCAAAGAAACTAAAACCGGGACAAATTAAAGAAGCATTATTCTCTAAAGACTCAATAGATTTCGATATCAAAAGTATGAGGATCCAACCATTTATAATCTCAAACAATGATAGAATAGTTTGCGAGGATGCAGTAATTAGAGAAGACGTAACTTGCGGAGTTCCTTCAAATTCATGCTATCATGTTTTACAAAACAACCCAACACTAGATTCCGAATCTTATAACATTAATTTAGAAGGGAACGGAGAAATTCCAGTTTATTGCGATATGGAAACTGATGGAGGGGGATGGACCCTAATTAGCGTTGTACGAAACAATGATCCTAACCAGGTCATAGTAGATAACAACTATTGTAATAGCATTGATGCAAACACTAATTGCAAGGGCAAAATGCCAATTAATGCAGTAAATGATAATACGGAGATCTTAATAAAGACTCTCAGCACAAATGACTGGATTATAATTGATAATTTTGTTGCAAACGGAAGTAGCGCATTAAATTATTTTTCTTTAGATAAAGTATTAACTTACAATACTTCGTGCGATCCATGTAGTAGTCCGATAGATCCTGATATGAGGATAGCTAAAACTTCAGGATTTAATGCAAATCATAATAGTCCCTTATATCAATCTTTTAGATGGGGTGGATGGAGGGTTGGCGCAAATCCAAATAATGCAAATTATATGGGATTAATGTTTGCAAGTGGTTATAGTACTGCTCATAAGATAAATAAAAGAGAAGATGCAATGAATTCTTCTGAATTACAATCTAATGACCATCATGCAATCTATTGGAGAAGTAAATAAATCATTTATTCGATCTTAAGCTCTCTATCTTTATGCGCCTCACTTCCCATAGTCTCTGATTGGCCCTTATATTTCCCATCATAAGGGTTTTCAACAGGCCTATCAGTAAAATCAAGAATCAGCTGACAAACCCGCCTTCCAGAATTTACTTCTATAGGCAATTCATTTGCATTATATAACTCCAATGTAAGCTTTCCTTCAAAGCCAGGATTAATCCATCCAGCGTTCTGAATAAACAAACCCCTCCTCCCAATAGAACTCCTACCTTCTATTCTGCCAGAAATATAATTCGGCAATCTAACCTTCTCATCTGTTGTCGCAAGTAAAAAATGATGCGGAGGAATAATAACCCTGCTTCCTTCTATCCTCCGATAATGAATAGGTTTATCCAAAGAAAGATTAGTCATCTGATGATGATCCACAACTAAAAATCCATTACCTAAACTAAGATCTACAGATGCAGGCCCTATATTATCAAAATTCAACGGTGTAACCAACAAATCGCCCTTATTAATCAACTCTTTAATTGTCCTATCCGAAATTGGCATCCATAAGGATAACAAAATTAACTTATAAGAATTTATATCCTAACAAAAAACAAAATTCTAAGCCCATCTCAAACCTCTGCTATTTCAGAACAACCTCATCCACAACCACCAGCATCTCCACAATTACAACATTTCCTACAGTTAGCCCCACTTAATACAGTTTCACTTCCACAAGATTTACAAAACTCATCACCAACAGAGATATCTTCATTCTCAGAATCGTCTTTATAGAGGGGTGTCACCACAGTTACCTTCCCTTCTCTCATTATATTATCTATAAAACTAATCCTAGAATCATAGTGAGCATCCCTTCTTCTCTGACCCAATATATTAACCCTTAACTCTCCAATCTGTTCTGGAGTTGGTTCTACCTCACAAACAGAAGTATCTCCCAGATATTCTAATTGAATAAGTTTTGCAAACATATCCTCAATTGAAGAGCAAGTTCTAATAAAAGGATGATCAGTCATGCCCTTTATAATTCCTTGAGCACCTTTATTATGCCTTATAAACTCCTCCAATGACCCTCCCCTTTGTCGATTTCTTGAAGCTTCCTTACCCCAACTAGAAAATGCTGAACTAAATTGAGAACCAGAGCTCCCAAATTCCACGAAGAAATCAGCAGGAGCATCCTTAGGAGATCTGCTATCATACTCTCCTACAATAAAATGTACTCCAGTTCCGTTTATATCTACATTAAATCCAGCCCTCTCTAAAGTTTTATTAGGCCGATCTCTTTCACCCCATTTAAACCCATTACCAACACTTCCATCTTCTACTACACTTACTGGTTGAATCCCCTTTGATCCATCTATATATAAACTAATAGATTTTAACCCCAATTCCCACCCTTTAACATAAGTTCTTTTTACATCTTCTACTGAGGATCCCTTCGGCAAATTTACTGTTTTTGAAATTGCTCCAGACAAAAAAGGCTGAACAGCAGCCATCATTCCTAAATGACCATCAACAGAAACATTATTATTAACACCAAAAGCCGT
>NZCQ01000055.1 GCA_002688335.1 Candidatus Pacearchaeota archaeon | reverse complement strand
TCTTCCGAAAGGCAACTTTTCAAGCCAATCAAATCCCTTAAGCCAATTCAATTTCCCCCTTCCCTTCCTGAAAATACTCAATATGCTAGATCTTCCTTCAAATAATATCTGAATGCACCCCCAATGTCCCGGAGTCATTTCCAATTCTCCCCATTTATTCCCCTCAGTAAGTGATCTAAGGTATGGAGCATATTCTAAATAAGAAGGCTTAAATGCATCAAGCATAATAACTCTAAGTTTTCTCATAAGATCCAATACAAAAACTAGTTTAAAAGATTATATCTACAAGAACAAATATTTATAAATAATTTCGACAAATATTACCATGAACAAGGAATATGAAAAACAAAAAGCAAAAGAAATGCTTGATTTAATTAATCGATACGAAGAGTCAGAAGAAAAAAGGGAATTAAATGAAAAACTTTACAATATCTCAGACGAATTATATAATAAAAATAGAGAAAAACTCTCTCAACAAATGATTGATGTTTCCCTAGCAGTTTTCTCATTCACTCAAGCAGCAATGTCCGGAGGCCCTTTACAACCTCTGGATGAATTCATTCCAGATTTAAAGGATATTATTTATGGATGATCTTGGTCAATTAAAATTTTATGAGTATAGATTAGATAATTTTTTATAGGGTGTTATTGTTTGTTTTTTATGGCAACATATTCACATTCAAGAATTAGCACATATGAACAATGTCCATATAAGTTTAAACTAAGGTATATAGACAAGATTAAGGCAGATATTCCTACAACGATTGAGGCCTTTATGGGCGATATGGTCCATAGGACTCTTGAAAAGTTATACAGAGACAGAAAATTCATGAAAGAGATTACATTAGACGGATTGATTAAATTTTATAAAGATTTGTGGAGTAAACATTATTCAAGAGATATCCTAATAGTTAAGAAAGATCTAACCTCTGTAAATTACAGAAAGATGGGCGAGAAGTATATATCCGATTATTATGAAAGAATGAAACCATTTGAACAAATGACAATCCTTGATTTAGAAACTAAAGGAAGAATGACCCTACCAGATGGAAATCAATGGCATGTTAGGATAGATAAATTAGGTTGCGATAACGAAGGAAATTATTTTGTTTGTGATTATAAAACTAATTCAAGAATGAAAGATCAGGAAGAAGCTGATGAAGATCGACAACTAGCTCTTTACTCTATTTGGGTAAAAGACAAGTTCAAAGATGCTAAAAATGTTAAATTAATCTGGCATATGCTCGCATTCAACAAAGATGCCATTTCAGATAGAACTGAAGAACAATTAAAAAAACTACAAGAAGAGGTTATTGAAAAAATAAGGGAAATAGAAACTGCAAAGGATTTTCCAACAAATATTACAGAATTATGTGATTATTGTGAATACCAAGGAATGTGCCCATCGTTTAAGCATCAAGTAGAACTGAAAGAAATTAAAACCATCAAGGAGTTTAAAGAAGATGAAGGAGTTAAACTAGTTGATGAATTTTCAGATGTTAAAACACAATTAACAGAATTGAAGAAAAAAGATGAAGAATATAAAGAAAGTCTAGTACAATATGCAAAGCAATTTGGCATAGATGTTGTTTACGGTTCAAATAAAAAATGTTCAGTTAAGGAAATAGATAAGGTAGTAATGCCAGAAGATAAAGATGAACTAATCCAATTATTAAAGGAAAAAGGAGTTTGGGATGAAATGTCAATGATAAATCATTCTAGATTTAAGTCTAAGATCCTTAAAGATAAATTAGATGAGGATATTAAGGGAGAGGTTGACGTTGTGAAGGATTATAGATTGAGTTTGAGTGGGAGAAAAGATAGGGGAGATGAATGAATAAGAATCATGAAAAATAAATCGAAAGAACAAATTGCAATAGCTTTATTTACTGGATCAATAATTGCCTCATTTATCCTAGTAGGAAATTTATTGGAAACTTTCATTTATAAAATTTCAATTCTTATTATTTTTATATTCATAATTATCTTCTCATTAAAAATCTTATTAGACAAATCAACAGATTTACATTGGATTGGAGATATATTTAGAAATTCCTTAAGAATAAAATACTAATTTTTTTACTTCCTCTCTAACTACCCTTACCAACACTCATCTTTGCAACAGCCATTCCTGCTTTAACATAGGCATTAAATTGCTTTAAATTCCTAACTTCTAAAAGTTTTCTAATAAACATCTTCGGCCTAAGATAATATTCCCTATAAGCTCTCTGCTGCATCTCCATCATCAAATCAAACTTACTATCTTGATATTCAAACAACGGTTTACTAAAAGCATTAAAATCCTCCCATTTTTCAGAAAATAACTTCCCATCCCTCTTAATAGTATCAAACAAAGGACTCCCTGGAACGGGAGTATAAATCTGGAATTGAGCAATACTCAAGTCAAGCTCTTTAGCAAACTGAATAGTTTCTAACATCTCTTTCTTTCCTTCTCCTTCATTCCCAAACATAAAAAATCCTTCTGTTAACAATCCTGCTTGCTTACTCCATTTAACAGCATTCCGAATATGATCCAGAGTCTCTCCCTTTCTCATCTTTTTCAATATTCTTTCACTTCCAGTTTCAATCCCAAAAGCAACTAGGTAGAATCCTGCCTTTTTCATATGTTTCAACATCTTTGGAGAAACTCTATCAGCTCTAATTCCATTACCTGTCTTCAATTCTAGATCATAATTTCTCTCAATTAATCCATCACAAATTTTCTTAACCCTCTCTGGAAGAAATGTGAAATTATCGTCAATTATGTTTATTTCCTTAACTCCATAATCTTTAACTAAATGATCTATTTCAGCAAGAACATTTTCCGAACTTCTAGCTCTAAACTGTTTTCCTTGAGTTCTAAAGTTACTACAAAAAGTACAACTATATGGACAACCCCTAGAAGTGATCATAATAGCATATGGATATCTCCTAACTCCGGGAGTCCAATATTTATCTAACGGCAATAAGTCTCTAGCTGGAAATGGCAATTTATCTAAGTCTTGAATCAAGGGTCTACTGGGATTCACAACAATCTCTCCATCTTTCCTATAAGAAATTCCTAATATGTCTTTATCTTTCTTTCCTTGAGCCAATTCCAACATACTTTCTTCAGCTTCACTTAAAACACAATAGTCTACTTGCTTACATTCTTCCAAAGTTCTAATTGGTTCCATAGTTGGATGAGGTCCTCCAACAACAACTCTCGCATCAGGCAAGACTTCCTTACTTATCTTAGCAAGATCATAGGCCTGCATTACTGTATTGGTTGTTGCAGCCATACCAATCATATCCGCCTTGCTCTCCATAATAAGCTTCCTTTCCATCTTGTCATCTGACCTAAGAGCAGCTAGATCTAACATCTGAACCTCTATCCCATTATCTCTAAGATAACTAGCAATATACGCCATTCCCATCGGAGGATTTATCATTGTAGCTTCTTCAGAAACATAACTATACACTTTTAAATAATTCGGAGCAATCAAAAGTACCTTCATTTTTCTAGTGGAATATCCAAGTTAACAATTGTTTATAAGTATTATTGCCTTATATCAACCTCTGTTCATAATACAAACCATATGCCTTTAAAGCTCTCTCTTTCAAATACCAAAAATCTTTCTTATCTACCTTGATAAAATTCTTCAACTCTTCAAAAGCAACCTCTAACCATTTATCATTCCCATCGCTTTTATACTTCAACAAATAATAAACAGGCAAGATTAATCTTAATCCAACATCTTTCCACTGAAATAAAGGCTTCAAGTAAAACTCCCCTTCATTTCTAAGAACATTAAAATACCCTAAGTTCAAAACATACTGACTAGGCCAGAAATTAAACCTAATCTTTTCTTTCAAAAACGGCTTAAAATACGAATAAGGTAGTTTATTATTTATCGCCCCCCTAACATCATCAAGCCCGGTCATTCTTTTAATATAAAACTCAAACACAATAAGTATATCTTTCAAAGCCTCTTCCCATAGCTTACCTACATCCGCCTTAAATTCTGGTTTAAGTTTAAAGTTCGTAGCAACTCTAACCTTTTCAATCAAGTCAGGAATCTTAGATTTAAGCTCCGGAAAGCTATAATCAAATATCTCTTCAAATCTCCTCATTCTCTTACTAGCAGTGGGTTCAAATTCCTTCTCAGAAATCAACAAAGCTTCACAGATAGACATATAACACTTATAACTCCAAAAGATTCTAACTCTTCTAGTATCTTCATTATAATCTTTACGAAGTCCAAGCAACATTGTATGAAGTTTATTAAACAAATTCCTCAAACCATCTGACTCCGGAAGATTCTCCTTTTTGATCTCTACAATTTTATCTAAAACACTTTCATCACCATAGATCACTTGGGTTCCATATTTCAATTCATAATATCTCTGAATACTCATCAAACTATCTAACTTATCTATTGGCAAACATCTAACATCAACATGGAAATGCCTTCTAATGTCATAGTCTTCATTTGGATAGTGTGCAATCTCCAATCCTCCCATTCCAATATCCTTACTAGCATTCATAGAAATCCTATCAAGGTCCTCATCACTTAATTTTTCTTTAGTCACAACATACAAATCAAAATCATTAAACGGAATAGGTTTTCCATTTTCAAAATAAACACTCCCCTCCCCCTTGCCAAACCCCCCAAACAAAATTATCGAAATAGGATTACAGTCCTTAACAAAGCTTTTAATTATCTTATCTAAATAATCTCTTTCTATCTCCTGATCAACCCCTTCTCCATAGGTTGTATATTTTCCCATCTAAACAAATATTTAGAACAGTTTAAAAGATTATATCTTCTAAGAACTAAGGATAGTCTCTAATAATTCTGGAAATTCTTCCTTTCCCATATCCCCTAATGTGTAGTGCCCTTTATTTTCCAACTCTATCCTTTTTCCACCGAGTGCTTTATGAAGAATCTCGGAACTTTTCTTTCCATCTTTAACTTCGTTATCTGAAGTAAATATTATTATCTCTCCTACCTGATCTTTTACTTTGGAACTGATTTCATAACTATAAAACTCCTTATCACTACCATCTTCTCTATAAGGAAGTTTCCAAGGAGCAACAAGGATTAATTTCTTAACTCTTTTTTCAAATTCTCCCAACCATCTAACCAAAAAAGCACATCCACAACTATGGCCTACTAACACTGAGTTCTCATTAACATTATATTTCTCAAATTCTTTTTTAAAATCTTCATAATTGGGAATCCAAGGTTTTGGCATGGAAGGAGTTTCAACACTTATGTTTCTAGAAGTCAACTCTCTTTCAATCCAAGGAATCCAATGTTTATTATAACTTAGATCTTCTTCGTTATCAGGACATCCATGAACTATTACACAGTTTATTTTTTCTTTCATAAAATATGATCTCTAATGACTATATAGGTTTATTTATTTTTTATATCTCCTCGCAAATCTCTGAAGTCTTCCGCAAGTCTCTTAAAACCATCCCCTAGTCTATCAACTTTTGCATCTGTCTTAATTCCCCTATCACTAATGGCCCATACTTTAAAAAGCATTGTAAGAAAAATAGTAGTTATAAAAATCAATTCACTGGGGCTATCGCCAACAAGAATCCATATTAATAATATTAATGAGATAACTAAAAAGATCCAAAATAGCATATCTTTAATATCCACTTTAGACAAATCCTCTTCCACTTATAATCAAATACAAAAATACTCCTATCAAAAACAAAACTACTATCCACATAACAATATCCTGAAACTTCATAATCAGATCAAGAATAAGATGTTTTTAAAAATTTCCAAAAATATCACTCAAGGTCTTCTTTATCTTGAGTATATTTCTTGCCTTGTTTTAAAGCTATTGAAGCTTTCGCAAGCTGCTCTCCGATATCACAAGCATGATCCATCAAGCTTATCAAATCTTCTTTCAAGATAGCAGTATAAACCTCCATTGGATGGTCTCCCCTTATAATTACCCTAACTTTGTTCTCTTTAATATCACAAAAAGCGGCCTCAATCTTTCCTAGATCTTCATTAACCCTAATCAAGAAATATCCCTTAGGATCCATCCTCCAAGGCCTCTCAATACCAGTAGCATCTATCTCTCGAGGCCTGTCCATAGTTATTTCTTTAAAACCCTTTTTATCGTATTTGCCTAGGCTAGTGACGTCTTCAGAAGACTTTTTATCGCTCTCTTCTAACATCAACCACCAAGAGTAATTCACTATTTAAACTTATATTTAATGAATCTATCTCTTCATCTTAGAAACAGCATACCCAATACCGATAGTAACAATCAAATTAGGGCTATCTGTAAGAAACAAGTGTAAAACGCTTTCTAATGGATTTCCAAAGATTCCTCCAATAAATATAATCTCTAATAAAACAACGGTAAGATACCATATCAATCCAACTCTCCAACCTTCACTAACATTCCATCTCATTCCCCCACTATACATACAAATAATTATTGCATAAGTTATGGCCCAGGTTAATCCCATAAGCCCTGTGAACCATTCATTGCTAATTTTTGGACTATTTGTTTCAACATTCCATACCAGTATTGCAACAAAAAACGGTACTAACCATAAAAACAATCCATAACCTATTGTCTTCATAACACTCTTTTTCATAACAACTAATAGGTTTGAATATTTATAAATTAATTGGAAATTTCTTAAAGAGTGTTTTTTACACTCCCCATTACTCCAAAAGAGATTTACAACCCCCTAAGCGAAACAATAGTATTATGGCTCAATATTATAATTTTCTCATTCTCCACCAGGAGACATTATCGTTTCACCAAATGTTGTAAGGCACATAATCTCGGCTCTATTCTCTCTTACATACTTCTTACCATTCCATCTTAATTCAGGCCTATTATTATGTCCTGTAGGTTGGTAAGCATCAATTCTGACGCTGGGAGCATAAAAATGTCTCTTGGATGCCCTCGCATTTGCTATTTGCTCTTGCACATCATATCCAGACCTTTCCAGCTCTAACTCTCCTAATGTCTTTTCAGGATAGTCATCATGTCTAAATCCTGTTGTTACTTTGGTATCTAAGACAAATTCAAGAACAGAATCGTAAAACTCTTGAACTCTCTGTTCAGCTTCTCTATCTATATCTCCCTCAAATCTTTTGTTTAATACTATGTGGGGCATGGAACCTCCAATTCCACTGTGAGGCATTCTTGTTTTATACATCCTACTTCCTCCCTTCTGGGGAACTTTAATTGGCAAGTATACACTATCTGTCAAACTCCTCAACTTCCTAATATGTTTCTTGTCCTCCAAAAATCCCCATATCTTTAATCCAACAATGTATTTTTTTTCTGGACTATCCCGATTTCTCTTTAATTTTATTGAACCTTCTGCATAACTCCAAGGACTTGTGAAATCTCTTAGTCCTGAAGGAGTAACTTTCTTTCTCCCATTTGTCAATGGGAGATCTGTAACCATTCGCATATCATGAGTATCCGACTCAACTAGTCTCCAGGTTAAATCAACACTTGGCGAATAATCAAATCTTACATGGTAAGAATGACCTATGCCATCCCCTCCAGAACCACTATAAGATATCTCACCGTTTTTAAATACAGAAACTTTTCTTCTCGAGTCTGTAACATCTTGGTTATTCTTTTTATCTTGTCTTTGCCTCTTTCTCAACCTATTAGCCGCAATTCTCAATTCTTCATCTGGCAAGGTAAATCTCAAACCAACTTCTGCCTCTAACGCTTTAATCTTCATGATTAATATTATTTTATTAAGTTTTTAAGCATTATCGTGGTTTATTATTTGAAGAAGATTATTTCCATCACCAAAATATATTTAAAGAATTCCATCTATGATTCGCTATGGAAAACACACAAATATCTTTGCCTATAATAACTATGAAAGAAGGAGAATGGTTTGTTGCTTCATGTCCTCAATTAGATATTGCAACGCAAGGCAAAACAGAGCAAGAAGTAAGAGAAAATATGGAAGATCTTATTGGAGAATATTTAGAAGACGAAGATACAATTAATCCGGAAATAGAATCTAAATTAACTTCCCTTTCTTTCCTAAAAGTAGAGATTCCAAAAGAGAGGAATAAATGGGCAGACTCAAACCACTTGACACAGGAAAGGTAATCAGAATATTAGAAAATTATGGATTTAAAAAAGTTAGATCCAGAAAACATACTACTTTCAAGAAAACTCTTTCTTCAGGAGAAGTTTTAACCACTTGGGTTCCTCATGGAAACACAGTTACCGTTTTTGTTTTAAAATATATAATGAAACAAACAAGAATTCCTAAGGAAGAATTTTATTAATCACCAAAATATATTTAAACAATCTCTCCATTTCTCAAAAAAAGAAAATGACTAAACTATTGTTAATACAACCAAATTATCGTACTGTCTATTCCTATGCAGGTAGTGAACAAGCAACTCCGATATATCCTCCATTAGGACTAGCATATATTGCAGCGGTTGTTAGAGAACATGGATACGAAGTAAAAATCTTAGAGGCAAATGCTCACAATTTATCACATGAACAAATAAAGGAAGAAATCGAAAAGTACAATCCAGATTATCTAGCTCTAACAGCTTCTTCAAGTATGATGAATGAAGTGGACAGGTTAATTGATTTATGTCCAAAAAATACAAAGATAATCCTTGGAGGCATTCATGCAAGCTCCATGCCATTAGAAGTAATGAAAGATCATCCAAAAATAGATTATCTAATCAGAAGAGAAGGAGAAGAAACAGTTGTAGAGTTATTAGATGGAAAGCCATTAAAGGATATCAAGGGCTTAACATATTGGGAAAATGGAGAGGTCATACATAACATTGATTCACAATTCATAGAAGATCTTGATTCAATGCCTTTTCCAGCAAGAGACCTTTTACCGATGCATAAATATTTCAGCTTTGAAGCAAGAGCCTCTCCTATTGATTATATAGTAAGCGGACGTGGCTGCCCCTATCGATGCACCTTTTGCTCTGATTTCATAACCTCTGGAAGAAAATTAAGGGTAAGGAGCGCTCAAAGTTTAATTAAAGAAATAAAATACTTAGTGGATAATTATGGGACAAAAGAGATAGATTTCCAAGATGATAATTTCACTTTCCATGCAGATAGGGTTTTTGAATTCTGCAATTTAATGGTGAAGACCGGATTAAATAAAGAAGTCATATGGAAAGTAGCAAACGGAGTAAGGTGCGATAAATTAACCCTGCCAATGCTTAAGGCCATGAAGAAGGCTGGCTGTTACATGTTATCCTTAGGAATAGAATCTGGCAATCAAGAAATATTGAACAAGATGAGAAAAGCAGAAAAGCTAGAAGATATAAGAAATGCGGTAAGGTGGTGTTCTCAAGTTGGAATAGAAACTCGAGGATTATTTATCTTCGGAAACTTAGGAGAAAATAAAGAAACAATGCAAGAAACAATTGATTTTGCAAAATCTCTTCCTTTAGACACTGCAACATTCCATATATGCATTCCAATGCCTGGGACAGAATACTATGATATTATTAAAAGAGAAGGAAAATTCATTGACGTAGGATGGGAGGGCTATACCGCATACTCTGATGGAGCATTTGTCCATGGAGATATAAACCCCAAACTTATGAGCACAATGCAGAAAAAAGCATATAGAAAATTCTATTTAAGGCCCTCATTCGCTCTAAGAAGATTTTTTAGAATAAGGTCTTTTAAGGACGTTAAATTAATAATCAAAGGCGGAATGCAAGTTTTAAATTTTGCAACTCATTAACTACTCTGTTTTACGATAATTTTATATATAACAAAAACATTACAATAAGAGGTGAAAATGTATGGACGTTAATGGGTATAAGATTCGCCCAAGTAAACATTTTATATCAACATGGATGAGAAAATGGAACTGGGATATATTTTCGATAAAAAAAGCTTTAGAAGATTCGTATAAGGTAGATAAGGTTGGTAGGGAAAAATATGAATCATACACGAGAGAAAAGGGAAAAAGTAGAAAAATTATATTCATTAAAGATGAAGAATGTAAAGAAATATTCATAATAACTGGTGCGGAAGGAAGATGAGAAAATGTAAGATCTGTAATGAAGGAAACTTTGAAAGGGTAGAAGATATAGTGTTAGAAATAGAGGGGCATGTTATGTTGTTAAAGGGAGAAAGGTGTAATAAATGTGGGGAAGAATTTCCCTATGAACATGAGACACAAAAAGCGATTAATGCAGCTAGGAGAATAGGGATATGGCCCGAACCATTAAAACTTCAAAGACACTTATCCAAAAGCGGAGGGGGCTTAATTTTAAGAATCCCTTCAGATATAGAAAAACAATTTAATTTAAATGAGAACGTCCCTATAGCTATCTCTAAGGTCGGAAGCAAGATTGTTATAGAACCTCAAGAGTAGGAATTATTTAAAATCTAGAAGATCGCTTTGAAGAGATAGCTCCAGATATCAAATTAGAATTTGATAATTGGGGAGAGATACTAGCAATAGAGATTCTCAAGGCATCACGATTTAAGGAACAACTGACAAACTAGATTTACTAATTTCTTTCACTTAAACTCTTTCAAAACATCCCCCAACCCCTCACTAGAATTAACATAATAAAGTTTAACACCGAACTTTTCCATATATTTTTCATCCTCCTTACTTAACTTTCCACCAATCAAAAAAGGAGAATATACAATTATAGAATAGTCCTTTCCAGCTCTGATCTCAGAATGAATCTTTTCCTTAGAGACCTCAATCCCTTCCTTAAATCTATTCAACAATTTATATAAGTAAACAGCATAGTGCCTCTCTCCATCTGTTCCAGGACTAGATCCCAAATATAAAACAGCATTTCCCATCAACCCTTTAATCATATCATGTTTAAACCAATCACCAGAATCAATGACCTCATCAACTAATCTTTTTCCATCAACTTGCTCTTCAATATATTGCTTTAAATGATCAATTCCAAAGGTAGAATCAGATTTTGGAACAGCACCAATAACCTTCTTTCCATTTTTCTTTTTGTACAATTTAGCGATTTCTAGACAAACTCCTTTATCTGGAAGAAACTCAACTTCAACATCAGAATCAACTAAAACTCCTGCAATTCTCTCAAGTTCAGAATTAAGCTTATCATCACCAACTCCCAACAATTCATGATAATGGAATTCTATGTCTGAAGGCCCAATTAAACTAACTCTCATAGGATCTTAAGAAAATTACTATTTTTAAAATTAATCCTTTTTTTCATTCTTTTTATCTCTCCATATTAACCAAATCCCCACAAGTGAGGGAATTATTCCCACCAACAAGATATTTATTATTGACATAGAAAATACCTTTGATGCCTCTGCACCGAACAATGCAAATAGGCTTATCATTGTAGCCTCTCTAGTTCCCAATCCACTTATACTTATGGGAATCATAGCAACCAACGTACCGATAGGGAGAATGGCCAAATAATAAGTAAATCCCAAATCAATCCCTAAAGACAATCCGATAAAATAAAGAATCAGATAAATAGAAACCCAACTGAGAATGTTCAACAGGAAAAACAGAACAAAATATCTTTTCTTGGGTATGTTGTCGTAAAATGAATCAAAAGTCAGCCGAGCACTATCCTTGATCTTTCTTCCAATTATCTTAGTATATAAGAACTTCAGAACATATTTGCTCCTATCTTTATTGATAAAAAATAATGTTGATAAAACAAACAATAAAAATAAAGCGCTGAAAAAAGTAATCGGTAATTCCAACTTATCCTTGAAAACAAAAGAAAATAAGATAGCCATAAATACAATAGAGCTCAAGTCTAGAACTTTATCTATTGTAAAGTTAAACAAGCCCTTTCCAATATTATTATTCTCATCAGATTTCTTAAGATATTCAGCTCTAACAACCCCTCCCAATTTTGAAGGAGTCACAAATCCATAAAAATTACTTATAACATTTATCTTCAACGCATCTTTAAAATTAATTTTAATCCCTTGAAAAAGAGCAACGATATACCACTTAAAAGTCTGAATAATAAGCATAACAAAAATAAACAATACAGCAATAAATAGCCAATAAATGCTAGCCTCTCTCATCTCAAGAAGAATACTTTTCACATCTAGCTTAAATAAAATATAAACAAATAGTGCTATTCCAATGATTGGCAAATACCTTTTCCAAGTTTTCATTAATTCATTCATCTTACAAGAATATTCCCTCCCTAAATATAATTAAAGCTAACAAACAGATAGCAATTTGAAATCCAAATATTAAGTAAACAACATCGTTTTCCTTAACTTGTCTCTTAAATTTTTTTAAGATAAATATGCTTAAATGAGTTAGTCCATAAAATTTATCATATGGAACCTCAAGATATCCTTCATCATTAACCTTTCCAAAAGAGGCCTTTACTAGCTTTCCTCTAATCTTTAATATGGCCTCCATGATATAAGGAATAAAAACAAACACTGCAATTTTCTCAAAATTACCTAATATGGCCATAACAGCAATCAATGCTCCAATAGAATAAGTCAGAACATCTCCCGGAAAAACTTTTGCAGGACATTTATTGTAGACATAAAAGACTATTAGGCTAGCAATCATGCACAATCCAACAACACTCAACCAACTACTCCCCGTTAGATAGCTTATAAAACTCAAAAAGCTCAAGATAATGATCCCTTGTCCCGCCTCCAATCCGTTAAACCCAGCCAAAAAGTTAAAAGTGGTCGTAGCTCCAACAATTCCAATAGGGATAATTATTAGAGGGTAATAAATCCCAAAATCCACAATACCAAAAAATGGTACTGCAATTATCCTTGTACCAACATTTAAAACAACTAACGGAATAGATGCAGCAAATGCTAAAAACAATCTAAATCTAATGGACAGTCCTTTATGAGTCCACCCTAATACATCATCGACAAATCCAACCAATCCCAAAATAAGTATGGAGCTAAGCAATGCAAATATTTGCGTAATTTCTCCGTTTCCCCCTAGAAAAAACGTTTTAATTGCAATATAACTCAAAACTCCCAGAACAAAGGAAAGGACAACAATAACTCCTCCAGAGGCAGCCACGTTCTTTACTTTATTAATCTTATTCATATCTCCCCACAAGAATCCAACCTCCCTGCATTTCTTAATCCATTTTGGCAAAACATATGCAGTCAAAAAAAAGCTAGTCAATATAGACACAAACAATAAATTTTCCATGAATTATAAAGAATTTAAGGGTTTAAAAATTAATTCCCCTCTCAACCATATAACAATCTATCAATATCCTCTATTAATCCTGAAGCATCTCTCTCCTCTTCAACACTATCTTCCCTACCACAATAAGAACAGACTCTGGGATTCTTGTTAGTCCTAAAGTTACAGTTCTTACAAACAAACCCCATTTTTATAGATAATATAAAACAGTTTTTAAATTTTCTTGTTGCTAAATTAGCCAATTGGGAAAACAAGTTCTTCAGGACCTTTTCTACCAAGCGCACTATCCACGAAGTCGGGATTATCAAATGGATTAAAAGTTCCTTTATTCTTAATTCTTATATCTGGCCCTTTTATAACATATCCGATATTCTTTGCTTCAATTCCATATTCATTTGCAATACTAATTACATCTACAGGATTTGGAGTTGCTATAATCATGCCTTGACCCATATTCCAGGTCTTATATGCTTCCTCATCACTTACATTTCCTAATCCTTGAACATATCCAACAAAATCAGAGGGCTTAAACGAATCGTCTATAACGGCTCCAAGTCCAGAAGGTTTTAACATTCTTCCTAATTTTCCAGGAATTCCCCCCCCAGTAATGTGTGCTATTCCATGGACTTCAACCCTTGGCCCGCTTTGATGCCCTCCAAACATATCCACAACCGCCCCTGTATAAATCCTAGAAGGTGTAAGGGCCAGGCCCGCTAAAGTTTCATTCCCAACTTTCCATGGAACTTTATGCCAATCCGCTCCATGGTGTTTTTCCATTATCTTTCTCACTAGGGACAACCCATTAGATCTAAATCCCCCTTCCCTTAATCCAACAAGATAATCTCCCCTTTTAATCTCCTTTCCAGTAAATAGCCTATCTCCATTAGCAAACCAAACAACTGCAGCCCCCCAGTTATAATTAAGTGTTCTAATATTTTTTAGTCTAGTAACAAAATGTAATTCATCTTTTCTCATATATCTCCTCAAATCATCTTGTTTATCTGGATCAGATTCAACAATCCATTCTGAAACCTTTTTCATACTTCCCCAGTTTTCTTTATTCATATTTGTAGAAATATATTGATGAGCAAGCATAGAAGCAAATGAATTACTACCATAACCTCCAACCCTATCTCCAAGTTCAGCAACCTCTCCATTAACAATTGCAACATTTGCCTCTCGAGCAGCATCAATATAACCTTCAGCTAATTGTCTAACGTGATCTACATAAGTATCTTCTCCGCTACCAAGAGAATTGACATCAAGAATTGATCCAATTAAAACTGGTTCAGCACCCCTCACAACCGCATCATCACACACCATAGCAAATAGATCATAAGCAATAGTCTTATGATTACCCACTCTTTCAGCTAATTCCATTTTAGTACCGACCCCATCAAAACCAATATTCATTAAAGTTCTCTTTGGCAACCCAGAAACATCAATAGCCCTTACTCCAGAAAAATCATCAAAAGGAACAACTAACTCTCCCAACTTCCCATTTCTATTATCCCATGTTTGCCTAGCAGCATTATATAAAACTTTAGAAGCATCATCTCCAAGTTCAATATTTACTCCGGCATCTGCATAAGTGTTTTGTCCTTTCATTCTATCCTAGTTCCATCAGGAATTGGTTTTCCATCGAAATATAAATCTCCATTCTCATCTTGAGAATATCTTCCATTTGCAATGTATCCCAAGGTTCTTGGAAATATAATCCAATCTCCCCCTTTTTTTAGGAGATTTTGATGCCTGTCAACTTCTTCACGAAATAACTTGTCATATTTTTCTTGATTAAGATGACTAAGCAAAGATTTGTTCTTTAATAGGAATTTAGGAAGATTTACTCCGGTAGGTCCAGAAATCATCAATATCCTTCCATAATCCACTGCAGGTTCAACAATATGTGTTGTTGATCTTATTTGTTTTTCACCAGCTAAAATTGCATCTCTAACCGCATTATCTCCTGTGTATTTTCTTCTACCTTCATCCATAATAGAAAGATCAGCAGGATGAACATTAACGCCTAGAAAAGCATTAATCAAAGGTTCAGTTGCAATACTCATATATCCAGCATAAGCAGCAACATTAATATCAAAAGGCTCCAATGCTTTCACCGTTTCTTGATCAAACTCCCTTCTAACTTGCATGTCATTTCTTGGCTTTCCTTGGACCTTATAAAATCCTCTAATATCATTAGTAATAACCGGAATACCATAATCCCTACCAATTTCAACAGCATTACTCACAGAACTATCTGAAAAAATAACAACAACCTGATAAGGAGATCTGTCCTCTATAAATTTCATCTCCTCCCCGTACTCAATAATCTCTCTTAAATTACTCCCAGAACCAGACATCAACCCCGCAACTCTCATTTTCCCATTTTCTGGATCGTATAGTTTTGTCAGAGCCATTTTTTATCATTTAAAATACTCAACTCCATTTTTAAAAATATGGATACCAGGAGCTTCATCAGGAACTTCTCGACCCTCCCTTAACAATCTTTCTTTCTTTAATGTCCAATAAGGTAATTGAGTAAAATCAATAGCTCTTTCTGGATGCGGCATCATTCCTATTAATCTTCCAGATTCATCACTAATTGCAGCTATATCCTCAAGCGAACCATTTGGATTTGCTTCCAATTCCCCATGCATACACACATAATCATAGTCATATCTGGCCGCAACTTGCTCAGCTCCACTAATTCTTTTTAACATTTTTTCACTAGCATAAAACTTCCCCTCTCCATGTGCAATCGGCAAACTCATAAATTTTAATCCATTAGCCCATACACTATTACCTTCAAATCTCAAATCAACCCATCTATCAGTATATCTTGCATTATCATTATGAACTAAAGCAACTTCTCTATTTCCATAATTTCCATCTAAGGCAGGCAATAATCCCAAATTAGCCATAACTTGAAATCCATTACAAATACCAATTGCTAAATGATCTCTCTCTACAAACTTTCTAACATCATCCCAAAGATGATTTCTAATTCTACTTGCTAGTGCATTTCCTGCTCCAGTATCGTCTCCGTAAGAGAAACCACCTGGAAATGCAAGTATCTGATAATCTTCTAATCTTCTATGCCCATCGATTAAATCATTAATATGGACAAGTTCTGCTCTAGCTCCAGCCCTTTCAAATGCGAATTTGGTTTCTTTATCACAATTTATTCCATATCCAGCCAATATTAATGCTCTTGGTTCTGCCATTTTTAAATTTCTTCCCAACCTACTGGAAATTTAGATGATTGAAGATTTCTAATTTTCATTGTTTAATAATCCTTAAAAGTTGATTTATATGATCTTAACATCTCATCCACACTAGCGTTAACAATAGGACCATTTTTCCCATAAACAATAAATTTATCATCACCCCTAACCCTTCCTATTCTAGAATGCATACTATCATCCATTTTCTCTTCAAATTCATCTGATTTATTCGGATCAACTGTAACCACCACTCTCCCCTGACTTTCTGAAAATAAGGTGTAGTCATCTCTTGTAGTATGACTTGGAATTTCTCCCATATCAACTTCCATGCCCAATCTCCCTCCAATAGCAGTTTTGGCTAATGCAACGGCTAACCCTCCTCTATGAACACTTTGAGCAGAAGCCACTAATCCTTGATCTATTGCTTGCGAAAGATTTCCATATAATCTTCTATTAACATTAGTATCTACACTTGGAACACCATTTCCAATAAACTTCTCTCCTCTTAATTTATCCCCCATCATCGCAAAATATTCAGACCCTCCAAGTTCATTGTGAGTAGCCCCTAAAACATAAACTAAATCTCCAGGGATCTTTGAGTCAAGGGAAATAGCCTTACTTACGTCATCAATAACTCCAATAGAAGAAACCAGCAGTGTTGGAGGAACTGAGATTTTTATCGCATTGCCGTCCTCATCAAATCCATTAAAATCATTGAACATGCTATCCTTTCCTGAGATGAAAGGAGTCCCATAATCTACAGTAGTATCGTAGCAGGCCTGAACCGCTCTTTTTAATTGTCCCAATCTTTCTGGTTCATTAGAACTACACCAACAGAAGTTATCCATCAAAGCAAGATGCTCCAAATTTGCTCCAGTAGCAACCGCATTCCTAATGGCAGTATCTATCGCAGCAGCAGCCATATTGTAAGTATCTATATCACTATAACTAGGATTAATGCCCTGCGACATAACTACTCCTTTATTAGAACTTAAGATGGGCTTAGTAACAGTTGCATCTCCATTCACTCTGCCCCTTCCCTGCAGAGGTTTAATTACAGATCCTCCTTGGACTTCATGATCATACTGTTGAGAAATAAATTCAAAACTTGCAATATTTGGCCTTTCTAACATAGAATGAATTGAATCAGTCAAATCTTTTGGAGTAGGGAAATCTGGTTCCTCATGTGTTGGTCTTGTAAATGTTGTTTTCATTGGCCTTGGAGGCAATCCATTATGTAAAAACTTCATATCCATATCCATAACCCTATCTCCTTCATATTCAACAACACATTTTCCAGAATCTGTAAATTCTCCAATAACCGAAGCCTCAACATCTCTTCTTTCCATAAGATCCGAGAAATCATTCCATTTATCTTTTGGTACTGCCAATGTCATCCTCTCCTGAGATTCAGAAATCCAAGTTTCCCAGTGATTAAGCCCGGGATATTTAAGTGGAACCTTCCCTAAATCAACATAACATCCTCCAGATTCTCTTCCCATTTCCGCAACCGAACATGACAAGCCTCCGGCACCATTATCTGTTATACTATTATATAATCCCAAATCTCGGGCCTCATCAACAATTGCATCATTCATCTTTTTCTGAGTAATTGGATCTCCTATCTGAACAGCGGTCGCAGGACTTCCCGCATCAATTGCTTCCGATGAAAATGTTGCCCCATGAATCCCATCTTTTCCAACCTTTCCACCAACCATCACTATATAGTCTCCAGGCTGAGCCTGTTTTTCATGAGATAATCTTCCAGCACTTTCTCTGGGCATAACGCCCGCAGCCCTAACAAAAACTAGAGGTTTTCCATTAAATCTAGAATCATAACTAACAGTTCCGTTAGTAGTTGGAATTCCAGACTGATTGCCATAATCTCTAACCCCTGCAATTATGTCTGATGTATTTTTTAAAGCACCTTCTAATGGTTGTGTAAAATCTCTTCCTCTAAAAAGGGGCCTTTTTTCCCTAGGATCTGCAAAGCAAAAATTATAGTTAAGTGCAAATACTTTAGAAGCCAGCCCGGTCCCTAGCGGATCTCTAATAACTCCTCCAATACCAGTTCCAGCCCCCCCATAACCATCTAAACGCGAAGGGGAGTTATGGGTTTCTCCTTTATCGACCAAAGCATTATCATCATCAAAAATAATCACGCCCCCATTGTCAGTAAAAACCGAAATACAGAAATCTTTTTCTCCTTTAGCATGCCTTATCTCGTTAGTCGCTCTTTGAATAAAATGTTTATATAATCCATCAGCAATATCATCAATAGGATCCGCAAAAATAGTATGCTTGCAATGCTCGCTCCATGTTTGAGCAAGAGATTCTAATTCAACATCCATCGGATTTCTCCCCTGCTGCTTAAAATAATCTCTAATAGCATGCATATATGTTAAATCCAATGCAAGAGGTCCTCTTCTAGTTCCATCAGAATTTGCTATTCCTCGTTTTCCAATTACAATTAATTCATCATCACTAACACTAAGGATATCAACTAAATCTGCACTTGGTTTCTCTGAGATATTAACTTTTGGCACTACAACACCCATCCCATTATCAGAAGAAAACTCATCATAACTCTTCACATGAATTCTCTGAATAAGAGGATTTGCTACACTTTCTCCAATTCCTTGAGCATCTTCCCTAGATAAGTCTCCTGATAAGAACATCAACTGCGAGGAATACACCGTTTGTCCATCAAGTCCTCTTTTCAATAAATCAAAAACTCCTTCTCTGGCTGTATTTCCAACATTATCTGTAACTCCTGGCAAAAATCCAACTTCAACAGCATAATCAAATTCTGGCTTAAATGAATCATCTATTTTTGATTCTTGAAAAACAGGGTTTGTTAACATAGAACTAATTCGCTCTAATATGTCATCAGAAAAATCTTGATCTAGTGTGTAAACATCAACTAATCTAACATCATCAATCATCCCAGAAAATCCAGCAGACTCAAGATCTCTTTTTCTTACTCGAGCTCTCATGTCAGATATGGTTTGAGCAATCTCTATCCTATGATCCATAATTTAAACCTAATCTAAAATCATTTAAATATTCTTCCCATGATTTTTTGTCAAAGACAAGTAATAAAATTATCAAACAATTTTCAAAAGAACACAGGGGTAACTAAAACTTCTATCAATGCAGCAATAAACAATAAAACAACGGCCAGTATAACTAGGTTCAAGGAATCTTGCAATATTACCCAAAACTTCTCCGACTTTATATCATGCTTAATAACTGCTATACTAACAATTCCTCCGGCCAATGCTCCAGTAAAATAGCTTCCAATTTCAGGAACTCCATGAATCATATATCTCATTAAGGCTATTGGAAGATTGGTCAAACTAGACTGAGAAAAAATCCCCATCGCAGCACTTATCACACTTGCATTCCAGGCCAAGATAAATATGGCTCCCGCTCCAAAAATCAATGAGAACAACAATGTGAAAATCAAAACATAAATATTATTCGCAAAAATATTAACTATCTTATCCTTCGCACTTAGAAATCCAGTAGTCTTTGCAGAGCTATCAATCCCATAATCTGAAACACAACTCTCAAATTGAGTCGGCCTATTTATCAAACAATAAGTCTCAATTTGAGCTCTAAAATTCTGATTACCATCATCAAAAGCTATATACCAAAATGAAAAAGCAACAATGAACCCAAAGAATAAAAACATAAAATATGTCAGGGCCTTTCCATGTTCTTCAAGTAACCTGAGATACCCATATCCTTGCAAATCTTTTTCCTCCTCATTCCTTATTGCAAAATACATAAAAGGTATGGAAAGCATAACACTAAATGTAACAACTAATATTCCTGTATATTTCGAGAACACAGGATCTCCAGAAAAGATCCACTTAGTTAAAATTAAAGAAATTGTTGCATAAAAAGCTCCTACAAAAAACATCTCCCATGGCCTTCTTTCGGCCTTCTTCGGATTAATCAACATCTCAAACATATTTTATCACCTTTTTCACAAGTTACTAAAGGATAAAGAGTTTTTAAATATTTAATTGGTCTAAAAAATTTATTCTCTCAAAAAAGAACAGAATTTATCAACTACAATATCAATTTTAGACTGTTTTAACAATCCTAATCTATATTTAATTCTGGATTTCCTTATAGTTGTGACTTTATCTAATCTCAGAAAACTATTTCTCTTTAATCCCCCATTAGCAAAATCTTCATTCCTAATTGGAATCTCCACAGATTTTGATTGAGATTCAGCAGTTATCTGACATATAATAATATCTTCCCCTTTGGGAACCTTAATTATTAGTGCAGGCCTTCTCTTAAAAGATTTGAGATCTGAAAATGGAAATTCAATAACTATTACAATTCCTTTTACAAGTTTTTCCATGCTTCATCCTCTTTTTCATTCAACCAGGTTTCAGCAAACGATTCCTCAGATAACAAAGCTAAATCATCAATTGATTTCTTAAGTATGATCTCATTATTTTTTCTAATAATAATTAATTTATCTCCTTCCTGAATATCTTTTCTCATCTCTAAGGGAATCACAATCTGCCCTCTAGAACTCATCCTAGTAACATCAAAATCCATTAATAAGATTAATCTTACTTTTATTTAAATCTTTGTTTAGAGAATTTTGCATAAATACGATTTCCGAAGGAAATTTGGCAAAATTCTCTCCTAGAGAACGAAGAAAAACGTAATTTTTCAAAGTTCTCTATAAT
>NZCQ01000054.1 GCA_002688335.1 Candidatus Pacearchaeota archaeon | reverse complement strand
TTTTAATTAAGACACTTGTCTAAACAACTATAAGACAAATGACTTAAGATAACATAAAAAGATTTATAAAGACACTTGTCTAAACAACTGTAAGACAGATGACTTAAAATAAGATTAGGAAAATGCAAAAACCAAATAAAGAATTGCTTGAAGAAGTAATGGATGAAATAAAATCAGCATTAGAAGATGAAAACGACAGAAATAATTTAGCATACGGAAATACCGTTCCCAGATCCATCTTAAAAGAGAAGATCAATATATTTCTAAATTTAAAAAGAGAGGTAGAAAATGTATAAACAATACGCAAGTTACTTCACCTCTTATCTCTTGAAGAATCTAAAGAATATTAACAACATAAGAAAAATAATCCTTTTTGGATCCGCGGCAAAAGATACAGCCCATAAAGACAGCGATATTGATATATTTATTGAAATAATAAAGAAAACAAAGAAACAAGAAAACGAAATGAATAAATTAGTTCAAGATTTCTATAAAAGCAGGGAAGCACTTTTATTCAAAACAAAAGGCATCGATAATAAAATTAATATAATCGTAGACAAATTACAGAAATGGAGATCTCTAAAAGAAAGCATTGAAAGTACGGGAATCGTTCTTTATGGAAATTATGAAGCTCAAAATAAAAAAGATAATAAAAATCTCGCTAAGTATGCAATCATCTATTGGAATAAAATTAACAAGAACAGAGGTGCATTTCTAAATAAATTATATGGATTTAAAATCAAAAATAAAACCTATAAAGGAATTCTAGAACAATTAGAAGGAAAAAGAATTGGTAAAAGTTGCATTATTCTACCCACATCAAATAAAAAGCAAATCTATGACCTAATAGAAAAACATAAAGTTGAAGCAAAGATTATTGAAGTTTATAGATAAATCTTGTAAGATAGCCTAAATCCTTCTCAAACACGAGTTCTCAGAGTCTAGAATCGACTCACAATTAGAAAAATTGGATGAACTAAAAAAGCAGAAGGAACAGAAGACGTTGTTCTGAAGAAAAATAATTAATTGCCTAAAATTTTCCCAAGACCACCAACATTAACTATCTGAGCTCCGAACGCAGCTACTTTTTCGTTATTACTGAAACGCATCATCTCAATTATAGCAGCTTGCTCCTCTGGTTCATAATCCCTAATCTTATCGATGGCCTTCACATACTTATTCATTGAATCTGAAGCCCCACCTGCCAATATCACACTCTCAAGTGCCTTCATCTCAGCCGCGAATCCCATAGAGATCAGTCTTTGAGATCTTTCATCTAAATTAATCTTTGAAAGCATCATTGTTTGTACGTTTACACCCCACTGATTATAAACTGAGTTTCTATTTATTTCATCGTCATCAGTTTCACCATTCAATTCCTTTAAAACATCTGGAACGTATGTCCTTTGATCTCTCACATCAGAATCATCAGAATCATCTCCTTCAACTATCCTACCAATCCTACCTTGCAACCTACCCAAAGCAAATTCTGCTATAGCTGCTTGAGGATTTTCTGGTTCCCAAAGATGATCATAGGCACTTCTCTTATCAGGAAGCTGATAGGTAATTTGTACATCCATATCTCCTTCGAGACCGGATCCTGTTATAAAATGGAAACCAGGCATTGAAATATTAATATCCTTTGCAGAAACTGATTCAGGATTTCCCTTCTCATCTTCTACTATATAAACAAAAGGCCATGGAAGAAACTGGGATCCGGGACCTTCTCTTGGTACTGCAGGATAACCACCAATTAAAGATTTAGCTTTTTGATATTCTCTCCCCTCTATCTCTTTAAAAGGCCAAAACCTAAATGCCCACCCAGCTCCAGCCCACAATCCAGTTACTGCTGTTCCAATACCTGCCCCAGTAGAACCAGAGCCTCCAGCTAATCTCTCAAGACCATATCCAACTACTGGAAGAGTTATAGCCATAGTTCCTGCCACAATATCCTCAACCCATTTAGCTCTTTCATAAGTTATCATGAATATTCAACACCACACTCCTTTATAAACTTTTCTATATGTTACCACTACTAAATAGGTAATCGTAGAAACATTTATATACTAATTGGTACTAACAATAATACAAAGAAAATGGTAGAAGAAATAGAAGTACATGAAGCAGGAGGAAAGCTCTATGCAGAGGTCCCTAAATATGGGCACGTAGAGTTACCTAATGGCAAAGAGTTAACAGATCATGAAATAACGGAGTTAGCGAAAGAATCCTACCAAGCAAAAAATAATCCAGGACAAGATGAAATTATTATAAAATCTCCCTATATCGATCAACCCCTCAATACAGGACATGAATATAATCCTAACTCAGAAAATTCCCCAGTAATAAATACTGACCTAGGAGTGAGAGATGGTGACTTAAGAACTCGTGTAAATGATCTTCCAGAAAATGAAACAAATGATGATGCAGATCAAACAAAAAAATCGGGATGGCAAATAGCTGGCCAAGTAATTGGATCTGTTGCAGCCGCAAGTATCGGGGCCGGAATTGGATATGGAATTCAGAAATTATTTGGGGGTGAAAATTATGCTAGCTCAATCGTTGGGCCTTCAATTGGAGGAGGATTAGGCCTAATAAGCTTATTTGCTAGAGACAAAGTCTATCAATTGGGCGGATTGGTTAAAGAAAAAGCTCCCCAATTTGGAGGATGGGCTCTAAACAAGGGCGGATGTATTGTACCCATAGCTGCATTAGCCGCACTATATGGTTTAACATGGATACCAAGCATTTTTTCAGGAAGCTCAGATTCAAATAAACCAGACAAAGGAAGTACAACTGCAGGAGATAATCTAGAAACAAAAGCAAACAGCTCATGGTCATGGTTCAGCGGAGGAAAAGAAAGCGAGAAATTAATTGAAAAAAAAGAAATTAATGGCTATGAGATAAAAAAGTACATCCTTTCAAATCAAAGTGAAGACCCTGACCGAGAAGATACAGAATATCAACCAAAAGTAAAATTATTGATAACAAAGACTAATTCACACATAGACAAATTTGGCAGGAATAGTTATGACAATACAATAGTTAGAGAACTTCTTCTAAATAATGATGGAGAAGTAATTAACTTTGATCATGAAATAATATTTTCAGATTCAAGTGTTAAACCAATTGAATCATATAGGATTGAAGCTGAAGGGGGAAATTCAAGAATAAATGATATGCTAGAGAACGAAACTAAAAAATATAAAAGCTTACTTGATGGGAGAAATCTTTATGACGATTCTGTTGAAATAGAACCCGGCACTAATGAAGACAACTCCAGAAAAAAAGAATATCCATCACAAAATAACTCTAGAGATTTCAAATGGCCCCCAAATCCAATATCTGAAAGAGGAAAACCAGGCAGCAGGCCTCAATTTGGTCATTAGAAAACACTGAAACCTCTTTTTAAGCACTAAATTCCCCCACCATCCCCAAATTCTTCCAAAGCCTTTTGTGAAACTTTTCCATGAGCCCTTATACTTTCTTTAGCTCTCTCCACATCCTCCTCCTTTGACTCCTCCTCAGCTTTGCGAAAGAAAGCAATATACAAAGCCACAACGATTATTGTTATAACAACAGCAATTAAAAAGATCCAGAGGTTTGTAACCATAACTTCCAATTGATCGACAGCCATCCCAATAATTCCTGTAGATCCAGCCAAGGAAGCAATAATCGCTGCAATAACTAAACTAGCCATTTTTCCACTACCAAACAAAACACTTGCAGGATAAAATATAAAAACAATCAATATAATCCAAATTGAGATATGAGCAAAAAAAGCAAGATTCCAATCAAACTCCATGCCAAATGTATATCTCCATAACGGATCAAAAAAAGAAAAAAACTTATGAGTATAATAAACAATTCCCCTCATAACTGGAGTCTCAGCGACATATCCAAAAAGAGACTTTCTTATAAATTCCCTATCATCATTTCTTGCCTTATAATCTCTAGCTTTCTCCACATATTCAGAAAACGATTTAGGAAAACCTGTTTCATCGGCTTCTCCAAAAGTCTCTGTAATTTTCCCAGACAAATCCTGAGCAAAAGCAAAACTAACAAATATTAAACTAACTAATAAACAAAAAACAAAAACACCTTTTTTACTAACCATAAGAAAAGCAAGACTCAAAGGTTTTTAAGGGTTATTAAATACCCCCCCCATCCCCATAAGAAACCTCAAGCTCTTCCTTCTGTAAGTTATGTAATAATCCTCCTCTTTGAATAATCTTATCTGCAGACTCTTCTAAAGCCCCCATCTTGCCTTTAAAAACAAGCCCCCTAACAGATGGAACAAAAAGGATAAGGATAAGCCCAAAAATCGTCGCAATCAGATAAGGTAAAGTGCTTGGAACCGCATTAGCATTCCATAAAACCCATTCCCCTTCTTGCTGAAACAAAGGAATACTAAGGTAAATATAAAACATAAAATAGTAAACTGTAAACCATGTCCAAATAAGCCTAGCAACCAATTGATTTCTAACAGTAACGCTCAAAACAAGAGTTATTAAAAAAGGGATAGATGACAGAATAGTTGCTCCCATTATTCCATAATTCGCATTAATCACTCCATAAATATCATCCGGTATAGCATACATAGCCAATACAGTAATCACAATTGAAATAAAAAAGTTCCAAAACTTATGATCTCCGAAAACCAACGGGATCACTTTCCACACAATTAAAAATAATAAAATTCCCAGAAAGAACGCAGTGCCCCAAGCAACCCCCCCAGTATCATTGCTAAACATAAAACTAAAAAAACCATGGGTTGCTTCAGCAGCATACTTCCCAGCAGATTCTCCGCCCTGCAATAAATCAGAAGCCTTAACCTCTTCCTGCCCCAACACAAAACTCATAGAAGATAAAACTAACAATAACAAGACAAAACTCACAAACACCTTTTTCATGATACTCCTAATAATATCTTATTTATAAACATTTCTTTAACTCAAAACAAATCTTTTTAAAGAACTCTTTACTAATCCAATTATGAAAAAAGAGAAGTTGTTGTTAGTCCTATCTTTATTATTAATCCTTTCCATCAGTTTCGTTTCTGCACAACCAACCATAAAAGAAATTCAGGGGGGAATTGAAACATTTGTTACTGAAACCATAAACTCCATAGCATCAGTTTTAGGACCCATCCTTGGAGTAGAGAGTGATGATCAATATATATTTGCTAAATTAATATTCTTCTTTGTAATATATGCGATATCATTTATGTCTTTAAAAAACATTGATGCATTTGCATTAAATAAAAGAATAATCTTCATTCTAAGTCTTAGTGTAGCAGCCTTATCCATTAGATATCTGCCAAAAGTTACAGATATAAAACTCCTAGATGCCCTACTCATTAACTACTCTGTACTTGGTATGTTTGTCATTGTTGTAGGGCCATTATTAATTTTCTTCGCATTTAATCATTCAGTTTTCTCAAGCGGATGGGTTAGATTCATAACCTGGCTTTTATTTTTATCCTTTTATATATTTGATTGGTATTTAAGATATGCTATTCCCATTACTCATAAAAAAGGGGATTGGTTTGCAGATACGCCTGACATAGCTTTTTGGTTTTACGTTGGAGCAATCATATTTATATTATTAAATATGGCTTTTGATCATTGGATACATAGACAATTTGATGAATTAAAACACGCAAAAGCAAAAAAATCTATTTATGATGTGAAACTTGCACATATCGAGCATGCTATTTCAGCGGCTAGAAAAGCAGAAGATCCCAATACAGCTTTAATTAATAGACTTGAAAAACAAAGAGAAAGTATATTAGACAAGTATGCATAAGCAAAGGAGGCTAAAGAAGCAAGCTTACCTAGAGAAGCAGAAGATCTCAGAAGAAAGGTTGCAAGAATTGCTAGAAAACTATAAGATTCACTTCTCAACTTTATAACCAACTATCTTTCTCTTCTTACCATCGCCATGATAAATAGGAACCTCATTCTCTACCTGCCCAATACCCCACTTACTTCCCCCCCCCTTATTCATAACAATCAAAACAACCACTCCCAAAATAACAAAAACCATTCCAACCCCCACAACAATCGCACTACTAATCTCTTCCAAAAAAGTAAAATAGCCCCTACCAACAGCAGAATTAGCTGCCAAAACCAACAAGCCAACCAACGCAAGCAAATACCCAATTATTTTTCTCATCATCCACCTCTCTAATACTATGATAAAATAACTTTAAATATCTTTTCATCTATCAAAAACAAAACATTTAAATACACATTATAATGCATTATAATATGAGAATAATAAAGCAAACAAGAGAAGTTGGAACATCTGCAGGAGTATTACTGCCAAGAGAATGGCTTAACAAACAAGTAGTTGTACAATTAATAAATCCAGATTCTAAAACAATAAGGAAAAAAGTATTAAATATATTAATAGAAGAAGATTTATTACAAGAAGTAAAGGGGATCTACCAAATAGGAAGCATAGCTAGAAAGGAAGCTGATGAACACAGCGATATAGATATTCTAGTAATAACTAAGGAAACCTCTAGAATCATAGATGAAGAAAACTATAACCTAACCCTTGTAACTGAAGAAAAGATAAAAAAAAGCCTCAAGGAAAATCCCATATATTATTTGCCAATGATAATTGAGGCAAAAACAATAATTAATTCAAACTTAATTGAAGAATATAAAAAATACAAACTAACAAAAAAAGGAGTCTTAACTTATGTCAAATCAACAAGGAACTCAATAAAAAAAGGTAAGGAAATCATAGAATTAGATAAAAAATTAAAAAATAAAAAAACTGGAGACTCGGTAGCATATTCATTAGTACTAAGAATAAGGGGAGCCTATATATTAGATTCGATAATAAAAAGTAAATTATGGAACAAAAGAAAATTAATGAAAATTATAAACAATGAAAGAGTATACAACAGATATCAGGCAGTAAGAGAAGATAAGAATTCTAACAGGAACCATGTAACAATAGATGATGCTGAAGAATTGATTAAAATCTTAGAGGGCATGATAAAAAGATTAGAAAAATGGGCAAAAGAAAAATAGAAAGAAAAAAACGTAAGAAGAGGCTATTAAAACAAATCAAAGGATTAAAAACACAAGAAGATAAGCATATTCTGAAATCCCAAGATGAACAAGGATCAAAAGATACAACCCCAAAATATTGGGGAAAAGAAGCAGAAATTTATGGTTCAGACAAGGATGATCGTATAGATAAATTAGAGAAAATAGAAAAAAACAAAGAATAAAATGCCATCATCAGACATCAT
>NZCQ01000053.1 GCA_002688335.1 Candidatus Pacearchaeota archaeon | reverse complement strand
CGATTTCTATAATCCACGTATTTTTTCACTTCAACATCCATAGGTTAACCCCCTCCTTTTTTATCTTAACAACTAATCTCTCAACAGCCAATTCCAACAAATATTTCTCAGAAGTATTCCAGCTCACACTAAGAACCTTTGCAAGCTCATTGCTTGTTATCACCTTCTCTTTCCCCAGATAACTTATTATCTTCCTTCTTATAGGATCATTCATAATAATCCTCCTACTAATATTACTAAGACTAGTCATATGAATATTCATAGTTTTATAAATGTTTTGATAGAAAACCTATTCAAACATATTTAACATAAATTTCAAAAAACTTCCTGTAAGTATTTTTAAAAGTACATAATTGGAGTTATACCCACAAATTTATAAAAAAATCTATTTGTGGGGATAACTGTTTAGATATGAGATATTTCAAGGTAGGGAAGCTATTTTAAAAATGGAGTGGAGGAAGCATATCATTTTACCAACTAATTTTACCCCTATTACCACGCACCCGAAGTAAAAAACTATGCAAAACTCTTATATATATTGAAATAGTATGTTTTTTATGAGAAGTTCTTATAATGTGGCAAGATTTTTAGCACCTGCAGTTGCATCTTTAGTTGCGTTAGGAGTAAGTTATAATCCTGCTACGGCTGAGGATCCTAAGGTTGATTCTGCTCCTAGAGGTTCTATTGAGCAGAAGGTTGAAGGTGAAAGTAAATACGAAGGTAAACCAATTCTAAAATTTTTGTACGATTTTAGTAAGTCTGCTGGAAAATCTAAGGGTGGAGCTATTAAAGAAAGATCAAATGAAATCAAAGAGGGGGAAAATCAAACAGGTTTAAGTCATATAACGTCTCTCACTGAACTTGAGGAGGTTCTTGGAACTAAAAAGTGGGATTCTATAAATCCTATATACTTAAGGGAAGACCTTGGAGTAGATTTCTTTTTTGGTAAGAATTTACTTGAAGAAACAAGATACATTTCTAGATATCTATCTCCCAAAAGATCTTTGTTGTCTGATCTAGCTTATAAAGATCCTTTGAAGCTAATTGAACTTATGCCTGATGAAGTTTCTAAATCTTACGATATATTTAGTAAAAGAGAGCTAAGCAAAGAAGAGATGGAACAAATACAAAAAATGAGTTTTTGGAAGATTAATTTCAAAGATAAAGAAAGTTATGATCTTTCTGAAGAATTAAATTCATTTCTTGCTTTAAATGACAAAGAAATGAGACTTTTAACTAAAAACCTAAAAAAAGATAGTTTAGACCTTAATATTAAAGATACCCAAGAAATTCCATTTATAGAAAATCCTGAGGATATTTTAAAAGGCCTCTTACAACACATAGCTGATATGGCAAACCAATTTGATAAGGAATCAAATAAGAAATGCAAGTAACTCATGTCCTTCAAATTACTTTACCTATATGTTGCACTATTGATGTATAGTTTTCCTAGGGATTGAAGCCTTGGACTAAATTCTCTTTCAATAGATTTTTGAATTCCCCTACTTACAGATTCTTTCCCTCGGAATATTACCTGGGCTAACAATCCATCTCCAACATGTCTTCTTCTTGTAGCATCAAGCAATTTTTTAGAATCTCCCGAGAATCTCCCGTTTTTTACCTCATAGTTTAAATTCAAATTTGAGTTTGCAACTTTGTAAGCCCCAGATTCGCTTTTTTGACCATGTGTTAGCAGAAGTGGAACAATTTCCTTTGCAACACCCGCATATAATCTATCAAATGTAAACTGAGTCGAACCAAGTTTTGTTTGCACTAGTTTATTCTTATCATCATTTTGTAGTATTGTATTAGATCCCATTGAAACTCTATTTTTGGCAAGATAATTGCCAAATTCTCTTCCTATGTGATTTTTACCGTCTTCTTTATACGCTTCTGAACTAAAAAGTTCTCTGGCCGCAGCCTGCTCTACTATGGCCGGATCTGAATATGCGATCTCAAGTACTCTTTCAAGTTGATTTTCTAAAAAAGGATCATTAAAGTTTATAGGTTTTGAAGTGCCAACACTACTTGCACTACTATCTGAGAGCCTAATAAGTGATTTTCCAGCAGATTTCAATTGTTTGTTAATAGCATCTGCAACACCTTGTTGCTGTATATCTAAAGAATATTTGTAGTCGCGACTAGTTTTTATTTTGTTAGCTTTCATTGAAATTTCTGCAAATTTATTATCAATTTCAGTTTTCTGTTGTGCATTCACACTTCCAGACTGCAACCCACTTAGTTCTCTATTATAGACCTCTACTTCATCACTTTCTAAGAATTTATTATATTCTTCAAGAGAATTAGCATCTGCTTCAAATTTAAACGTAAAGAAGTTTCCGGATTCTGAGTAATCTTTTCCCATCACTTTGACATCTGCAGAAAAATCAAATTTTATTTCACCTTGTTTCCTGAGGTTCTCAAAGCTTCCGATACCTGCTGTTTGAAGTCTCCCTCTGTTGTCCGTAACAAGTTGGATTTTTTCATTAGGCCGATTTTTATTTTCAACTAAAAGATTTACTCTACCAAAATTAGGTTTTCCATCATTAAAGTTTGGATTAAAATTATAACTATTTTCAGTAGCAGTAGATATTATATTAGTGGTTTTTCCAGTCATTCTTCCTCGTGAGTCTCTATTGTAAAAATCCAAACTTCCATCTCTGAAGTCTATATTTTTGATACCTACTGGATTAACATGTGCTCTAACAAATGAACCTTCTTCTGCAAGAGGAGTTACAATTTTTGTTTTATCTGCTAAACGCAAAGCTGCTGTAGTACCTATTGCAAGATTCTCTGCAACAGTGAAATGATTACTTGCATAATCCATGGCAGCATCTAAGATTGTTTTCCCCTTCAATTTTTTAAATCCTTCTGTAAAAATTGTTTTCCCCTTCAATTCTTCAAATCCTTCTCCATGACCATCAAATGGCTTTGACAGTATTGATGAGCTTACCACCGAAACTAAGGCCTTACTTACAATGTTTTCCCTGTCAAGACCAAAAGATTCAAGCGTTTCTGCTATTTTGCTTTCTATCTTTCCTTCAACAAGATTTGTTCCCGGCAGGAGGTCAGCTACACTTGCAACTTTTATAGCACTATACATACCACTTAATTTGATTTTATTATCAACGACAAAATCACTTATCTTTTTTGCAGTTTCCTCATTGTTTGATTGCAGCTCAAGTTTTTTTATCCCACTTTTCACAAATCCTTTTTCTTTATCAATTAAAAAGAAATTTCCTTGTTTATCATGATCTATCTTTGCAAGATCTTCTTCGCTATGGAATATGTTTGTATCCTTCCCAAAAAATCCTCCAAAATCTTCAGCTTTTCTAAATGTATCTGATAGTTTAGTTGGTCTACCCTTATCATCAAGAGTTATTTCAGCAACATCTCTTTCATAAAGTTGCTTACCATCTTTTTCTCCAGCCTTTTTCCGCATAACACTATATTCTTCTCCAGATTTAAAGTTTATCTTTGCCCAATCTCTTGGAACAGATTCACCTTTTTCATCTCTTTTAAAATCTAAAGTGATCCTAGGATTGTCACCATCATGATCTATAGTTACTGAACCAAATTTATTCCATTTTATTGCTTTTTGACTTTCTTTGTCAAGAGTTACAGTATCTTCTTTCTTTTTTAATGGAACAAATTCAATTTCACCATTACTTTTTGTCATTGGATAATAACCTAAGCCTCCTTGTTTAACTGAGATTTTTGCAAAACGTCCATTTTTTGTTTCAAATGTCAATACTTCTTTATCTCCAATCGTTTCATGTTTTATAGTAGTAATTGGATCCTTTTTACCACCACGCTCATTAAATTTTTTAACAAGATTCAAATCAACATATCCTTCCTTTGTTCCAATTACTCCCTTGCCGCCAAACTTGATATTATCACCTTCAATTGTTATAGCTTCACCATTAGCACTAAACTGTTTTCCATACTCCTCTAAAAAGAATCCTTTTCTATCGGCTCCAAGTTTACCAACAAATTCTGTTTTCACATTTTTATCAATACTATTCCATTCTTTCCAAAAAGTTTTTGTTGCCTCCTCACCCATTTCTGCAATTGCTTGAACAAATGATTCTTTTTGTTCAGTAGTAAATTTTGAGATATCTTCAGAATATTCACTAACTTTTCCTGTTTCTTTAAAACTATTAAACTTTTTACTAAATTCTACATCACCAATTTCTCCTGCTTCTTGTGCGATTAATAGATTAATTAACAATAAGCTTAAGAATATAGTTAGTAAGAAATTCCATTCTATTTTTCTTTTTAGATTCATTTCCCTCATTTTAAGGAGCTTCTCCTATTACTAATTCTGATTCCTCAAAAACTTCTTCATTTATTTCTAAAATTTCTTGTGGAATCAAGTAATCACTTTCTTTAACATTATTAGACAAGAAAAAATTGTATGATTGAGGAATATTTTCTTTATTTTCATCAAGAAGTGTCACTAGGAGTACATCTTCAATATCATTGTTTATTTCAACTTTTAGATTATTCCCACTAGCAATACTGATTAAACAGCTCATACACAAATTACCTTTATTAATATGATGCGAGTAACCTATATAAGATCCAAAATATATCATTTCGTTTATCGAAGATTTTACTGAGATTGGAAATTTTGAAAAATCAATTTGTGAGGTATCTTCTCCCTTACTTAAAGTTAGTTGTAAGTTAGTAGTGATTCTTACTTCTTCCTCCCCTACCGAAACGTCCGGCAATTTATAAATGTAGTCGTAAGATAAGCCGTATTCATTAATTAAATCAAAACAGTTTATCTCAGGAGAATCTGCAAAATATGCTAATTCTTCTTCTACAAATTCTCTTGTAGGAACATAATTTAGCTCATCAAAATAGTAAAATGGGATAGTATTTAGGCCCGTGTCTAAATAGGCACCGAAGGGGGTTCCATAATACCCTCCCTGAACTCCAATGAGATCTAATCCTTGCCTATAAACATCCTCATAACAATCCAAGACCCCCGCCTGTATTATCTCCGTTTGCTCCCCAAAAGATTTTCCGGCAAAACTATTTTTATTTATGACATTGCTCACCGCAAAATACCCAACCACCACCCCGATTACAACAATTGCTACTATTACAAATACAGAAACTTGTGCCTTTCTACCTCTTTGCATATTATATTTATATTTTATGTCTATTTAAATATTGGGGAGGACGTGGTCTTGCCCCCAAACTCCTGCCCCCACACCCCCACTCTTACACCATTACTCCTACTACAAAACAGGGCCCAATTATTTTTTTCTATAAAAAAAATTTAACGATCGGTTCAACGCTTATTTGGTAAAAAATCAACTGAAGGATCAGTATTAATTTTAATTGTATTATCACCATCTTTGAATAAGATAGTTTTAGATACACTCGGCCTTGTCGTTTCAGTTAATATATTATTTGATATTGGATTATTTTTTTTAGAATTTTTAACAAGATCGCTAATAACCGAATTAAAAATTCCATCTTCAGATGCCTCATTATCCTTTTTATACTCTACAATTGAAATTATATTTGGATAAGATTTTATAACAGGTAATCTTTTCATGGGTTTTAAATCAGAATCTTTTTCATTTAGTGCCTTATTTCTTTCTTCATTTATTTCATCTATCTCCCCATAAATATTCTTTGCATCAAAATATGAACCTTGATAATTTAAAATTATGTTTAAATCTGATAAAGAGCCCCCCTTAGAATTTCTTTCATCAAGAGCAGATATTAATTTATTATACTTTCTACTATCATAGGGATCTGATTGGATTAATAAACTCGTTTTACCTTTTGAGTTTACTAATTTCTTTAATCCTTCCTCAAAATTTTCATTACCTTCATATAAGTGTATATTTTCTTGATTAACTCCAATTTTAATAGCAGCAGATTTCACTTTCTCACTTTGATATTTTTTAGTGGGGATAATGCCACCGATTAAGGTCTTACTATTATCTTCAATAACAATTAAATTTGAATCCTTATCTAAAAACGAATCATCAGAAAAATCCTTATAATTATTAACAATTTTATTTACTGCTAAATTAATATTTTCTTCAGTAAAATCAAGATAATTCCTATTAAGGAATCTTGATACACTATTACCTAAATTTAATTGTGTTAATGGTTGATAATCTTCAGATTTTTTTCTAAATTCATTATTTTCAAATACTTTTCCAACATCAAGACCCAATTCGTTTAAAAATAGATTATTATCGTAATACTCATGATTATTTATAAATTTTTTAAAATTATCTGGTTTTAAATTAATACTATTAAAATAAAGATCCCTTATCCTTTCTTTTAATTGTTCATTTCCACCAATTTGGTTAATCGAATTCAAAAAATCATTAGCAACTTCTTCATCATTAACTTCTAAGAAATTTGAATTTGCAATTAGTTCCGAAACTATTTTTTCGTTTCCTAAGGAAAGCCCCATCATATCATTTAATGTTTTTGGATTGTAAGAATGAGTTTGTTTTAATACAGATATTTTGTTATTTTCATCCAAGTTAT
>NZCQ01000052.1 GCA_002688335.1 Candidatus Pacearchaeota archaeon | reverse complement strand
CACTAAAAATAAGAATTATCTTAGTAATCTTGTGGAAATTGATAACGGTCTAATGATATCAATAAGATTGTAAATTAAGAACACTTTCTAACAATTCTAAGTAACGAACCAAACATTTATATCATTATCGCACCTAAAGATATTATGTCAGGTCCCGGTCCAGGAAAGAAACTCTTAGGAAAAGCAGATGTTTACATACATGAAAAAGGCAAATTAGGAGCTAGTGTAACTCACATAGACATAGAACTCCCAGAATTAAACAAAATTCTAAAACCAAAAGAATCCTCCTTTGTCGGAGCAAAACCCGGAGGAGTTTTCATAGGATTAAAAAAAGAGATGATTAAGAGAGCTGAGAAAATTCTAGAAGAATAATCATTCTCTAGCCCAGCTCATAAGTCCATTCGCTATCATACTGATTTCTCTCATGGCCTTTCTCGCCTCCACTTCTTTATAAAAATACTAAAGCCCAATATACGGGAAGTAAACTTCTTGCCTAAAAAATCAATAATCTCTTTAGAATACTTCTTAACATCTTCCCTATCTTCTCGAGCACTCTTCAAAACACTAACTTTAATATTCTTAATCTTACTATTATCAAACCTATTCCTAATATCCTCTAAAAACTCTTCAGTCAACCCCCTCTTACCTATTTGCATTTCTTGTTGTGATGTCATTCTTACGCAGCATGAATCCTCCTTAATTTATTTTTAGATCTTCCCACCCAACTCTTTAAAGTTCCCTTCGGAACTCCCAGTTCATCAGATATCTCACTATAAGTTAACCCATCAACATAGTGCATAACTAACAATTCTTTCTGCTGTTCTTCTAATTCATCTAACAAAACCCAGAGCCTCTTTCCATCTTCTTTCCTTATCAATCCATCAAGAGGAGATTCAGATCTTCCTTGTAATCCATAAATAATTGGAAACTCTCCATTGTCTATCCTATCATGCCCTCCACCCCTCCTAATACTATTCTCTCTACGCAAATAGTCAATACATGCATTATCCAGACATCCTATGAACCAGCTAGACAAACTTTCATCTTCAATTAAAGCAGTTTCTTTATCAATTACATGCCTATAGGTATCTATTCTAGAATTACCCTCATTATTTTGCGAGATTATATTGAACGCAGTTAACTGGAATATATCTTCACAATCTTCAACAGAAAGTCCATACTTGGGTTTTACAGATCTCACAAATCTATCATAAAAAAGCCTTTTACTATTTAAATCTCTTCCAATTTTATCCGTAAAAAGAGCAACTTTCTCACTTGTACTTTGTTGATCGTTCATTGTCTTTTTTGTATTTTAAACTATATAAAATAACCTATCCAACACTCATCTTCCCACTAGGAATAGCACTCGATATTTCGTCCTTAGAAACTTTCTTATCTCTAATTTTATCGAGAACATACTCAACAACTCTCTCCTTACTCATTCTTCCAGGTTTAATTTCAGCAATTATATCCTTCTTATTAATTTTATCACTATCAGGAATTCCTCTCAAAACTCCTTTCTGAAAAACCAACACTAGTTTAGGATCCACTAAAATATTTTCTCTCTTCCCCCTAACGCCAAATGTCCCAACCTTCATCAATTTGTTCTTATAAATTCCTTCTCCGGGAAAAACATCCACAGAAATCTTACCATTTCTTCTCAACTTCTTCCATTGCTTTGAAAAACATCCACAAAAAATAGCAGCCTCTAAAACATCTTTCTTACTAGGTCTACTAGATTGAATAATCATAAATCCACTTCCAGGTTCCCGGGTATGCAACGCCTTATAATTATCTTTTAAGAAATTCTTCAAGACAAGTTCATTCTGTCTATCGCTCTTACCTCCAACAACTAACTTGCCAGAAGAAGTATAGAACCATCTGTACTTTCTATAATCATTATCTTCAATTTTCTTTCCCATATTCATATCAAGTATTGTTATTCTTTTAATACTTATGCTTACACTTTCAGCAATCTTTATTAATCTTCTAAAGTTCAATAAATCATGTTATACCTAATCGGATTAGGGTTAAATGAAAAATCTATCTCACTAGAAGCAAAAGAAGCAGTAAAAAAGTGCAAGAAGATTTATCTAGAAACATATACGGTAAATTTCCCTTATAAAATAAATACCCTAGATAAGTCTATAGGTAAAAAGATAACTTCTCTAAAGAGAGATCGGGTTGAATCTAACAACCTAGTCAAAGAAGCAAAGAAACAAGATATTTCTCTGCTGATATACGGAAGCCCATTTTTCGCAACAACTCATATGAGTTTAATTGAAGAGTGCAAGAAAACTAAAACAAGATACAAGATAATTTACAATGCAAGCATATTTGATGCAATAGCAGAAACCGGCCTCCAGCTTTACAAGTTTGGAAAAATATCAAGCATGCCGAAATGGGAAAAATCATACCAACCCTCAAGCTTTCTCAATTACATAAAAGAAAACAAGAAAATTAACGCACATTCCTTAATATTAATAGATCCCGAACTAAATTTGAGAGATGCATTAAACCAATTAGAATCTTCAGCAAAAGAGAAAAACATAAAACTAAATAAGATAATCATTGCAAGCAATTTAGGAACAAAAAAAGGCAAGATCTACTACGATACACCACCTAAACTAAAATCCAAAAAAACAGACAGCCCTTTTTGTTTAATCATCCCCGGAAAAATGCATTTCTTAGAGGAAGAAGTTATTAAAAATATTTAACCCTTACCCAAACTCATTCCCTCTATACAAATCCCAGAACAACAACAAGTAAACAACAATTAACGGGCCTATAAAAACCCCCATTACTCCAAACTGACTTATTCCAATATAAATTCCAACAATAGATGTAAGTGGATGAATGCTCCCATATCTTTGATTAATAATTGGCCTTAATATATTATCAATAGTACTAATAAACATCCCTACAATAATCAAAACAACTCCCTTACTGATCTCTCCTCCAGACAGCAAGATAAGTGAGGCAGGTATCCAAACTATCGGAGCACCAACAATAGGAAGGAAAGACAATATTGCAGTTACAAATCCCCAAAAAATAGCATTTGGAATCCCTAACATATAAAAATTGATAGCCAATAATCCTCCCTGAACAATAGCTATGAAAAATGTTCCAATTATTGTAGCACTAGTAACTTGCTGAAATTTCTCAATAATTCTATTATTAATCTTAGAACTAAAAGGCATATAGTCAGAAACTATCTCTCTAATGTCCTCTGAATAAAACACTAAATAATATAATACAAAAAATAAAAGAAACAATATAACCATAGCATTAATAATATTAGTAAAAACCGGAGTCAAACTCCTAGTTAATATGGCAACCATCTGATCCGTTACCTGGTTTAAATTTAAATCGATATCAAAAGGAACAACCTCATTCAAACCATCCTTCAAATTTCGAATAACATCGATCTGCTCAGGCAACAAATAAACTTGATTAATCAAGCCGTTAACAATAAAGATTACCGGCAGGATAACAATGATTAAGGAAATAAGCAATATAATCACTGCAGAGGATCTCGGAGAAAATCTCTTTCTAAGTCTTTTATTTAACGGATTGAAGATGTAAGCTAATATTGCTGCTCCAAAAAAAGCACTTAAAAAAGGCAAACTAGCATAAACCGAAAATATAAGCAAAGCTAAAGTAATTATCCCAATAATCAACTTTTTATTCTTAGATAAATCTATAATCATGATAAAAATTCATACCTCAATCAGTTTATAAGGATTTATGTGAAGTTACTATTGTAAAGTGATCTTGGGTATATTTATCTCAGTAATCTGAGAAAACCATACTCTTTAGAGTGTGGTTCGCCATCGTTTTTTTGATATAGAGAACTTTGCATAAATAACATTTGCGAAGCAAATCGCAGCAAATTTCTCTATAGAGAACAGAATTAATTACATAAATGATCAATCATAAATCCGATCTCTTTTATCAATCTTGATAACCACGATCAAAGAATCTTTGAAATCCACCCTGTAAAGAGCTCTATATTTTCCAATTCGTATTCGAAAAGTCGGTAAATTAAAATTAAGTATTCTTTTAGAATCTTAAGGAAAAGGATTATCCCTTAGCGCTTCTAATCTAGCGGTAATCCTCTCAAATAATTCATCATCGCATTTATCAAGAAATCTTTGGGGTTGTTTATCTAGAATTATCCCTAGCATCTTTTATTTCCTCTAAGGAAACCATCTTTCCCTCTCTTTGATTATCAAAACTATTCTCAACTAATCTCTTTTCTTCTTCAGTTAGAAGGCTATCAGGATCCATAAGTGCCTCTCTGATGTCTCCAAGAGTATTTTCTATTCTATCTAATCTCTCATTAATACTGTGTTGTTCCATAATCTATCGATAGAATCAAACTATATAAAATTTTCCTGGATGAATATATCTACGAGTTGATACGACCGGATGATCGTGATCATTAATTTTATGCACCAACAACACATGAGGGCAAGATTTAGAGTAAAATCAAACTCATGAGATAAGGGGTTTGTTATCTAAGATACTTCTTAAATAAGAGAGACTGTCTTGTAAATAAAAAAAGAAAAAAGTTTGAGGGGCGGAAAAATTCAAAGATTAATTACTCTGACCTAATCTTTCTGCTGCCTCATAGTAAGAAGGAATTATCTCGTTAATTCCCGCATCAAACAGCAACTCTCTAAATTCATTAAAATAGTCTCTATGACATGTATCTCCTAAGTTATTCAAATAAAATACATTTGTTCCATTAAAATCAATTAAATGGGTTAACTTTTCTAACTCTTTAATTCCAAACATATTCTATCACAAGCAAAACATGAAGTATTAACCATTAACGGCCTCTCCTCTAATATCTTTCCACCGGGATAAGAAAATTCTGGAAATGCAAAATAGATTGGATCTGCACTTGTAATAAAGATATCACTTTCTTCCCTAAGTATGTGACCTCTCAATCTATAATCTTCTACTCTGGTTAGACACACCTGTTCATTACCCAAACCTCCCTTAGTAATCTGATAATCCGTAAACCCAAGTTTTTTGAATTCTTCATCTACAAACTTGTATCTATCTCTAGAATCTTGTGCTCCAGATATTGGTAATCCTTCTATACAGGTTTTTAGTGTTTTCTCAAGTAATCTTGGATTAGTTAAAAAACGTTGTTTGTCTTCTGATTTCATCTTCTATTAATCCCTCCTGATTATTTGCCAATAGGCCTCTTTCATAATATCTTCCAGATCTATATATTACAAATGTCGCTACGCTAGCAATAGCCAACCTCAATCCGTATTTTGAGATTCCCTCGAAAATATCTGCAGTTTGCATATCAAAATCACATATCTTTAGTAAATGATCTGACACATAATGAGCATATATGGAATGTAATGAAGTAAAACCTAAAAAATGCTCCAAACCATTATCTTTCAATCCATTTCCTTCCTCATTCATTCTCTCCACCTCTGGAAGCTTTCCATTTCTCATAAAATTCATTATCTCTTTCTCTTCTCTCTTCATTCGAAAGATCCCTATAACTAACTGGCTTATCATCTCTAAAAAACAGAATATCTCTTTTTAATTTTACATTAACATTAAATGGTCTAGGGCCGGCCCCCCTACTTGTAGCAGAAGGGAGGCCCGGACCAATATATAATTTATTATACTTACCATTTGAATCTTCAATGATATTAAATCTTTCATATACTTCAAAACCCTCCAAATTTCTATAAAATTCAAACAGTCCATTCCTCAGATCTTCTTCAGCTTTATAATCCCTACTTATATCCTCATTACATGTATAGTGATCTTTATCATAATGTACTCTTAAGTCAACAATCTCGCCTGAAAAATCATCATTTTCATGTTTTAAGATTATATTTTGAGGGCCCGATATATGGCATAATTTAAAATCGCTGCCAGGAGAATTTCTATTTAGAGTATCCACTAACTTTGATAGTAATCCCTTTCTAACTTCTAATCTTTCTTCATCTGTTCCTCGATTTTCATATTCTTCATCCATTTTATTTTTCCTCAATGTTTTACTTTACAGTAACAACACATATTAAGAATACTTAAATATTAGTCGTACTTAGATATTACTACTATGGACATAGAAAACCTAATAAAAATTGGCTTAAGCAAGAACGAGGCAATAGTTTATGCAAATCTCATTAAAGTAGGTGAAACCTCTGCACACGAGCTCATCAGTAAAACAAAACTACACAAAGGGGTTGTATATGATAACCTAGAAAGGCTAATAGAAAAAGGCCTTATAACTTTCATAATAAAGGAAGGCAAAAAGTTCTTCCAGCCCTCAATTCCAGACTCTCTAACAGAGTTTATAGATAATGAGGAAGAGAAAATTAAGGAAAAAAGAAAACTTATAGTTAAGATAAAAGAACAAATAATAGAAGAGACAAAGCATTCAAGGGAAAAACAAGAAGCAACAATATTTAAAGGAAAAAAGGCAGTCAGATCCTTTTACGCTGAAACTCTGGAAAAAGGAGATTACTATGTTTTTGGAGGTCCAATTGAAGGAGTGGAAATTATGGGAGAATTATTCTGGGATGCCCATCACTTGAAAAGGAGAAAAAATAAAGACCACTCTTACATGTTATTTAACCCCTCACTAAAAAAATGGGCTGAAAAACAAAAAGGAAAATACACTCATATCAAATATTTCAAGGGAGATTTTGAACCTCTAACAGAAACGCACATTCAGGAAGATTATGTAGCAATTATAGTCTGGACAGAAGACCCAGTAATATTCAAGATGAACAACAAACAAGTTGTTAATTCTTATAAAAAATATTTCAATAACATGTGGAAACAAGCTAAAAGATAAAATATATAAGCTATAGTATCTCTATAGTCGGATGGTAACAACTATTCAATTAAATGAAGATGTAAAAAAATCCTTGGATGAATTAAAATCTAATAAGGAAACATATGAAGAAGTAATTATGAATTTAATGATGATTGCTGATAAACATAATAGAGAACAAGAGCAACTTCTAATAGAGGGGTGTAAGGAAATGGCACAAGAGAACTCAAAAATAACAAGAGAGCTAGAATCTATTGAAGACTTAAGCAAGTGGGAATGGTGATCATGACAATAAAAAAAGGAGATATTTTTATTGCTAATCTAAATCCAGTTAGGGGGAGTGAGCAAGGAGGAATCAGACCTGTTTTAATAATTCAAAACGATATATCCAACAGAAATTCTCCAGTTACAATCATAGCATCAATCACTTCAAAAATCTATCAAAAAGAGTTTCCAACAAACGTTTTTATCTCTAAAGATAGTTCCGGTTTAGACCGAGATTCTACAATCTTGTTAAATCAGATAAGGACCATTGATAACTACAGATTAACAAGAAAGATCGGATCTTTAGATAATTTCACTTTAAATAAGGTTGATAAAGCTTTGAGAATTAGCCTAGATTTGTAGTTGCAATAACTAGAATCAATAATTATATAAACAGATTCCTGATGATTATAGTAGTAAATAGTAAATCTACGAAGTAGCTATTGAGGGAAAGATCCATCGAAGAAACTATGAAAGGAAGGTTGCATCTAGGAAACCTAGGTTTCCTGGATTTAGATTATGGCATTAGATGAAAGGGAAAAAACAGATCTTGAAGAATTTGCTAAAAGAATGAAAGAGTATAAAGCTAGACATACAGAACTAATTACAGTTTACGTCCCAGCAGGATTTGACATAAATCTTATTACAAAGCAACTAGAATCAGAGAAATCTACAGCAGCTAACATTAAGTCAACTGGAACTAGAAAAAATGTTCAAGAAGCTCTAGAATCTTTAATAAGGGTAACTAAGGGAATGAAACAAGCACCGAAGAATGGAATTGCGCTTTTCGCAGGAAATGTTTCCAGGACTGAGGGTCAAGATGATTTAATAACCGAAGTTTTTGAACCTCCTGAAGAACTTGGAGTTAGATTATATAGGTGCGATCAGATTTTTGTCATCGATCCTTTAGACGAAATGCTTGAAGTTAAAGAAGTATTTGGATTAATTGTTATTGAAAGAAATGAAGCAACACTAGGACTTTTAATTGGGAAGAAGATTAAGGTATTAAACAACTTTGAATCATTTATTCCAGGAAAAACAAATAAGGGGGGTCAATCCGCTGCACGTTATTCAAGAATCAGAGATGGAATGGCAAAAGAGTTTTTCAGAAAAATTGCCGAGGTGGCAAAACAAGAGTTCTTCCATCTAAAGGAATTAAAAGGAATCTTGGTTGGAGGTCCCGGCCCAACAAAAGAAGATTTCCTGAGAGAAGGACAGTTAGTAACAGAATTAAAAGAAAAAGTGATCGCTGTTAAAGATATTGGTTATGCAGATGAACACGGATTGGAGTTATTAGTTGAAGATTCATCAGACGTTCTGGCCGAACAAGAAATCCATCTAGAAAAAAAACTTTTAGAAAAGTTTTTCAACATGCTTGGAAAAGAAAAAGATAAAACTGCATATAAGAAGGAACCTGTTGAAAAAGCACTTGGTTTTGGAGCAGTCGACACACTCTATTTATCAAAAAAACTAAATAAAAAGGACCTTGAACATTTTGAAAATAAAGCAAAAGAAACAGCCGTAAACATAGAGTTAATATCAGTCGATACCGAAGAAGGCCAACAATTTTTTAATTTAGGCGGCGTTGGAGCTATTCTCAGGTTTAAGATTTGATTAATTTTTTGAAGAAAGATTTACAAATCTTTAGAACAATTTATTAATCTCCAATAATTCATAATTATATGTGGGCTGTTAGTGTAGTGGTAACACGTGGACGTGAAATCTCTAAATCCCGGGTTCGATTCTCGGACAGTCCACATTTAAAATCAAAAGATTTATATATTCCATTCACATAAACAAAGTAGGTTTCACGTCTATAATTTACTACACTAATAAAACTCGGTGATTTAGAATTCACTCCTATTATTCTTAATTCACTCCCTCTTTAACACCTTCTGAAAATCTCCAAATATTTCCAATAAAATGGAGTTGATCATCAAAGACTATTGCTGATTCATCTTCAAGACCATATATCTCTCTTCCAACTGATAATTTCAATAAATCTTCATCAAATTTAGGCCCATAATGTGTTTTAGCCCAGAAATTAACAAAGCCTAATGCGGGAATTATCCTATCATCCCAATGCCCTATCCTTAGATATTCAGGACACATCGCATAAGTTCCAGCACTGTTTCCTGAGATTACTCCTTGAAAGGATTCAAGATGAGGAACAATGTCATTAGATATAAGAGTATGAAGCAACTCTTTTGTATCTCCTCCTGGAAGATATACTAATCCCGCTCGAGAAAATTTTTCCCGAACTACATGGTCCCTGGTATTTCTTTCAACAAGATCAACATTTTCAGCACCTATCTCTCTAAAGTAAGTTCTGAAAAACTCTCCTTTATCAGCAGTTTTTTGTCTACCAATCTGAGATACATTCATAACTAAAACATTTCCATTATCCGCATCTGCTAATGCTCTACTATCTAAGTCTTTTAATCTTCCTGTCGAAGTATGCCCGGACATTAAATATAATTTCTTTGCCATTTTATTGTTCTCAGAACCCACTCTGAGGCATTCACCTCATATGTGTATTAGGGAAGACACTTAAAAATCTTCCTATTTCTAAATTTCAACTTGGAGATCCATCAACCAATCCAACCAAAACCCTAGCAATTTTATCAGGATCATGTCTCAATAGGTCCTTCTTTTCCCATAACAATTTCTTCTCACTAAACTCATCTAAAAAATCTCCGGATAAAATCTTAACACCCATATTATCCAACTCTTCAAGATCATTTTCAACAATTTCAGCATTTTCTAATCGATAAGCATCTATCAATCTCTCATCAGGCATTTTAGTATTCAACAAAACATAATCCAAATCTCCCTCAAGATACTTAATTATGTTTCTAACATGATCGCTTGTCTTGTACTCATGCGTTTGAGAAACCTGAGTCATGATATTGCACAAATAAACTTTCTTAGCTCTGGATTCATTAATGGCCTTGGATATACCCTTAACAAGTAAATTACTTATTACACTAGTAAACAGGCTCCCAGGACATAAGATAATTAGGTCGGCCTCTCTAATCTCTTGCAACGCAGCATTATTGGCTTTAGCTTCCGGCTTCAAGAAAACCCTTTTTATTGGACTCCTCAAATGAACATCTTCATTATCTCTATCGATAATATTATTTTCTTCTTCAATTATTCTTCCATCTTCCAGCTCTGCACAAATATGCACATCATCAAAAGTGCTGGGCAACACTTTTCCTTTCAATTTCAATATCTTAGCAGCTTCCTCAAGACCTTTCTCAAAGCTTCCAGTTAGTTTAGTTAGTGCAGCAATGAACAGATTACCAAAATTATGTCCATTCAAACTCCCATTATCAAACCTATATTGAAACAAATCTTTCATCAACTTATCAGAGTTAGATAAAGCTATTAAGCAATTTCTAATATCTCCTGGAGGTAATACTTCCAATTCCTTTCTTAATATGCCGCTGCTTCTTCCAGAGTCCGTAACAGTAACTATCATAGTCAAATCATCAGTATATTTTATCAACCCTTCAACAATAGTGGGTAAGCCTGTCCCCCCACCAATAGCCACTATCTTTAAATTATTTTCTCCCTTCATTCTCCAAAATCTTTATTACTTCAATCAGATCAGTTATCACATAGTCTGGTTTCTCATCTTCACCCCTGGGCTTCAAATCCTTAAATTTGCCCATTTTCATTTGCGTGGTTATCATCCCCAATTCTTTAGCGAATTTTAACTCTTTATCAATTCTATCTCCAACAACCATAACCTCTCCAGGTTCAACTCCCAACCCACTCAAAAGCTTGCCTAAATCATCTTCTTTATCTCTACTCTCATCAATAATTATCTCAGAAAAATAATCTCTTATCTTCAACATGTCAATCTTTTTATTCTGCAACTTCGCAAATCCAGAAGTAAGAAGCATAAGTTTAATATTAGGACCATCCAATTTATCCAAAACTTCTTTAAGATTCTCAGCAGGATATATTTTATCAAACTCCATATCCCTATAATAAATCAGCCTTCCAGTCTCAACAATTTCTTCCTTATTAGGCCCAAAAAACTCAACAACTTCCTTAAATTTGTTCTTCTTTGGATCTTTCTTTATAATTTCTTTTATTTTTCTCAATCCTTCTTCAACACTACACCTCAATCCATTTTCAACCATCCTCTCAATAGCTTGCTTCAAACCAATCTCAGTTAGAGGCTCCACATCATGCAATGTATTATCTAAATCAAATATTACTACTTTTATTCTCATCCAATGACGACTTTCGAGAACTATATAAATATTGTTAGCATACAAATATTTATATAGGTAATAATATCAAGAATACAATGAAATCAGATGAAGATAGAGGGGAGCTACAAGGGCCTTATGAAGCTAATCAGAGTAGGTTAAGGGATTTAGAACAGGGAAGAAAAGAAAGAGGAATATCTAACGCGGGGTTCTCCATGGGAACTCTCTTTGGTTTAACATTGGGTTTCCTGGTGGGGGGAATTACAGTTGGTGTAATTTCTGAATTTAATCCACCGAAGCAAGTCTATGAAACAAGAGATTTGAATAATGATGGTATTCAAGATATGGTAATTGAACAATCAAATGGCTATAAAAAGCCTTTTTTCGGAATTGAAGAAAGTGGAAAAACAACCTACATAACGGGAAGTGAAGTGAAAAAAAGAAATCCAGATTCTATACTCGATTATAATTCGGTTGAAGGAATACTTAACTCTGATTAACTAACCTTATTTATTTTAAACCAATAATTTACAATTTTCAAATAGAGACAAGTTTAGCCGTTTTATAAGTTACCAAAAGTCTCCAAAATTCTCAACAACAGCCCACAATAAACTTTAAATTCTCCCTCCATTATACTTACTAAGGAAAAAGAAGTAATATGGAGCTAACATCTCAAACAACTAAGGACTTAGATGAAGGTAATGAGATAAAAAATCTGAAGAAGATAGAGGCAGCCCTATTTCTCTCAGCTAGATTTCTCAGCTTACAAGAACTAGTTCTCCTAACAGATGTAAATCCTCTAATGTTAAAAGAGTTGATTGAAAAACTAACACACAAATATGAAAAAAGTGATTCAGCAATAGAAATAATTAATCGAGAAAACATGTGGAAAATGGACGTCTCACAAGAATACGTATCAATGATAAATAAGCTAGCAACAGGCTCCTCGGAGTTTACTAAAGCAGAGCAAGAAACCCTCGCAATAATAGCTTATAAACAACCAGTTAAACAATCAGTAATAATTAAAATAAGAGGTAACAAAGCCTATGACCACATCAAAACTTTCATATCCTCTAGACTAGTATTAGCAAAGTCAGCAGGACACACAAAAGAATTAAGACTAAGCGACGATTTCTACGATTACTTTCACTTGCAGAACAGCGGAGCTGTTCTGGACAGTCCGGATGAGTCTAAAAGTAATGAAGAGTCTTCAGATCTGCAAAAGTCACAAGGATTTTCAAACAATCAAGAAAAAGATGGAGATGAAGGTAATGGTGTGGAGGAAAGTTAAATGGCAGTCCTACCTTATATATACTTAACATACATGTTCATATCTCTTTACATGCTTAGCTTATTCTTAATAATATACTTTAGAAACCGATCTAGATTCTTTAACTATCCAGAACCAAAAAAAGATTACGAAGTAACATTCCTTGTTCCAGCTTTCAACGAAGAAGATTCAATAGAAGAATCAATAAGACACATATTCAGCATAGATTATGAAAACATTAATGAAGTAATCGTAATAAATGATTTCTCAAAAGATAAAACAAAAGAAATCGTCGAAAAACTATTGGAAGAATTTCCAAAACTAAGATTGCTCGATAATGAGAAAAATCTAGGCAAGGCAGGAAGCCTAAACCGGGGCTGGAAAACAGCAAATTCAGAATTAGTGGCAGTAGTTGATGCAGATTCATTTCCGAAAAACGATTCCCTAAAAAAGATGGTAGGGTATTTTGACAATCCAAAAGTTGGAGCTGTAACTTGTCCTGTTTTAGTTAGAAACAAAAATACTTTCTGGTCAAAACTTCAACACATAGAGTACATAGCAATAAGTTTTGGAAGAAAATTATTAGAATATGTAGATGCGATCTATGTAACCCCTGGCCCTCTAGCTTTGTACAGAAAAACAGCTTTAGAGGACATTGACGGATTTGATGAAAAAAACATGACCGAAGATATAGAGGCAACTTGGCACCTCGCTCATAAGGGATGGGATAGAAAAATGAGCCTTTCAACAGGAGTTTCTAGCAATGTACCAACTAAAATAAAACCTTGGTTCATTCAAAGAAGAAGATGGAACATTGGAGGATTACAATGCATCCAAAAATATCACAAAGCAATTGGAAAAAAAGGCATGCTAGGAGCATTCATTATCCCCTTTTTCATCTTAAACTTATTCTTAGGAATAGTTGGACTAGGCATATTCACTTACCTAATAGCAACAAGATTTATCTCCAACTTCTTACTCGCAAGATACTCAATTATCGCAAACACCCCAATATTAACCTTAAATGAGTTTTACATAACTCCGAGTATCTTAAACTATCTCGGAATAATATTATTCATCTTAGGTTTCATATACATCTTGTTAATCCTATCAGTGCTAAAAGAAAGAATACTCAAGAAGGAAAATGTTTTAAACATCCCTTTCTACCTAATATTCTATCTAATACTCTATCCCTTCATAATGATAAATTCACTTTGGAATTTTTTTAAGGGAAGACATGTTTGGAGGTGAGTATACAAATATTTATATTATCTAAGTAATTCTAGTCATGACGATGGATAAAAGAGTTTCACACGAAAAGCCCCTAAGCCATTTTTTATCAAGAAATGTTACTTTAGAGGATTTAACTTATCTTGGAAGTTCATTAGTTGCAAACGGTATAAAGATCGGAGGAGTTATATATGCAATAGCAGGAACTGACGATAATCACATAGCCAATGGAATCCTATTGTACGCAAGCGGAAAACTTTTAGATTATGGGGGACAAGCAATAGCTTATCTAAAAAAGATCCATGATGAAGAATAAACAATTATCAAAACAAATAATAATCTCATCCACCCTAAAAAACAAAAAAAGCCATCAAGATGGCAACCCCAGCCTAAAGACATCTTTCACGAATAGTGGTTGTTGGTACTAGAAATATTTAAATCCTCCCGTCTTCTAATCTTAAAATGTTCAATTCACAAAAACACGTATTTTGGCAAGCCCTCTTAGTCACAATACTAATATTCAGCATAGGAATAATCTCAGGAATAATAATTGAAAATTGGAGAACAAACAAAATATCTGATTTATATCAACAATCAGAATTAAATTTATTAGATATAAAGTTGCAATCTGAGATCTATTCTTTAGGCAGTTTCAACTGTGATGAAGCAGTAAGAGAAAACATTGAATTCGCAGACAAGATATTTGAAGAAGCAAAGATCCTAGATAGATATGAAAAAGCAAGCAGACTGACTGATAGCTTATTGGTAGAACATAAAAAATACGATCTCCTTAGAACAACCCTCTTATTGAACTCAATAAAGATCAAGGAAACTTGTAATAACAATTATTACGAAGTCGTTTATTTTTATGATTACAATGATCCAAGTTTAGATATTAAAGCAAAGCAAAAGGTTTTCTCAAGATTACTGAATGAGTTAAAATCCCGAAAGGGATCTGAAATACTCTTAATACCTATAGCAGGAGACAATGAGATCTCCTCAATAAATCTCTTACTCAATCAATTTAATGTAAAAGAATCAGAACTCCCTGTAATCTTAATAGACAGAAAGACAAAAGTAACAGAATTACAAACTATTGAAGATTTATTGAAGTATTTTAATTAATTTTCTGATTATTATATATGCTAACAGCTTCTGCATGAGATATATTTCTATCAAAAATCATTACTTCATCAATTAATCCCTCAAAATTAGTCGAGGTTGAAGATTTTCCAATTGAAAGATCTTCCCAACCAGATATGCTAGATATGGTAGATGTTTTCTGAAGTTCTAATTTTCCGTCAACATATAACTTCATTCCATTATTATTGGTGGTTCCATCCCAAGAAAAAACTATGTGGTGCCAATCATTGCTATCTACAAATCTCGCTATATTATTAGCGCCTGAATTAATATAGCAGTATACATTTCCTGCATTGTGGTGGGTGCACTGATAATTACCTATTCCAGTACCAACAATTCCTGCGTCAACAGAACTTCCATTAGCATAAATCCAAAAACTAAGTGTCAAGCTACTACTAAGTTTTAGATTTTCTTCTAGCTTCACTTCTATATAATCCTCAATTCCATCTAAATAAATCGCTTTTCCAAACACACCCTCTAAATATTGAGGATTTCCAAAGATCATGCCGTGATTATTTCCGACTTTATCTAACACATTTTCATCTAAACTCCACCAAGAAACTAATCCTCCTACAGATTCCTTTGTTCTAACTCCTAATGAATCTCTTTTAATCCTATTGCCGAATTCTCTAACTTCTGGCCCTCTTATGGTTCCAAAGTAAGAAATGATAGAAAAAGAATCTATAGATGCATTTATCTTTTCTGAATCAAATATGAACTCTTTAGTCTCTAGGTGGTTAGGAATATTCTCATTAACTGATAAGACATGAGAGTTTCCAGAATCATCTAAGAAAATAAAATCCAACTTAGAAATCTGATCTTCACCACTAACTCTCTTAACTTTTATATTGGCCCCACCTGTAATTGGAAGTAACACACTCTCAATATTAAGCATATTAGAAAAAGAATCAATATTAATCTTATCGCTAGATTCTTTGATTAATGGCAAGACTACACTAGAGACCACCAATACAGCAACTATAACCATCAATATAATCAATACGACAGTAATAATCGACGCCTGTGCACGATTCATTTATCACCTCAAAAAGACAAATGAAATTAATTATATAAATCTAACTAAGTTACCTAGATATTCATAATATCTTTCTCATTATAAATAACAATAAAAAGCAAAATTCAATAGGAGTATCATGAGGATCTGTGAAATATGCAAGGTTACTGAAGAGGAGGTAAGATTGTTTGATGCAATTTATGAGGGAATGATGAATACTTTCTGTGAAAGGTGCTCAATAATAGAAAACATCCCAATAATAAGAAAACCAAATGCAGAACAATTGAGAAACACAGAGAAAGTAACAACTGTTAGCGATAGAATGAACAGGTTATCCGGAATCAAAGGCCATAAATCAAAGGAAACCTTCTTCATTGAGGACAGACTAAAAGAACTAGAAGATCATCCAGAAATGGAATTACCAGAAGTTGAGAAACTAAATCTTGTGGATAATTTTCATTGGGATATCATAAAAACAAGAAGAAGGATAGGGTTAACTAAAGAGCAGCTAGCGCAATCAATAGGAGAATCTCTATTAGCAATAGATATGATTGAAAAAAAGAAACTTCCAGAGAACGGAGAGATTTTAATAAGAAAATTGGAACAGTATTTTCAAATAAAGTTAAGGAAGATAGAAGAATCAAAGGAAGAGGATAAACCAGTTCTCCTAGATGAAAGTGGAAGAGAATTAGAAGTTATCCCGGAAGAAGAGATTGAGTCCACACCTATAGAGAAAAACGAATTAGAAGCAGAAGAGAATGAAGGAAAAAAAATAAATCTAACAGAATATGATGAATTAGGGAATCTAAGGGATTTTAACATAAAAAGTCATGACCTAGAAAAAGTTAGTATAGGAGATCTGCAAAAATTACACAGGAAAAAAGTGGAAGTAACGAAAGTTGAAAAAATAGAAGAACAGAAGAAAATAGAAGAGAGAAGAAGATTTTTACATGCATTAAGAGAAAGAGACAGAATAAAACTAGAAAGCAAGAAAAGACAAGAGTTAGCAGAGAAAAAGAGAATTGAGGAAGAAAGATCAAGATTACTAGAGCGAAGAAATGAAGAATTAAATAAGAAAAAAGAACAAGACTATAAGGAAATAGATAAATATCTTGGAGGATCTGAGTTATTAGAATCTTCTAATAACGCTAATCAAGAAAATTCTAAAGAGAAATTTGATGACTAGTTGGAGTAATCAAACCTCTGGCATATAGGTTGTTTTCTCTTCACCTAAAACAGTAATATAATCAAATCTTTCTACAGTCTTTGGAAATGCCTTCTCAAATTCTTCCATTATCTTTAACATTTCTTTTAAGGATTTAACATGAAATTCTATCTCTAAAGTTTCCCCTCCAATTGTTCGATCAACTTGATAGATGTTAGGGTGTTTATGGCAGTATAATAATATCTCATTTATTTTATTGTAATTTAATAATCTTGTCTCAACTTTGTAATACTCATAACCCATTTTGCCAACATCGATCATAGCCCTATATCCTTGAATAATGCCTTTTTTATTTAGTAGTTTTATTCTATGGTTAATAGATTCAGGAGACATTTTTAATGAATCGGACAGGTCAACAAGGGAGATACGTGCATTTTTTGATATCTTTCCAAGAATCCTTAAATCTTTAGTATCGTAATCGATCTTTTCCTTCCCTCCCAATATTCTAATCTTTGATTGATCTTTATCTCCAGTAATATACGATTTAGCATAATGATAAATTGGAGAGTAAATAGAAATTTTATAATCATTTATGTATTGCAGATATTTCTCTAAGATTATATCCCAAATATCGTAGAACTCATAAATATCTTTAACTGATATTCCCAAGGCCAAATCCCATTTTCCAGCTATTAACACCACCCCCCAGATGTTTTTTTGTTTCTTCATATAATTAATTATCTTTTCTTTTCTTTCAGGAACCAAATTCCTAAACTTAAGATAAACTCTAAATGTTGTATATCCTAATCTAGAAGTATCTATCATCGTATAATATCCTTTAATAAAACCTTCTTTCTCAAGTCTTTCAATTCTGTACTTTACTAATTGCTTCGACATTTCTGTTCTTTTAGCTAGCTGTGAATAAGTTAACCTTCCATTCACATCTAGATTATAAAGTAAATCTCTATCCTTCTTGTCTAGTTTTAGTTCCGTTACTCTTCTCATATTTTACTAATATTAGATATAGCTTATAAATTTTTCGTTTTGACAAAACCATAGATTATAAGTTTTAACTATAATAGACACTACTATTTAGTTATGACAGATAAAGACTTAATTTACTTAGTGAACGCAGGAAACGATCCGGGTATGGCGAGTATGTCGAACGACTACAGTTTTCCAGCCTTAGGAGTACTAGCATTGGGTACTTGGCTAAAACAAAAAATGCCCAATGAAATAGATTTAATGGTAAGAGATGGGGCGGTAAGATCACTTGAAGATGTAATAGAAGAGATTACTACAAATAGACCACTATTGGTTGGTGTAAGCACATTATGTACATCATATCAAAATAGTCTAAAAATAGCAGAAGCTGCGAAAAGCTATGGCGGAACAGTAGTATTCGGAAACGATCAAGCATCTCAAAATTCTAAATCAATCTTAAAACATCAAGAAAATGTGGACTATATTATTGGTGCTGAATATGGTGAAGTTCCCCTAGAGTTGTTAGTTCGCCATATTAGGGGAGAAGAAATACCTTTAAACCAAATTCCAACACTGACATATAGATCAAAATCTGGAGAGATTAAAGGATTTGATTATGATGATCCTGTTAATAGGAGTTTTATGCTAATTACTAATCCTTTCTCAGGTTATAGGATTCTTAGAGAAGAAGGTCATGTAAATAAGAAAGATGTTATAGATTTATTTCCAGTAGTAGACAGAACATTATTTCCAAAAGATCATTGGGATACATACTTGAATAACTATCTGGGAAAATTTGCATCATTTCATTTAGACAATAGTTTAATCGAACAATTAAAAGAAAGACATCCTAACTGGTGTGACGAAACCCATTCAGATCACAGGATGTATAAAGAAAAAACTATAGAGAGGGCTAGAGAGGTAGTAAGCGGAGTGTCGACAATGAACCGGATAAGGGGGTGTAGTAGAAGGGGTGAAAGTATTTGCAGACACTGCGATATAGTTGGAGTTAGAAACGGTGAGATTAGTATGTCTTCCCCAGAGATGTTCTGGGAAGAAGTAAGAGCCGCATATAATCAAGTAGGAGCAAATTCTTTATATGAATGCTGTGATAGTTTCTCAAGTTTTCCCGAATTAATTAAGGAAATTGTAAAAGCTAAACCAAATGATTTAGGATTTGACCCAAGATTTTATATCTATGCACAAGCAAGGGATCTAGCAGAGCATCCCGATAGAGTAAGACTCTTAAAAGAAATGGGAGTATTTAGAGTAAACATGGGTCTTGAATCAATGTGTGATTCAACTCTGAAAAATATGAAGGGTGAAAAAGATAGTGTGAAGAAAAACTATCAAGCATTAAAATTACTAAGAGAGGCTGGAATTAATGTATATGGATCATTTGTATTAGGATCTGAAAAAGAAACTCCCGAAACATTAGCTAAAACTGTTAGACATGTTAGGAAATTAATCAAAAATGGATATTTATGTGATGTGGAAGCTCAACCGGTTTTACCATTAAGTGGAAATTATCAAGGATCAGTTTTAAGAGATCATGGATTAATGACTGTAGATCAAGATAATCCGGATTGGCCAACAAATGTTGGAGAACTTTCTAAGGTTTACATAGATCGTTTTTCAGGAGTGAGTCATCAAGATTGCGTAGATGCCGCTAAAGAGATTAGGAATACTGCACGACAATATGAAATAAATTCCGGTAGCGGAGTTTCTATGGAAGGAAGTTATCAAAATTAATAAATAATTGATTGAAACAAAGTTTTAAAAACCCCATTTCTCTCTTTTTTCCATGCAAATCGAAATTTTAAAAGATGAAAAAAACGATTTAGAAGTAAGCATTGACAATAAAACAGTTGCAGAACTTGTAAGGGTTTATCTAAATAAAGACGATAAAGTTAAACTGGGTGCTTGGAAAGAAGATCATTATAGCAAGCCACTCACTCTAAAGGTTACAACAGAAGGAAAAACCGCAAAAAAAGCTCTTCAAGATGCTATAGAAAAGGCATCTAAGGACTTAAATAAGTACAAAGACGAGTTTAAGAAGGCTAAATAACTCTCAATGTTTTGTATATCCTCCCTTTTTTTCATATTCTTTGTGAGTTTCATGAATTTCTAAAATAATTTGCAGGATTTTGTACTGGTCTTTTGAAACATGAGTGTAAAATGCCCTACCCTCTTTTGAGATCTTAATTAGAAATAAATTATTAACCTCGTAATTTTTATTAAAATATTTATAAATTGGCAATCTCTTAGAAATCGGTTCACCTTTTCTATTGTGTTTTAGAAAGTCTATTGTTTTTGTAATTAATGAATACAGTTCTGTGTTTGATTTATTATTCTCTCTTAACTCATTTTCAATTTCTAATTTTGTGTTGAATAAACTTTCACTTAATTGAACTATGTATTCCTTCATACACTTATCGCTCCTTGAATTAACTCATTGAGCTTTTTGTTATTAGCGAAGATCCACATTATCTTATTATCTTCAAACATTATTTTATTAGATCTTTCTAAATAATCTAGAATAAGTTTAAATGTTTGATATTGCATTTGTTTTGGCAAGCTCTTCCAAAGATCCATTCTCGTAGGATAATCCTCAAAATCTTGTATAGCCTTTTCTACCATTAATATGGAGTCTAGCTTGGGATAGTGCAATATAGTATTTTTGACCATTGTATAAACTTATACAATCCAGTATTTAAGAGTTTTGTTTTAAGGCAACTCGCAACCAGTTAACTCAGCAATTCTACTTAAACTAACAAAACCCTGTTCTCTACTACCATCACTAAACTCCCATGTGGGATAAGATTCTATTCCAGCCTCTTGACATTCTTCAGTTTGTCCGCCCCGATTTGGAAGGGAACATTCCTTATACACTATATATTTCCAACTATTGCCGAATGACTCTTTCTGCTCTATACAATGAGGGCACCAATAAGCTCCATACATCATAGCACCGCTTTCAGTAACACATTTAGCAAATTCATCATACTTTCCCGGAGATAAATCGATAATTGGAGTACTAAGTATAACTAAAAGCCCAACAACGATCACTCCCAAAATCACATACGTTTTTGTTTTCATATTATCTCATTTATTTTATCTTTTATATATTTAATCATTAAAAAATGATGACCAATCGCCTCGTGGTTCTCTAAGGAGTTCACTATATGATCTATATAATCTTAATATCTGTTCACATAAATTAGAATGTGAAGCACTATACGGAATTGCCTCATCACTCCCTAAAACGGGAGTAACCTTTCTAAGTTCTGCTGAGGTTGATCCCATAATTGCATTCGCCATAAGTCCCGGAACTACAAAAGGCAATTCTGCAATTTTTTCCACCGTACTATATGTCGATACTAGTTCGCGTACAAAAGGATTCTCACAATCAGCGTCTCTTGTGGATATAGCTTCATCGTTAGCCCTTCTTGCTTCATCCTCCAAACTAATATATTTCCTTCTATCAAACGATTGAGGGATGTTTATAGTATCATCGTCATTTTCGGGTTGATCACTATTATCTCCAGTCCTAAAGGCTCTCATAAAACCAACTAATGCGTATAAATTATTTTCAGCTCTCCCATTTAGATAATTTTCCCTAATATTATTTATCTCTCCCGTCAAGGTTTTGAGATGACTAACAAAATCTAGCCTACCTTCTGGAAATTGATTAGAGTAAATCTTGTATAACATATCTAAATCAATTAATTTTACATGATCAAACTTTTCTCTAATTGTAAAAATCGTACTATCTCTTATTAAAAAACTTAGGTCTTCTACTTCTTGCATTTTCATGACAATTCATAATAATATTTATTTTTAAATATTTCTAAATAGGTTATATCTCTCACTTACCTCACACCCCGAGCCTTACAATCCCTCAACTTTCCATAACCAATAATCAACAAAATAGCAAAAGCAATCAAGGCCATAAAAGGTATAGTTACAAACCCATAAGCAAGGCTAAAAAACTCACTACACTTTGCGCTATATCCAACGACATCACATCCTCCAGTCATCACTCCTATCTGAATTAAATAATGATATGCAGCTATCAAAAATCCAAAACCAGATAACCACATGCTATTAGCAATAATAGATTTTCTTTTTGTCTTCAACGCAATACCAAATAATATTACTTGAGGATACATAAAAATTCTCTGATACCAACATAACTTGCAAGGATTATATCCCATTATATCTGAGTAAAACAAACTTCCCAAGGTAGCAACCAATGAAACAATAAACCCAATAATTAAATAATGATCTTGAAGGAAATGAACAATATCCTTATACAAATCAGTGTCTTTCCTAAAAACAAATTTTAATATAAACAATAGCAATAGTAATCCAATTAAGGCAGTACTAATAACGGTCAATATTTCAATACCACTAGCTATTAATTCTTTTACCATTTAACATCCAAATCCTCCTTCAACACACCCTTCAACTTTCTTAACCCCTTCCATTTCTCCAGGCTCACTTCCTCCAATCACATAATCCATCACATCTGTCTCATCCCATTCATGCTCATGATTCCAAATCGTCCAATGATATCTCCACTCATTCCATCCAATGCCAAGATGCTTCACATAAATTCCCCTATCTGCAAGCATTTTTCCAACCTTCCTTCCAGTCATACAAGGGCCGCTATAGCAATAAACAATTAACTCTTTTCCAGGATTATTCTTAATCAACTTCTCAAACTCTCCAACAATTCTTTCAACAGCTCCATAATCAGACTTGTCTCTGCTCTTATATGCGGGAACATTCACTGCAGTTATTATATGCTCTTCAACATATTCTTCCTCACTTCTCAAATCAACTAAAATAAAACTATCGTCGCCTTGAGCCATGTGCTTCCTTATGTGGTGTGGGCTAACATGAACAGCAGCCTCTGCAGCATAAAAATCATACATATGATCTTCATTACTTTTATTTTCTATAACATTGTAAACAATTACGCTAGTAACAGAACTAATCACAATAATTAGTAGTATCAATCCCATCAAATTTCTGTTTTTCATTTTATTACTCAAAATTGATGATTTTTAAACTTTTAGTTATTCTTTAACCATGGTTAAAAATTAGATCTTCCTCCTTCTTAATAAATTAGCATTACTTACCACAGTAATTGATGACAAAGCCATAGCAATCTCAGCAATTACAGGGTGTAAAACCCCTCCAATAGCAAGAGGTATTGCAATAACATTATAGGCAAAAGCCCAAAACAAATTCTGTTTAATCTTACTAAATGTAGCCTTACTCAAATTGATACTAGAAACAACTCCCTCTAAAGATCCATTAGCCAAAACAATATCTCCTGCTTCAATAGCAATATCTGTACCTGTTCCCATAGCAATTCCAACATTGCTTTGTTTCAAGGCAGGAGCATCATTTATTCCATCTCCAACAAAAGCAACCATTTCCTCTTTCTGCAACTCTCTAACTTTCTCAGCTTTATCTCCTGGCAAAACATTTGCAATAACTTCATCAATCCCAACCTCGCGAGCGATAGCCCTAGCAGTTCTTTCATTATCTCCAGTTATCATTACTGTCTTATATCCATTATTTCTTAACCTTCTAATAGCTTTCCTAGAATCGTCCTTAACAGCATCAGCAACCCCTATAACTCCCAAAACCTTCTTATTCTCAGCAACAATCATAGTAGTCTTACCATCATTCTCCAATTTCTCAATCTCTTTCTTAATCTTATCAATAGAAATCTTATTTTCTTTCATCAATAAAGCATTTCCAATAACATATTTCTTCTTATCAATAATCCCTTCAATCCCTCTACCTCTCAGGATCTTAAACTTTTCAACATCTTTATATTTCTTCAGATTAGCATAATCAACAATGGCCTTAGCAATAGGATGTTCACTTAACTTTTCTAGTGAAGCAGCTTTATTCAGCATTTTTTTCTTATCAATTTTAGTTAGAGAATAAACCTGTACAACTTCTGGCTTTCCCTTAGTTATCGTACCAGTTTTATCAAAAACAACTATCTTAACTTCTTTCATTGTCTGAATGGCCTCACCCTTCCTAATTAATATCCCCCTCTTAGCCCCCATTCCACTACCAACCATCAATGCAATAGGAGTGGCCAACCCTAGAGAACAAGGACAAGCTATAACTAAAACTGCAATAGCAACTCCAATCGATCTACTCAAATCTCCTGAGAAGATCCACCAATTCCCGAAAGTAATCAATGCCACAAATAAGATCACGGGAACAAACACATTAGTTATCTTATCAGCAAATGCCTGGATCGGAACCTTGCTACCTTGGGCCTCTTCAACCAGTTCAATTATATGAGCCAAAAAAGTGTCGCTTCCAACTTTAGTAGCCTTAATATATAAAACACCATCTTGGTTTAAAGTAGCCCCTATAACCATACTTTTAACACTCTTATCACTAGGTATGCTCTCACCAGTAACCATACTTTCATCAATCGAACTCTCTCCTTTAACAACAATCCCATCAGTAGGAATCTTCTCTCCAGGCTTAACAATCATCACATCCCCAATTTTAACTTCAGAAATATCTATCTCAACTTCTTTCTTTCCCCTCAAAACAAGGGCCTTCTTAGCCCCCAACTCCAACAACTTTCTAATCTCACTACTTGCCCTCCCCTTAGCCTTAGCTTCAATATACTTCCCTGTAATAAAAATAGTCATGATCATACTACTAACTCCAGAATAATCTTGAGCCAACCCAAAATAAGAAAAAAATCCCGTCAAATAAGCAATAACTGTTCCTAAAGCAATAAGCGAATCCATACTAAAATAAAAAGTATAAAATCCCCTCATTCCCATTTTTATAGTATCAAATCCAATAACGAATATGACTGGGAATCCTAAGATCAATAAGAATATCGGCATAACTTCCATACTTACTATGTGGAATCCAAAAACCATTCCAGAATACATAATTATCATTATAGGAACTGTAAGAGCCCAAGCCCAAACCAATTTCCTTTTCCAACTTCTTATTTCTCTCTCTTCAATACTTTCTTCAACTTCCATTTTAATCACTCAACCCTCACCACT